>JAKCEB010000173.1 GCA_021838305.1 Actinomycetes bacterium | reverse complement strand
CACCAGGCCGTAGCTGCGCGTGGGCGCACCACACACCGTCCTCGTCTTGCTCAACGGTATAAGGCACATGGACCGTTCGGGTCATCACAACTAGCTCCTTACTCAGCACACGTACATTACCGCTTGGCCGCGTGTCACACCCGCCCACTGACGCGATATCGCTAGGCCTGGACGAGGTCATCAGGGAAGTTCTCGAGGTATATGGACCTCGCAGTCATACGAGGAATACATCTCATACCCGATCACTTCAGTGCGAGCCGTCGCATAGGCAGCGGAAACGAGGACGGCGCAACCGCGATAACAGCTCACACTCGCCGCTACAGACCCTGGTCGTTACGGTCCGGGCGTATCCCGTGAAGCTCGCGGTCGACGAGTTAGAGTGCCTCGTCGGAGTTGATCTCATTGGCTGCCTCGTGACCTTGGCGGTCCCCGCGTAGCACCAACGTGTACATCTCACAAAAGGGGAAAGTGTGACCGGATACCGGTGACGTCGCCGGCATCAGACCGGCGGCCAATCGCGTCGAGTAGCTTTGGATCGTGGCCGGAGACACCGCAATGTCGCGCGCTCAGGGTTGCCCCGACGCTGTCACTGTGGTGCTCGCATCAGAACGGCGAGACACCCGCCGTCCGCTACTGGACTATCTCGAAAGCGGGCCGCCAGCCGTCAGGGAAGCAGTCGGCGCGATCCTGGCTGCCTGCGCCCCGTGGGCCCTCGATCTCCGCCGCGGTGCCCGGGTCTTGCTCGCAGCCGCCGGCGAAAGCCGTGACCGCGCGATCTTCGAAGCCTGGATTGGTGGTGACGGTGGGGTCACCTTCGAAGAGATCGGTCGGCGAAGAGGGATGAGTGGTGCACGTGTCCGCCGGATTTTGGAGAAAACAGAACCGAAGGTGCGAAAAGCGTTGCCGGACGCGCCCACGCCGTGGCCATGGCTGGTCAATTCGTTGCGAAGAATTCTCGGAGCACTCGGCACTGTCGAGCAGATAGACGAAGTCGTCGCAAGCCTCGGTGTCGGCCCCGGTGTCAACGGCTCCAAGTCGGCCTGCTCGACACACTGTTCGTCAAGGGCACCGTCGAAGATCCCAACTCCGGCGCCCACGAGGCGTTTCTCGGAGAAATCACCGAGGTAGCAGATAAGGTCACATATTTTTCTCCCAGAGACCTGTGGCGCAGGCCTGACGTGGTCCGAGCGTCCTTGGAACACCTAACCGAAGCAGGTCGCATTGCGGCGTCGCCCTCTACGACGGAGCACTCCGGGTGGTCGTGACCGGCCTGCAATCACGATGAGCACCGAAGATCACCGGCTTGCCGCTCGACGTTGTTCCCCTCCACCCGCGGATCGGGCTAGATCACTTCGACCCGGCACAGGACTCCATGCGCCTGCGCCAGTCGGGCGTCCGTCGTGAGCAACGCTGTGGCGCCAAGCGTCTCCGCGAGTGCCACATAGGTGGCGTCATAGGCGCTCAAGTTATGGCGCAGCTCCCACATCCGGGGTAGCAACGAGTACACCGGATAGCGCGTCAGGATTACATGAGCGAAGCCATTCAACGCCAGAGTGGCTTGCGTGTCGGATACCAGCCGTCGAAGTGTGAGTTTGCGGAGGACGTTCGTTACTTCGCTGTCGATTAGATGTGGAGCGACAAGCTCCTCGTCGCCGAGCCTATCAGGGTCAAGACCGCCGACGAGCAGCTCGACGACGACACCGGCGTCGAGCACCCTCAATCGTCGCGGCCTTCGTGGAGCGCCTCCAATATCGCGCTGCGCTTTACACGTCCTTGTACTTTGGCCTGAGTTTCGCGGACAATGCCAGCGTTGCTGCGTATCACCGCGGAGCGCGCCGCAAGATGCTCGAGCTCACGCAACACGTACCGGCTCAACGAGAGTCCTTCCGCTGACGCCGCCCCCGCCAAGGCGTCGTGGACCTCGTCGGGCACGCCACGGATTTGGACCACCCTGGGCATGCCCCACAATTATAGCAAGAACGGGTGCAACTTGCACCCACTTCAGTGCCCCACTCGCCCGCTTCAGCGTGCCCGCCTTCGCAGACAAAGTCGGCTGCCTGATCTGACTTCGGCGTTTCTCCCATGTGGAGAGCGACTTCAGCGAGGCCGGTATACGAGGCGCCTATGTTGAATCCGATGTACGATCACCACGTTGGCTACCTCGTCAACGCTGTAAATGATCCGGTAGTCCCCTCGACGAGCGGAGAACATTCCAACGAGGTCTCCGACGAGAGGCTTGCCGAGTCTGTGAGGGTTCTCGCTGATCGGGCCCCGAATTGCGACGAGCACCGCATCGCGTACTTTTGTTGGAAGCTTGTCGAGGGACCGAGCACCCTCGGGGGTGATCCGGACCTCGTAAGTCACCCAAAACGCACTTCAACGGGGAGGCAGCGGGAGGAGTTCGCCTCGCGCAGCCTCGGATCTCGACCGGGTTAGGGAAGCAACAAGCTCGGGATCGTCAAGAATATCGAGAGTCTCCTCAAGGGATTCGAGGTCATCAGGACTTACAAGCACGAATGACGGGCGGCCGTTGCGTGTAACCAATATTCGCTCATGCTGGCGCTCGACACGTTCGGCTAGTTCGGAAAGGTGAGCCTTTGCCTCCGAGAACGTCAACATATTTACCATAGATCAATATTCTGACCTCTTGCCGCCGCATTATCAAGGCCAGGGGATTGCCGGGATCACTAGACGTCGATCACCGCTCGGAGATCTACCACCGACCACAAGCCTGAGCGCGCTCTATCCCTGGTCGTAGGAAGCGCCAGAGCTTCAGCGCCGCCCCGCCGATTCCGCGGAATCGCAGCCTCCCTCGAGCGGTCGATAACGTCATCCCCTGGAGCAGACAGCCGGTGCTCTGCGGAGCGACAACTTCGACGGGCGCAGTCGGGTAGAACGGTCCCGCGCAAAAACATAAGCTCGCATTCGATGTCGAGGCTGGGACCAAGTCAGGGACGCGGCCGCTTCGAAGTGAACTTGGAGCATCCGACCCTCGAGGAGCTCGAAGCGAATGCTCCTGATTTCATCGTTCATGGGCATCCAGCGAGCCTCGCGGCGCATCTTCCGAGGTTGTTGGAAGGCGACGTCGAGCGGCATCCCTGGGCTGCGACCGTGCTCGCCGCTGCGATACACGACGTGTGGCCCGGCGACGATCGCGCGCGCACCCTCCTCGATGGCGCCGAACTCACTTTCGCGGCTCTCGATGCGCGGCGCGGACTCGGGTTCGTCGCCTTTGTTCGCGCCAACGTAGCGCTCGCGTTCGGCGACATCCGTGCGGCCTGTCAGCACTGGGAGAAAGCTCGACTAATATTGAAAGACGGGGTTCCCACCGATGAGGCACTGGTCGTCGGAATGGGCCTGGAGGCCTACAGCGCAGGCAAGTTGCGTGACGCCTTGGCGCTTGCCGAGGAAGGCCTCGCTCTAGCGAGAATCCGCGGAGCGGCCATCCAGGAAGGTTCGGCTTCCGTGCTCGTTGCCTTCTTCTCCGTGGCTTGCGGAGAGTTCGCACGCGCTGAGACAGTGATCGATGTTGCGCTGAATTTGCTGTCATCGGCACTGGAACCACACGAGCAGCGAGATGTGCCGCTACTCCAAGCCGGAAGAGGAGCCATAGCCAGCCTTCGCGCAGACCATTCGACTGCACGCGCAGCGTTTGCCACAGCGCTCGCCTCCGCGGACGACATGAATCTTGTGTGGCAAGGGGCGATAGCTCGTTGCATGCGCGCTGAGTTCACAGCGAGTCACTCAGCGCGGCTAGCTATCGACGACGCCCGAGAGGCTCTGGCCGTACTCGATTCGCTCGGAGAGCGTTGGTGGCGAGTCGCTGCACTGCGAGCACTGGGAGCCGCATCTCTTGGGCTTGGCGAACCGGCAGCGGCAATCCTAACTCTTAAAAGGCTCCTCGCCGAGCAACTGATGCCGTCGGAGCGAGCCCGCACTCTTCTTGTGCTTGGCGAGGCCGAGTTGGCCGCCGGACATCCGAAAATCGCAAACGCAGCGCTGACCGAGTCAGAAGCGATCTACCGGGACTTAGACGTTCGCTACTGGCATGCCCGCTCGATGGTCCTGCTAGCTCGCACTGATCCCGCTCGAGGTGCCAAGTGGTACACGAAGGCGCTGGCAATCGACGACGGGGACGTCGCCTATCAGGTACTGATGACGGGCGGCAGCCGCTTGGACGTGACGGTCCTAGGGGACGCCATGATCCACGTAGACGGGGTGCGCTGTCGTTTCGCCACACACAACGCCGAGCGAGCCGTTCTGGCGCTGGCGCTCGCGCCGAAAGGCGTTCTGCACTGTGAGGTCTTAGGGGACCGCCTCTGGGGTGACGTGGCGCCACAGCTGCTAGGCGGCCGGATCCGCACATTGCTCTGGCATGTCCGCCAGGGCTTAGGTCACAGCCACGCCTGGAGAGTGACACTCGTGCGGGGCGTAGTACGGATCGACCTCCGCGGTATGCACATCGATGCGTTGCAGGCTGTCCAATGTGCGCAGCGCCTCCTCGGCGCGTCCAGCCAAGTGCCAAGCGAACCGGACTGCCATCCGGCCGGGATCGTTGAGAAGCTGAGGCTCCCACTGCTGCCGGTGATGCAGTACGAGGAGTGGGTCCAAGATTATGAAGCCTCACTGCAACGCCTTGCGGAGCGCCTCGAGAAGCATTACGACTTCTAGCGCACCCGTCGACCAGCACTTTGACGCGTCTTTGACGGCGGGTTTCTAGCGTTCGTCCCGAAAGATGACTGGGCGGCGCAAGCGCCGTCTATCAGTTAGAGGAGAGGGAAATGGCCAGTACTGAGGGGCGGATCGTCGGTCTCGGCGACCACGACACCGGTCGAAACACACCGCTTGACAGCTCGCCTATCCCCTTCGATGTAATCGCCGTACGCAACAGGCACGATGCTGACGACGACGGGTTTCTCTATCCGCTTGCAGACGAGGACCTCTCGTCAGCAGCGGCCGAGGCGGAGGATGGGTTCTCGCAATGGACCGTCGCGAAAGGTGTGGTCGTTGAGGAGATATCTCCCCGTCGTAGTCGCGTCGCTCGATTGTCGGACGTCAGCATTACCCTGACTGTCACGGATTCAAGAGTCACCTTGGCCTGCCGGAAGTACGACAAGGGCGGGGGTTGGCTGGGTTTCGGAGGCGAGGGTGCCGCTGTTGCTGTCATAGCCAATGCCTTTAGTCATGCAGCGGCGGCGTACAGAAGGAGCGGGCGCCTGATGGTAGGTCACGTCCGCTATCCGTGGCTTTCTGCTGTCGCTTGCAGACGCCCAAAAGGCATTACCGGTGGTGACACCATTCGCCTTGGGCTAACTGACGCCCTCACAGGCCCTCCCCGCAGTCTGCTGGTCACCCTTACCCTCCCAAAGGGTGTCGACGGCCCGAAGGTTGCAAAGACGGGAGAAGCTGGCGAACCTGTTATCGATTGGTGAACTCTTGGAGCGTAAGCTCAGTTCCGGCCGCTTACCACTCGTTGCACGCAGACGCGCAGACGCCTACGGCGGTCTAACGATGCTCGACATGGTCAAGCGAGATCGCGACGACGAACTCCGCGAGTTGACCGAGCGAGCGTTTGGCTGGGCAACCACTGCATGATGGATGTCATCGCACGCAGCGGCGAGCATTACCGCATGGCCGACCCAGCATGGAGCGATCCTCTCGATGGCTCGTATTCGAAGCGCTTTGGGGGACGCTGGAACCCCCCGGGTGGTTTCTCCGTCGTTTACTTGAATGCAGACCTTGAAACGGCGCGAGCGAATGCCCGGCACTTCCTAACTGAAAAGCTCCGAGGGCAGCCCTTCAGTGCTGAAGACCTAGAACGTGGTGAGCTTCCGGTTCTGATCATGCTCGATCTCCCTGAGCGTGATCACTTTGATGTCGTGACCTCTAAAGGAATCGTTGGCAACGGGCTACCATCCACGTACCCCGTCGATCAAGCAGGCCAGACCATCCCTTGCGCCGTCTGCCAGCCGAAAGGCCAAAGCGCATGGAATGCGGGACTTTCTGGTGTCGCATGCCGTTCGGCAGCACCTCACGCACCCAGTGGTGGCGAAGAGTTGGCGTGGTTCGACCGTCCAGATCATGAGCT
>JAKCEB010000172.1 GCA_021838305.1 Actinomycetes bacterium | reverse complement strand
CAGACGACCCCGAACGCAAGGAGCATTCCCCCGCCACCGAAGTCGCCCACCAGGTTCAGCGGAGGGACGGGAGCCTCGCCTTGACGTCCGATCATGGCAAGGGTTCCGCTCAAGGCTATGTAGTTGATGTCATGGCCCGCAGCGTGGGCGTAGGGACCGTCTTGTCCCCATCCGGTCATACGCCCGTAGACCAGCCGGGGGTTGCGCGCCTCGCAGTCGGCCGGACCGAGGCCGAGCCGCTCGGTGACTCCCGGGCGGAATCCTTCGATGAGGGCGTCCGCTTTCTCCACCAGGCGCAGCACCGTCTCGCGACCTTCTGCGTGCTTGAGGTCGACTCCTATGGAGCGCCGCCCCCGGCCGAGCACGTCCGAGGCAGGACCAGAAGCGGCCGCGGTGGCACCGTCTCGCACCGCGGCGGCGCGATCGATCCTAAGGACTTCGGCTCCCATGTCGGAGAGCATCATTCCGGCGAACGGCCCGGGTCCTATTCCGGCCAACTCGATGATCCTGAATCCTTGCAAGGGGCCTGGCATGACCCCGATCTTTATCTCGCGGTGATGCTGCGCGCCAGCGCGTCGAGTCGCTGCAGCGCTTTTGGCGTTCGGGCTCCCCACCAGAACAGGTCCCTGCCGTCGACGAACACGACCGGCGCCACGGTTTCGAGCTCCTGACGGTGACGCTCCGTGAAGGCGTAAGGCTCGCTGGGCGCAAAAACGATCTCCGCCCGACCTTGCACTGCTCGTGCAAGTTCCACGGTCGGGTAGCGCTCGGCCGCTGCAGCGAACACGTTGACCAAGCCAACAGCTTCGAGGAGGGACCCGGCATAGGTGTCTTCGCTCACGGTCATCCACGGGCGGCGCCAGATCGGGACAAACACCCTCGTGGGTCTGCCTGTGTTCGCCGATGGGTCGAAGGCGGCGGTATCCCGCGCGTAGGCCAAACCTGCAGCCTCGCCCAACTCCAGCATCGCTTCGTCGACGTCGCCTAGAGATCGCACTGCGGTCGCCACGACGGTGACCCCTGCGGCTTCAAGCGCGTCAGCGTCGGGGAGCCTATTTTCCTCTCGGTCCATGAGCACGGCGTCAGGTTCGAGGGCGACGATCGCTTCGATATCAGGGTTCTTCGTGCCACCCACGATGGCGATGGTCGGTGCGTCGGGTGGAGGGTCGTATCCCCGAGAAGACCGGTCGCCTCTCCCCGTGATGTCGCAGAAGCGAGTGACGCCGACAGGGGTGACACCCCACTCGAAGAGGGTTTCGGTGATCGACGGGACCAGGCTTACCAGCCTGCGGGGTTCGCCCGCCCTGACCGGTGCGGTCACATTCTTCCCAGAAGCTGGGCCTTCTTGGCCTGGAACTCGGCCTCGGTGATGACACCCCGCCGCCGAAGTTGGTCCAGCTGGTCGATCTGAGACGGGATGTTCTGGCTGTCGGAATCTGTGGACGTAGGCCCGGACGGAAACGATCCGCCAAGGCCGGGTCCCCGCCCGGGCCCGGCGACTGCGGGCGGAAGCATGTTGGGCCAGGCGCCGGAGTGCCAGCGCGCGATTTCGGCGTAAACCTGATTTTGTATCGTCCTCGGCCGTGGCAGATCCGGAAAGACCTCCTCGCTTCCGAGGCCCGCCGACTCGATGACGACGTCACCCGCCCCGATGATCCTGTCCGTCAGGGTCTGGCGGTACCCGATATTCGATATCGCCGCAATCGGGATCTCCCGGCTTGTCCGGGCTAGAAAACCTTTGCGCTCGATCACGCGCGCTGACGTGACAATCAGTCGCGTGGTGGCCCACCGCAGGTAGCGGGCGGCGAGCCAGCAGGCAGACGAGGCGAGGAGCGCCACTATGAGCCACCCGAGCGCCACCGGCGGCTTGGTCACTGCTGCAGCAACTCCTCCCGCGATGATCACGACCAAAGTGCAGGTCGGTGTGGCCAGATACCGCCAGTGCGGGCGCGTGTCGACCACAACCTCCTCCCCCACCCCGACGACGCTTCGCAATCTCACCGGCGGGCAGTCCTAGCCTGCGGCCGGCGCTAAGTCTCGTATCGCGTTGCGCAAGTCGATGCCGACCGACATGACTGCGAGGGTAACTGTGGAGACCCCCGCGTCGAAATAAGCCTGGACTTGTCTGCGCACGCTGGACGCGGGGCCGTGCAGGACCAACTCGTCCACGAGGGCGTCCGGTATGAGGTCCAAGGCCGCCTTGCGATCGCCGGCCTTCCACGCCGCCCACATCGCCTCGAGCTGCGGGCCGCGGCCGAGCCACTCGTGAAAGGCTGCGTATACGGGAACGTTGAGATAGGCCGCTATCATCCGTTTCCCGATCGCTCTGACTGTCGCTGTGTCCTCAGAGGGAAACGCGAAGACCCTGGCGACAAGTTCTTTGCCCTCCCCCAACTCGGCCGCCACCTTGGGAACGTCGCTCGCCGACAGCCAGTTGGTGATCGCGCCGTCTGCTTCGCTAGACGCCAGGCGGAGCATTCCCGGTCTCAAGGCTGCGACCAGGATCGGGGGGGCGACCTGTGGCGGACGGTTGAGGCGAAATCCGCGAACCTGGAACGTGTCGAACTTCTCGTCGATCTTCTCGCCGGCCAAGGCGTGTCGGAGGAACCGGATCATGTCCCGAGTCTTGCGGTACGGCTCCTCGAACGGTGTCCCGTTCCAACGCTCGACGATCACGTCGGAGGACGTTCCGATACCGAGTGCAAAGCGGCCAGGCGCTGCCTCGGCGAGTGCGGCGGCGCTCTGGGCGATCAGCGCCGGCCCGCGGGTAAACACCGGAACTATCGCAGTGCCGAGACGCAGGCCCGGAGCCCACGCCGAAGCGAGAGCCAGCGGCGTGAAGGCGTCGGCCCCGTCCGCCTCGGCGCTCCACACGTCGCTGTAGCCGAGATCGGCCAGCTCCGTCAGCCAACTTTGGTGATCTGAAAGGGGAATACCATCGAAGGGGATCGTTATTCCGTAGCCCATCACCCGATGCTACCGTCGTGCCGGCCCGAAGCGCCGGGAGTCGCCCGCCTACGCGGCAGCGCGCGTCGCTTCGGGGTGTCGAGCGCGCCCCAGCCGATGCGCCTCCTCTCTGTCGGCGGCGGCTTGCGCGACCAGAGCCAACGCTTGGCGGGCTTGTGCGATCCCGCGCCGTCCGATGTCGCATGTACGGCCGTCGATGCGAAGCGCGGAGCTCGGGCTTTCGAGAAGGACCAGCTGTTCGGGCATGAACGTATCGTCGCGCGGGGGTGTGACATCGATCTTTCCGGGAAGGTCGATGTCACGGAGCGTGATGCGATGGCTCGGGCTCGCTACATCCTTCCCTGGTAGGTCTTCATTGACAGACTCAGACGTGACCGGTAAGTTCTATGAACGAAAACACGATTTTGTTCACGCCCTGGTAAACGACAGAAAGGGAGCCCATTCTTGGCGCTGTTGACCGATGACTCGCTTTTGGATGCAGCGGAAGCGTGCTTCACCCGCTTGGGCGTTGCAGGGACCACTATGGATGCCGTAGCTGACGCCGCGGGGGTCTCGCGGGGTCTCGTTTACAAGCGATTCCATAACCGCAACGGGCTGATCCTCGCCGTTTTGGTCCGGCGCGCCGAGGCGTTCATCGCTCGTGCCAAGGCGTCGATCGAGGCGTGCCCCACCCTCACCGACGCCCTCGTCGACGGGATCCTCCTCGCAGTGAGGATGGCTGCGAAGGACCCCTACTTCGCAATGCTCGTTGTCGCTGCCACGACCGACCCGGCATCGCGCGTCGAAGGCGCCAGTGCCCATGCCCGCAGGCTCTCCGAGGAGCTTTGGAGGCCGGTTCTCGAATTGGCCAGGCTACGAGGAGAGTTGTCGTCGAACGTCGAAGTCGGCGACGTCATCGACTGGATCATGCTGCTGGAGATCCTTCTGCTCGCCGCGAGAACCAATGGCAGCTCCGACGAGATAACCCAGGAGCGCCAACTGCGTACCTTGTTCATCCCGTCCGTTGTCAACTGTTCACGTGAGGGAGCACTCGTTTTGGAGACGTCGAATGCCAGCTGACCGCCAATCGCCCGAAGCTGTGATCGAGTTCAATCCGCTTGCCGCCGAGATGACGGTCGACCCCTACCCACACTACCGCCGCCTGCGCGAGACGGCTCCCGTGTACTTCTCGCCGATGGGATTCTGGATTCTTACCGGCCACGGCGACGTCACGGCATTCTTCTCCAACCGTACTCTCGAACACCGCTACAGCATCACCCAGACGGCAAGGTGCGGTCCGGGGGTGGTGGACGAGGCGTACTACGAACTCTTCCAGCACATGGTGTTCATCCTCGACGGTCCCACCCATACCCGGATTCGAAGGCTGCTTTCGAGCACTTTCACCCCGCGTCGGGTCATGGCGCTACGAAACCGAACCGTCGACATCGCAGACAAGCTGATCCGCGAGTTCGCCGCATCCGGTCGAGCCGAGTTGGTTGCTGACTTCGCCCGGCCATTCCCTATCGAAGTTATAGGAGAGCTGATGGGCGTACCGGAGGCCGACCGTCAGCGAGTCGGGACCCTTTCGGAATCATTGAACCCGGCCCTCGAATTCCTTCCTATGAGCGGCGAAACGCTTGCGGCGGTCAACTCGGCGGTCGGCGAGCTCGACAGCTACTTCACATACCTCATCACCGCCAAGAGGGCCGAACCGGCCGATGACCTCCTGTCCGCATTGGTCCACTCCTCTAACGTTGACGGCGCCATGTCTCCGATCGAGTTGGTCGCGAACGCAATCTTGATGTACCTTGCCGGCCACGAGACTACAGCGGGCGCTGTTTCCCTTGCCGTTCTGGCACTGCACCGCAACCCAGATCAGCTCGGTTTGCTCAAGGCCACACCGGCACTTCGCGGGGGCGCCGTCGAAGAGTTGCTCCGATACGATTCACCCGGACAAGCCACTGCCAGAATCGCAACAGAGCCTATTTCGCTTTCAGGAACCGACATCAAAGCCGGAGACATGTTGGTGGCTTACATAGCGGCCGCCAACCGGGACCCAGCTGTCTTCGCAGAGCCTGACCGCCTCGATATCGCACGTTCCATAGAGCGCCAGTCTTCGTTCGGCGGGGGCGCCCACCTCTGCTTGGGCCATGCGCTAGCCCGTCAAGAGCTAGAGGTAGCGCTGGAACGTCTCCTGTTACATCTGCCGGACATGCGCCTCGACACGCTTGATCCCCCGTTCAGGCCGACTGCATTGATGCGCGGCGTAGCGTCGCTCGGAGCTTCATGGTGACAGCTCCACGAGCTGGAAGGCAGCTCACGCCGAATCAACAGGTGCGCTAGCTCCTCGACCGAGCGACGCCGGATAGCATCGCGAACATGTCCGAAGTGGTGGTTATAGACGCTGTGCGAACACCTGTCGGTCGCCGGGGCGGCGCGCTTTCGACAGTGCATCCCGCCGACCTGCTCGGTGTCGCTCTCGGTGCGCTCTTCACTAGAACCGGCCTCGATCCCGCCGACGTCGGCCAGGTCGTCGCGGGATGCGTGTCCCAGGTGGGCGCCCAGTCTTTCAACGTGGCCCGAACGGCGTGGTTGGCGGGCGGATTCCCCCTGCATACGGCCGCCACGACAGTCGACACACAATGCGGGTCCAGCCAGCAGGCAGCCAACCTTGCGACGGCCCTGGTCGCATCCGGTGTGGTCGATGTGGCTGTCGCGTGCGGTGTCGAGTCGATGAGCCGAATACCGATCGGCTCGAACTCCTCGAAGAAACTGGGCCTCGGGGTGCCGATACCGAAGTCCTATTTCCCGCGCTACGAGTTCACGTCCCAGTTCGAAGGAGCTGAGAGGATCGCAGACAAGTGGGGTATCACCCGTGAGCACGCTGACCGCTTCGGCCTCGCTTCACAGCACAAGGCGGCGCAGGCCTGGCAGCAGGAACGCTTCGCCACGCAACTGGTACCTGTCACCGCCCCGGTAGCCGACGCTGAAGGGAATATGACCGGCGACGTGCGCTTGGTGGACCGGGACGAAGGACTGCGTGAAACCACAGCCGACGGTCTTGGAAGTCTGCGCCCCGTTGCGCGCCCGGATGGTATCCATACAGCCGGGAACTCTTCTCAGATCTCAGACGCAGCGGCAGCGATGCTTCTCAGCACGCCAGAGCGCGCGGCGGCAC
>JAKCEB010000171.1 GCA_021838305.1 Actinomycetes bacterium | reverse complement strand
GCGAACGACCCCAGCTCTCCGACGTCACTCCATAGCTCCAGATTTGTACCGCGTCCGTGCTCATCTGCCCCGAAAGGCTCGATACCCAACCGTTCAAGCACGTCGGCGGGTTGAAGCATACCGACGCGGATGTGGGTGATGATTATCCTGCTGAGGACCGGACAGCCTCGCAGATGGCTTCCCGCAGCGCCGGTTACTGCATATGTAACCCCTGCCTCAGATGCCATCTCTGCGAACCGTCGGGCAACTTCCTGGTCAGTTCGGGCGTATAAGTAGGAGGCAGTGGACGGCGGCCGTCTACGGCCGCCGTCCACTGTGGCAAGCCAATCCAAAGCTGCACTACGGTCGTCAATTACTCGTCGCTGCTTTGGACCTTTGCCTACTGCATGGACGAGTCGGTTTTGCTCCATGGCTCGAAACACGTTGTGCGCATGACCAACGGAGATACGCGCGTTCTCGGCGAGCCGATTGACCGTCCACTCACTGTCGGTGCCCTCGAGGAGAACCTGGACGGCTCGGATTCCGCTTGGACCAAGCCGGAACTCTTCTCTACCCACCATCTGCTGCCCGACTTGTCGGCGACCGCCGCGGTCAATGTGGACGAGCATTCCTGGCCAGGACAGATGCAACGCACCCCGCCCGTCGCACCAGGACAGGCCGGCTAACTCAAGTGCCTCCCGTTCTTGATAAGGGACGGAGCGCGCCGCAACGACACCTATCGTGTCTGGCGGAACCGTCTGTGCAACTTTGCGAGCTGCGAGGTTCGGATCGGCTCCGACGGCCAGGCGCGGCAGCACCGTGACTCGGTGGTCGTGATCGTCGATCTCAACGAGGTCAGTGGCCCCTTCGCTGAGCACGACCTCCGGGATGCTGGCAAAGACGGCGCGGTAACGATCCAAGTCGGAGCGCCCGAGATGCAACGTTAGCCTCATCTACTGTAGCCTTCATCGTGCATTGAAACCTACTATACAATGAAAGCTGACTTATCGCGATTGTGTTGGAGGCACTACGGGCCGAGCAGTGCTGCGGGTACGACAGCGATGCCGTCCTTGCGCCGGTAGGCGTAGGGTCCTGTCGATACCACGATGGCATCAGCCAGTTCGTCGCCGAGCGTGCTGCGTAGCCATCGAAGATGGCGGCAATCCTCGTCTTTGACTGCGCTCGTCAGCTTCACTTCTATTCCGAGGACCTTTCCGTCATGGCCGATTACGATCAAGTCGACCTCACGTAACCCACCTTTGGTTCGGAGGTGATGAACACGGGCCTCAGCGGCTTGCGCGTAGACGCGAACGCACAATGCAACGAGAGATTCGAATAACGCTCCGAGAAGAGTTCCGTCTCGCGGTGAAGGCAGCGGAGCGGGCCGTCCCTCCAAAAGGTCAGGTATGCCAACGCCAAGCAGACGAGCGGCGAGTGCGGGATCGGCGAGGTGATGCTTTGGCGGTGTCGCCAGGTTGGCGATCCGGTTGCGGCTCGGAACCCAACCCGGGAGCGACTCGACAATCCAGATCCGCTCCAGGACAGCCCGGTACGGTTCGGTTGTCGACCTCGCAGGCTTGTCGCCCTGACCGCTTGTAGCGGCGTCGCGTATGTGTTCGTACGTCGCCGTCGTCGATGTTGCGGCCGCGTATGAACTCATCCAGCGTCTGAGGCCGGCAGGGTTACGAACCGAGCGTCCGGCATCGGGAACGTCATTGTCGATGATTCTGTCTATGTATCCATCAAGGCTCGATCGGAGGAGGCGCCCTTGCAGAGCGCGCAAGCCCGGGAAACCGGAGTTGACGATCTCCTGTGCATAGCGCTCAAGGCCGATCGTCGTTTCACCTGCGACGGGCAGACGTCGCCCATCGAGAAGTCTGGCGAGGCTGACTGTCGGAGTGGCCACGCCTCGCTCGGCTAACGACATCGGGCGCATCCGTAGCGTAACGATGCGACCGGCTCCGTTGTGGGTTGGCGAGCGGTCCAGGGAGGCAGATCCGGTGAGAAGGAAGCGCCCTGGTGAGCGATCTAGATCCACAGAGCGCCTGACTACATCCCAAGACTCCGGAAGGCGCTGCCACTCGTCGACGAGTACTGGAGGTGGACCTGATATCAGCCGGCGAGGATCGGCTGCGAGGATCGCGCGTTGAGCCGACTCGTCGAGACGGTAGACGGTGCGCGCCCGTCGAAGGGCTGTGTCGGTCTTACCGCATCCTTTCGGACCTTCGAGGGATATGGCGGGTAGACCGCTGAAAAGGATATCGATCTCGTCGTCGACGACTCGCCTTACGTAGCTGGCATGCATTTGTTGCCCTTCCTTGTGCTGGAGCGCTACATCGGGTCAACATCCTACGCTACATCAGGTCAACATCCTACGCTACATCGGGTTGGCTCTTCTCGCTGACTCGAAGGTTCAAATGGCTGCATTTCGTATCAAATCTCGAAGATAGCTACGGTGAGCCGTAGGCCTCGTAGCGCTCCGGTGTACGATTCACGACGTGAAGTGCACCCCGGCGGAACGGGGGGCCAGATGAGTGGACTAGTCGGGCGAGACGACGAATTCACTGCACTCGTCGAGGCTCTCAATGAACTGAGCTCAGATCGTTCGTCGTGGGTCCAGGTGACCGGCGAACCGGGAATCGGAAAGACGCGCGTAGTCGCCGAGCTTTCTGCGCTCGCCGAGGAACGCGGGGCACTCGTCCTAACGGGCCGCGGAGCAGAACTCGAGTCGGATCTCCCATTCGGGATAGTCGTAGACGCATTCGACGACTACCTGGGATCGCTCGACATTTCGCGACGTGACGAAGTGTGTGGCCGCCACTTCGGCGAGCTTCGTCGGATCTTCCCCGCGCTCGATGTCGACGGCCGGTCGCACAACCATCGGGGGGTTGAGGATGGACGCTACCCCACCCACCGTGCACTCCGGTTCCTGATAAGCCGACTCGCTGGACCGGCCCCATTGGTGCTTGTCCTCGACGACCTGCACTGGGCTGACAAGGCTTCGATCGAACTCGTTTCGTTCCTGCTCGGACATCCTCCCGAGGCGCCGGTCCTTGTGGTGCTCACTTGGCGTCCCGGAGAGGCCCCCAACCTCGCCGGGGATCTCGCTACGAGAGCTAGAGATCTGCCGCGAACCGCTCTCAGGCTAAGAAGCTTAAGCGAGGACGCACTCGGGGAGATGCTCGGCGGGAACCTGGATGGCCCGACCTTTCGCTCCCTCTATAGGTCGAGCGGTGGGAACCCCTTCTACGCCGAAGCACTCGCTGGCGCTGGCGGACGAAGCGCTCTTTTGCATCAGTTCGGCTCGGCTCTCCCGCCAGACGCTGGAGCAATCCCTGAGTCGGTGACGGCCGCTGTCGGCCATGAGATTGGCTCGGTCTCGGACGCTGCCCGACTGCTCGCACAGGGCGGGGCTGTCCTTGGAGGACCTTTCGACGTGGAAGTCGCGGCGCGCTGCGCGGGTGTAGCGCCCCAACAGGTTGCCGGCGGCCTCGACGAGTTGGTCGAGCGAGGAATAGTTCGCCCGGTCCGAAGCCCTCGACGTTTCGCATTTCGCCACCCGATAGTCCGGTTCGCTGTCTACGAGTCGGCTGGGCTCGGCTGGCGATACGCTGCCCACGCCCGAGCGGCGGCAGAGCTATTGGAGCACGGTGCTCCGATAGCAAAGGCCGCGCATCATGTCGCGCGTTCTGCGCCTCCGGGGGATCTGGCGGCCGCGGTGCTGTTGATCGAAGCTGCGAGCGACGTAGCTTCTCACGCTCCGGATAGCGCGAAGGCGTGGCTGGACGCTGCCTATGCAATCGTGCCGCATCGTGCGGACACGGTCGGGACACGAATCGACTTACTCATCGCGCGCGCCCGGGTTTCCTGCATGCTCGGAGATCTCCGTGCCGGCCGTGACGCGTTCGTCGAAGTACTTTCTCTCGTACCCCCTGACGACCCGCGTTATGTTTCGCTCGTCGCCGGATGTGCAGGCGTCGAGCACGGCCTCGGTAACTTCGTCGAGGCTCGCGGCAGGTTGCATGGCGCCCTAGAAGGAGTCGGCGCCATCAATCCTGCGGCCGAGGCGACGTTGTGCATAGAGCTAGCAGTCTCCTGGCTATACACGCTCGACCTCACGAAGGCCGAGGCCTTCGCCACGAAGGCGTCTGCGGTGGCTGCTGCGGCCAATGACCGACTCCTCCAAGGAACTGCGGAGGCCTTGCTCGCCTTCGTGCACGCCAGCGCAGAAACGCCTGACGGCAACATTTCAGCGCAAGCCCATGCCTCTGAAGCGGCAGTCATCCTCGACGACCTCGGCGACGACGTGGTGGCCGCACGCCTCGATGCCCTCTACTACCTCGGCTGGGCGGAGCGGCTGCTCGAACGTTACGGAGTTTGCGTCAGGCATCTAGACCGGGCGATCGCCGCGGCCGAAACTGGAGGCGGATCTCAGTGGCTACTGCCCACGCTGATCGAGCAGGCGAAGATCGGCGCCTTGACCGGCCGAGTTTCTGTCGCACTGGAAGTTGCGGAAACAGCTGTCGAGATGGCGAAATTGTCCGGCGTCGGTCTACTGGTACTGCTTGCGCTCACAGCACAGGCAGCTGCGCTCGGCGCGGCGGGAGAAAACGCTAGGGCTATTGTCGTCTGCACTGAGGCGTTGAGTTTCGCCGCCAACG
The DNA here is from genome assembly GCA_021838305.1 of Actinomycetes bacterium. Taxonomy (GTDB): domain Bacteria; phylum Actinomycetota; class Acidimicrobiia; order Acidimicrobiales; family Palsa-688; genus JAJZAM01. The sequence continues at coordinate 1,499 of JAKCEB010000171.1, read as the reverse complement.
GTACGACCTATCACGAGGCGAACCTGCGACGCCTACTGGCGTTGGCCTACCTCGACAGCGGTGACGACGTGCGGTTCCTTTCCGAGCTTCCCTCCGACGACGAGACGTCCGTGCGTGACGGCATAGCCTGCGCGTTCCTGGAAGCGCGTTGCCGGAGTGACCTCGCTCGGGGTCGGAGTGTGCAGGCTGGCGAACTTGCGGAAAAAGCCGAAGAACTCGCTACTGCTCTCGACTTACCCGCGTCGGCGGGATTTGCGGCAAGGGCAAAAGCTCGGGTGCTCGCATCGAGCGACCCGCAAGCGGCTCTCGTCGCAGCGCGCGATGCCGTAGCGGCGTTTGAGGGCTCAGGCGCTCTCGTTGAAGGGGCGCGCAGCCGGGTCTTAACGGCCGAACTTCTCGCACGTTGTGGCCGCGGGCACGAGGCGGTAGTCGAGTGTTCAGCCGCGGCCGACGCCCTCGCCTCCTGCGGGGCGCAGGGCGCTGCGCGCGAAGCACGCCTACTTCTGCGACGCCTTCGGCGAACCGGGAGTGTGGAGTCGCCGAGGAAGGGCGCGGCTCAAGGTTCTGGTGGTCTCAGCCGGCGTGAACTCGAGATCGCCGAACTCATTACGCGGGGACGCACGAACCGCCAGATCGCCAGCCTGCTGTCGATAAGCGAGAATACAGTGGAGAGCCACGTGGGCGCGATACTTGCCAAGCTCGACGTGAGGGGGCGGGGGGCAGTCGCCCGCGCTCTCGCAAACAACGCCGAGTCGGGCGCCTTACCCAGAGATCGTCAGCCCTAAACATAAATCACGGATTTCCGGGATGGAAATACCACGTCGGTCTGGTCAGGCTGAAGGCGGTGCCGACGTTGTCATTCCGCTCGCAAGATTTTAGTCGTGAGCGAGTGCGCGCTTGGTGACCGCAAAACGTCTGTGGTGGCGCTCCCTGCGAGAGCGGTTAGCAGCAGGCTTCTCGATCACGGCAACCGCCTTGATGTGTATCGGGTTGGCAGTGCTCGCCATGGTCGTGACCCTGCCGAGCGCCACGCCACCCCAGGCCGCGCCCGGCCGGTCAGCTCCCTCGCCGGTAGGACGTCCGGCGAGCTCATCTGCGCACCCTGGCAGCAGCGTCGCTAGCGCCGCCCCGACGAAGCCTGCCGGCAAGATTGCCACGACAGGAGCGCTCAGCGGTCTTCCCCAGGGGTGCGCTTCGGACGGTGTAACGGTCACCTGCAGGTACAGCTCCGTTGTCGTCACCGGCACCTCGACTTCCATCCCTATAACCTCAGTACAGACCCTTACGATCCCACCCGGCGTTCCCGAGGTCGCTGTCGATCTAACGGGGGGCGCCACGGCATCCGCTTTCGGCGGAGAGCTGGCAGGGGTATTGCCTGTGACAGGGGGGGAAGCTCTCGGGGTTTCGGTCGGGGCTAACACGAGCCAGTGCCCGGGCTTTGGTACCTATCCCGACGGGGGCAGCGGGGCTCAAGTGCCGGTTGGTGCCGGGGTCGACTC
>JAKCEB010000170.1 GCA_021838305.1 Actinomycetes bacterium | reverse complement strand
CACCGGCGCCGGGAAGTCGTCGTGCATCAACTCGCTCATCACGTCGATCCTGGTGAGGGCGACCCCCGACCAGGTCAGGCTCATCCTCGTCGACCCGAAACGGGTGGAGCTCGGCCAGTACAACAACTTGCCGCACCTTTTGACGGGCGTCGTGACGAACCCGAAGAAGGCAGCGAACGCTTTGGCGTGGGCGGTCCACGAGATGGAGCGACGCTACGACCTGCTGGCGGAGGTAGGGGTCCGGGACATCACCGGCTACAACGACGCCTTCGACAGGGGCGACCTCCAAGGCGGTGGGGCGGGAGGCCTCAACGCAAGCGGCGACCCGGTCGCCCGCTACGAACGCCTGCCTTTCATCCTCGTGGTAGTCGACGAACTGAACGACTTGATGATGGTCGCCGCACGAGACGTGGAGGAGTCCATCTGCCGCATAGCCCAAATGGCGCGTGCCGTCGGGATCCACCTCGTCATTGCGACCCAGAGGCCTTCGGTGGACGTGATCACCGGGGTGATCAAAGCGAACGTGCCGTCGCGCCTTGCTTTCGCTGTGTCGTCGCTTGCTGACAGCCGGGTCATACTCGACCAACCCGGCGCCGAAAGACTGATAGGCAAAGGCGACATGCTTCTGCTGACCGCGTCGTCGAGCGTCGCTCGGAGGATTCAGGGGGCGTGGGTAGACGAGGATGAGGTACGTAAGGTCGTCGCGCACTGGCGGCGCCAATCCGAGCCCCGCTACGTCGACGGCGTCGAAGGCTCAGACGACGGTCCGTCGGCGAGCGCGCTCGGAATCGGCGACGAAGGAGACGACCTCCTAGACGCTGCGCGTGACCTAGTTGTGCGCTCCCAGCTCGGATCCACCTCGATGCTCCAACGCAAGCTTCGGGTCGGTTTCGCCCGGGCCGGGAGGCTCATGGACCTCCTCGAGCAGCGAGGAATAGTCGGGCCATCCGAAGGCTCCAAGGCGAGGGCGGTGCTCATGAGCGTCGAAGAGTTGGAGAATCTTACCGAACAGGGAGAATGATCCGCCGACCTGCGCCCGAGCGGGTGTTCGTCGTGTCCTGCGGATAGCTCTATCATTCGGCGCAATATGAAAGCCCGTGTTCCAGCGTCCTCCGCCAACCTCGGCCCAGGATTCGACGTTCTTGCGCTGGCTCTGAACCGCTACGTCGAGGTCGAGGTGACCGAAGCGGAGCATCTGGAGGTCGTCACGACGGGAGAGGGCGAGGATCTCCCGAACGACGAAACGCATCTGGCGGCACAGGTCGCCTTGAAAGTCACGGGTACCGACCGGCTGCGGATCAGGGTGCATTCCGAGATCCCCATCGGCCGTGGCCTCGGATCGTCCGCGGCGCTAGCGGTCGCGGCTGCCGCTGCAGCTGGTGCAGACGAACCGTTGCTGTGGGGCGTAGCCGTCGACGGCCACCCGGAGAACTCCGCCGCATCCTGTTTCGGCGGCCTCGTCGCGGCCGCCACGGTGGACGGCAAGCCGGTCTGGAGACGGCTCGCGCTCGACCCGGCACTTCGCTTCGTTGCAGCGATACCCGATCGACTCCTTCTGACCCGCGACGCCCGTGGCACGCTCGACGCCCACACGGAGCGCGACGACGCCATTTTCAACCTCGGCCGGATGGGACTGCTCATCGCCGGCCTCGCAGACCACCGCCAGCTCGTAGCAGCTGCGGGCGACGACCGGCTGCATCAGACTGCCCGCTCCGCGTTGTTCCCCGAGGCACCGTCGCTTCTGGAGGGGCTGCGCAGGGCCGGAGCGATCACGTCGTTCTGGTCGGGAGCCGGCACGACGCTCGTCGGTGTCTGCCATGAGGACACGTGCGAGGAAGTCCGGGACCGGGCGAAAAGCCTCATGGATGAACACGGCGTGCCCGGCGACTGCGTAACGTTGTCGGCGGACCTCGCCGGTATCACCGTGGCGGCGTAGCCGGCACGCTAGGTTGATCGAGTCCACAAGCGAGCAAGGAGGAGCTATACCGATGGCTACATACGAGGGCTACTGCGTCAAGTGCAAGGAGAAGCGCCAGTTCGAGGGCCAAGAAGTCACGCTGGCCAACGGACGGCTCGCCGCGCAGGGAACCTGCCCGGTTTGCTCGACGAAGATGAACAGGATGCTAGGCGTCAAAAAGTAGGGACACCGTCTGTCCCGGCGGCTCTGACGCTCAAAGCCGGTGGGTCGCCTAGGCTGGCCTGGCGATGAAATACTGGCTGGAGACACTTGGGTGCCCCAAAAACCAAGTTGACTCCGAGAAACTGAGCGGTCTGCTCGAGGCGGACGGCTACAGGCCTGCGGAACGTCCCGGCGACGCCGACCTGGTCGTCGTCAACACGTGCGCATTCGTAGAGGCGGCGCGCAAAGAGTCGATCGAGGTCATCCTCGATCTCGCTGAAACGCGCCGGGGCGGGGCGCGCCTGGCTGTCACCGGCTGCATGGCTGAACGTTACGGCGCGGAGCTCGCCGATGCTTTTCCTGAAGTCGACGTGGTGGCCGGCTTCGGCGTGCCGGTTGCCCAGCCAGTTACCCACCCGTCTGCCCGGCCGGAGCTCCCGGCGGCTGCCGGACCGTCGGGTATTGGCTGGTCACCGGTCGGGTTGCCGACATCGGCCAAGAGGCCGTCGTTCGACTTGCTGAATCTTCCGAGGCCCGCCCGCAAGTCACCGTGGGCGTATGTCAAGGTGGCGGAGGGCTGCGACCGACGCTGCGGTTTCTGCGCTATCCCGTCGTTTCGGGGCCGCCAGCGCTCCCGGCCTTTCGACGCGATCCTCGACGAGATCGACCAGCTTCAAGTCGAGGAGGTCGTGCTCGTAGCTCAGGATCTCGCATCCTACGGACGTGACCAGAGCCCGGGAGCTCGAAACGGCAACGTTCCCGACGGCGATCTCTCGTTGAGCCGGCGCCGGGCCGGGCGGCCTATCGAGCGCCTCGTGCGTGCGGCTGCGGAGCGGGCCCCTCGCGTGCGACTTCTTTACCTGTACCCTTCCGAGCTGACTGACGGTCTGATAGATGTGATAGGCGAGGCCGGATGCGCGTACTTCGATCTGTCCTTGCAGCACGTATCGCGTGCGCATCTGCGCCGCATGCGCCGCTTCGGGGGTGGGGAGCGCTTCATGGAACGCATCGGGCGGATCAGGGACCGCTTTCCTGACGCGGGGCTTCGGTCGTCTTTTATCGTCGGATATCCCGGGGAGACCGAGGAGGACCACGAAGCGCTCTTGGAGTTCCTCGAGGACGCTCAACTGGACTGGGCCGGGTTCTTCGCCTACTCGAAGGAGGACGGCACCTACGCAGCCAAGCTTCCTGACCAGATCGAGGAGCATGTCGTCGCCGAGCGCCTCGGAGAGTGCCAGGAACTTCAGGACCGGATCACAGCCGGGCGCCGCCTCGACCTCGTCGGTGAGAAGATGCGGGTGCTCGTCGACTCGCCGGGGATCGCCCGCAGCCACCGTGAAGCACCTGAGATCGACGGGATCATCAACGTGCCGGCCGACAGACCGTCTGGCACGTGGGCCGATGTATACGTCACAGGCGCTGTCGGGACCGACCTGCAGGCCGGGTGGGTCGGCTGATGGCCGTACGCAAGGACGGTCGCTTCGAATCATCGGCGCTCGCCACCCCCGCCAACGCCATCACGGTTGCCCGGATCCTGGCAACTCCGTTGATCCTCGTGCTGATCATCGACCTGGGAGTTTCGTGGTGGTCCGCGGTCGTGTGGGTCGCGATAGCGAGCACCGATTTCCTCGACGGTTGGGTGGCCCGCAGGCAGGGCACGACCAGCTCGGGCGCGTTCCTTGATCCTCTCGCCGACAAGGTTCTCGTCATCGGCGCACTTGCGGCGCTCGTGTCCGCCGGGTTGGTGCCGGTCACCCCGGTAGTTGTGATCGCAGGACGTGAGCTGCTCATCAGCGTCTACCGTTCCCTCGTCGCCCGCCACGGCGTGTCGGTGCCGGCGCGACCGCTTGCGAAGCTGAAGACTGCCACCCAGGACCTCGCAGTAACCATGGTGCTCGTACCTCTCCTCGGACGCCACGACCTGTGGGTCGGTAGGGACGTCCTGTGGATCTCGGCCGGTCTCGCCGTGCTGAGCGCAGCGCAATACCTGCTCGACAGCCACAACGTGCCCGTGGCCCGCGGCGGCCCTCTCGGCGACGCTACCGGAGAGATCCCGTCGCCGTGACCCGAGTCGAAGTCCTTGCTATCGGAACGGAGCTTCTCCTCGGCCAGGTTGTGGACACGAATTCCGCTTGGATCGGCGAACAGCTCGCGGCGAGCGGCATCGACTCGTACTACCAGACGAAGGTCGGGGACAATCTCGGGCGTATCGTGGGATGCCTGCGTGCAGGTCTTGCGCGAAGCGAGGCGGTCATCTGCTGCGGCGGACTCGGTCCCACCAAGGACGACATAACCCGCGAGGCGATCGCGGAAGTTCTGGGTGTTCCCCTTGAACTCGACGACGACGTGGCCGTGCGGATTGAAGCCATGTTCGGAGCGCGGGGCCGGGTCATGACGGCGAACAATCTCCGCCAGGCCGAGGTGCCACGGGGGGCTACCGTTATCGAGCAGCAGCGCGGGACGGCGCCCGGGCTGATATGCCGGATGGGGGACCGGAGCATATACGCGGTGCCGGGCGTCCCTCACGAGATGCGCGAGATGATCACGAGAGCTGTCATACCTGATCTCGTCGAGCGTTCAGGGGAAAGCGCGGCTATCCGAAGCCGAACGCTGCGGACCTGGGGCATGGCCGAGTCGGCTCTCGACGAGGTGCTCACCGGGCGTATGGCGGCACTGGACGAGGCTCGCATCGCGGGACGGCCGGCGCCGACGATAGCGTTCCTTGCCAGCGGGATCGAGGGTCTGAAAGTTCGCATCACCGCCAAAGCGCCAAGCGCGGACGAGGCCGAGCGGCTGATCGCCGCCGAGGAGGAAGAGGTCCGTGCAGTGCTCGGGCCGGGAGTGTTCGGCGTCGACGAAGTCAACATGGAGGCCGCCGTCATCGAGCTGATGCGGGAGCGCAATCTCGGCCTTTCCGTGGCCGAATCGCTCACCGGTGGACTAGTAGGAAGCCGCCTCACGGCGGTTCCCGGGGCGAGCGACGTGTTTCGAGGTGGCGCAGTCGTCTACGCCTCGTCGGCCAAGCGCGCGCTCCTCGGCGTGTCGGATGGGCCTGTGGTGAGCGAAGAAGCCGCGATAGAGATGGCGGTTGGCGTCGCGAAACTCTTTGGGGCGGAGGTCGGCCTGTCGCTAACCGGGGTCGCCGGTCCGGCGTCCCAGGACGGCCAGCCGGTCGGAACGGTCTGGATTGGCCTGTCCGCGGCAGCGATGGGAGGCGAGTCGGCTCACCTGATCCGTCTCGGCCGCTATGGGGGCGGGGACCGGGAGCAGATCCGCCAGATCGCAGCCATCTCAGCCCTGGACCTTCTCCGGCGCCGCCTGATCGGCTCGGTCGGGGAGACATAGCGGGCAGACGCTGGGCGACCCGCTTCGGGGATGGAGCGGACCGCGGCGGCAGTCAACTCCGATACCTTGACGCGATGCCCGGATCGATCCTTGGAAACGAAGTCCGCCGAGTGGAGGACCCAGACCTGCTCCGCGGGCGAGGCACCTTCATAGCCAACCTGCGTGTCGCCGGAATGGGTTGCGTGGCCTTCGTCCGATCCCCGGTTGCCCACGCCCGGATAGGCCGGATCGACGCGAGCGGCGCTGTGGGCCTTCCAGGAGTTATCTCTGTGCTTGCGGCATCGGATCTCGGCGTCGACCCCTTTCACGGGTTCATGGTGTTAAACGAGGCGGTCGCGCGTCCCCCGCTCGCCACAGACAAAGTGCGCTTCGTCGGCGAGCCTGTCGTGATGGTGGTGGCAGAGACCGACGCGCAAGCACTCGACGCCGCAGAGGCCGTCGACGTGACTTACGATCCGCTGGAAGCGGCCGCCGATATGGAGTCCGCCGGCGCGGATGGGGCGCCGCTGCAGTTCGAGGAGCTTGGCACCAACGTCGTCGCCGGAAAGGCGGGTGTCGGTGATCCGCTGTCGGGCGCCCGCACGGTTGTCAGAGCGAAGCTGGAGAACCAGCGCGTGGCGGTGGTTCCCATGGAGGGCGACGTTATCGCCGCAGTCCCAGGCGACAGCGGGGACGGGA
>JAKCEB010000014.1:9141-28824 GCA_021838305.1 Actinomycetes bacterium | reverse complement strand
TCGGGACTGTGACGACGGCTGCGTGGCGGATCGGGAAGCGCAACCAAAGCGACGAGTAGACGGTTCGTTTGAGTGGTGACGCCCTTCGGAGGAACTCGGTGTCGTGGACGGTCAGCACCGTCGAGGAGGCCCGGCGTGCGAGCGCCGCGTAGGTGATGTCTCCAAGGATGTGAACGACTGGCTGTGTGATCCGCCGAGCCTCTAGGACCGTCGCAGCCCTGGGAAGGACGCCCTTGCTGTAATGCTCGGAGACGACCGTCGTGACATTGAAACGCTTCGGCAGCTCGCTCCGTATCAGGGCGAAGACCTTCTCGATGCTGTGCTGGCCGGCCTGCGGACGCCGGGAGAAGTGGACGACGTCGATGGGGCCGGCGGCGTGGGCAGCGCGGGGGGCGGCGGCGCGGGGGGCGGCGGGCCTATCGGGCGGCGTCACGAGCCGCCTTCTTGTAGAGGGCGTCGAGGCCGACCGCCGTGGCCTCCCACGTGAAGCAAGCCGCCCGCTTCGTGCCGGCGTCGATGAGCGCCTGCCTGATCGGTCCGTCGGACACCGCTTTTCGGATGGCGCCGGCGAGCGCTGCCGAGTCCAGCGGGTCGGCGAACGCTGCAGCGTCGCCGGCGACCTCACGCAGGACGGCTACGTCGGAGCCGACTACCGGAACGCCCGCCCGCATGGCTTCGAGGATCGGAAAACCGAAGCCCTCATAGGTAGAAGGGTACGCCATCGCCCGAGCGCCGCCCAGAAGGTTGGATCTGGCATCGTCGCTGACAACGCCGAGGCGAAGCACCCGTGACGCGACGTCTGGGCGAAGCGCCTCGATGACGTCCGTCGTCAGCTTCGAGTGCCCGGTCTGGCGCCCCGCGAGCACGAGAAGGATCTCGGGAACGTCCAGCGCGACATGGGCGAAGGCTTCGACGAGTCGCGGGAGGTTTTTCCGCGGCTCGTCCGTGCCGATGAAAAGTACGTAGGGGCGACCCCCGATCAGCCGCTCGATGCGGGGGTCTGCCGGCCGGGCGGCGCCGACTGGCGGTATGCCGAACGCCACGACGCTGACTCTGCCGGCGTCGACGAGCCCGGGGCCGAAGACGTCGTCCACCTCTCCGGCGACTTGCCGGGTGGTCACGTGGATGTTCGCTCCACGGGCGACGGCTCGGCGCAGCATCGCAGGGAAGGTGGCTACCACCGGATCGGGAGACGGTTGGTAGACGAAACTCAAGTCGTTCACGGTCATCACAGTCGGATGCCGGCTGGGCGGAGTCACGTAGTTGGTGGTGTGAACGACGTCGACGTCGCCGAGCGCTCTGTCGACCTTCGGGTGCTCGAAGCGGCTCCAGGCTTCGACAGCCAGCCTTGCCGGTAGCCGAACCCGCTTGATGTGGGACGGGACGTCGTCGAACGACATGCCGTTGCGCAAGCCGAGGGCGTACGGATGGAGGCGCGGGCCGTCGTCCATGGCTTCGAGAGCGGACCACATCCCCGCCACGGAGAGGCCGATGCCCGTCCTGACGCTCAGCAGCGGGGTGAGGTCGATGGCGACCGACAGGCGGCTCACCGCTCGGTTCGCCTATCCGGTCTAGGCACTCAGGCGGTTCGCGGGTAACCCTGACAGGGCGGGCAGCTCTACGAGCTCGACGGGCAGCGGGTCCGAGCCCGGCCTCATGAGGATGTCGGTGTGGGCAAGGCCGAGCTCGCTGCGCCCGAATCCCCCGGAGCGGGCGAGGGCGAGCTGCAAGATGGCGAGCGCCTGAGGGCCGAGCTGCGAAAGGGGGCGGTTGCGGTGCACGCGACTGCCGAGGTCGCACTGGACGAGGCTCGTGTTGCCGAACCTCTCGGTGACGTCGATGACCAAGCCGAGATCGACGGCGTACCCGCCGGCGAACGGGAGCGCTTCGAGGACTTCGCGACGGCCGGCGCACTCGCCCGACAGGGGCTGCGCCAGGTCTGCGAGATGGGGGAACAGCACGGAGATGAGCGGCCTCGCCATCAGCTCGGTGACCCGGCCGCCCTGCTCGGTGCCACCCTGCTCGGTGCCACCCTGCTCGGCACCACCTTCGACGGGCCGGTCGTAGAAGCCTTTGGAAAAAACTGCGTCGTCGCGTGCCAAGAGTGGCCCTACCAAACCGAGGACGAACGCCGGGTCGAAGCCGACGACGTCGGCGTCGCAGAACACGACGATGTCACCGGAGGTCTCGTGGAGGCCCTTCCACATGGCCTGCCCCTTGCCGGGGCCTTCGAACTGTGGAAGCACCCGATCGGCAGCGACGACCGACGCCCCTGCCTTGGCTGCGAAAGCGGCGGTGTCGTCGCTCGACCCGTCGTCGACGACAAGGAGCTCGTCGATTACAGCCGAGCCGTGCATGAGGCTTGCGACGAGGGTGGAGACTATGTCGCCGACGGTGGCCGCCTCGTCGCGTGCGGGGATGCATACCGACACGGTGCGACCCCGTTTCAAGCGCTGCACCCGCTCGGCGGGGAACTCCGACGACATGTAGCTCCGGCGCACCGGACACATCCTGCCACCGTTTCGCACCGCTTCACGAACCGGGATCGGTGCGCTATACTCTCTCCAACATCATCCAGAGCGGCAGAGGGACGGGCCCTGTGAAGCCGCGGCAACCTTCCCACCTTGTGTGGGGTCGGTGCCAACGCCCGGTTCGATGACGCTGCGCCAGGAGGATAAAAGTGCCACACGTTGACGGTTTGCGATGCCGGGAATGCCACCGCGTCTACCCTGCAGCCGCGCTGCACGTATGTGAATGGTGCTTCGGCCCGCTCGAAGTCGTCTACGACTACGAGGCGGTCGCCGCAGCAGTCAGCCGCGAGAAGATCGCCAGCGGCCCCCTTTCGATCTGGCGTTACGCCGATCTGCTCCCGGCCGCGCCGGAGGGGGCAGTCAGCCTCGGCGCCGGTTTCACTCCGCTCGTCCGCGCGGACCGCCTCGCGGCGGAACTCGGGCTGGGCGAGCTTTGGATCAAGAACGACACCCTCAACCCGACCGGGTCCTTCAAGGACCGTGTCGTGTCGGTTGCGCTGACCAAAGCGCAGGAGCTCGGTTTCAAGGTGGCGGCCTGCGCATCGACGGGCAACCTCGCCAACTCGGTTGCTGCGCACGCAGCGCACGCAGGGATGGAGTCCGTGGTGTTCATACCGGCGGACCTCGAGTCGGCGAAGGTCGTGACGACGGCTGTGTTCGGTGGGCGGTTGATTGCCGTGGAGGGCAACTACGACGACGTGAACCGGTTGTGCGCCGAGCTTGCAGGCGAGCACCCGTCGTGGGCGTTCGTCAATGTCAACGTGCGCACCTACTACGCAGAAGGCTCCAAGACCCTCGCTTTCGAGACCGCGGAGCAGCTCGGATGGGTCGCACCGGACCACGTCGTGGTGCCCGTCGGTTCGGGAAGCCAGCTGACGAAAGTTGCGAAAGGCTTCAAGGAGCTCTGGAAGGTCGGACTCCTCGACGAGGAACCGCATGTCAGGATCTCCGGCGCCCAGGCGACCGGGTGCTCGCCGGTGGCGACCGCCTTCGCAGAGGGACGCAACGTCGTCAAGCCCGTCAAGCCGAACACCGTCGCCAAGTCGCTCGCCATAGGAAACCCGGCGGACGGCCCGTACGCAATCGACGCCGTACGCAGCTCGGGCGGAGGGTTCGGCTCGGTCAGCGACGACGAAATCGTCGCCGGGATACGACTCCTCGCTCGCACCGAGGGAATATTCGCCGAAACGGCGGGCGGCGTGACGATCGCCTCCCTCGCTCAGCTTGTCAACGCCGGCGTCGTGCGCCCCGACGAACGAGTCGTCGCGTTCGTCACCGGAAATGGACTGAAGACAGTAGACGCGGTCGCTTCGCAGTGCCGGCCGACGGCGACCATCGCCCCGACGCTCGACGCATTCGCAGCGGCCGTAGAGATCCCCACGGAGGACTGAACATGGCAGTAACGATCCGGATACCCACCCAGCTACGTCCCCTCGCGGGCGGCAACGCAACCGCTGTCGTCGACGCCACCACCGTCGGGGGCGCCCTCGCGAACCTCGACGCCGCGCACCCCGGCTTCTCGGAGCGGATCTTCGACGAGGCGGGAAGTCTCCGCCGATTCGTCAACGTGTTCGTCGACGACGAGGACATAAGGTTCCTGGACGGCTTGGACACCACGCTTCCCGGCAACGCCACTCTGTCGATCGTGCCTGCCGTGGCGGGGGGCTGAGCAGGAACCAGGAAATTTTTTTCCTCGGTAAGGGCACCTGCTGTTGCATTAGTCCGCCAGAGGCGGTTAACTGTTAGCACTCGACACATGAGAGTGCTAACAAGTACTAGACCCGGTTGACCCAACGGAGGGATCAAGACACCGATGCCCAAGCTGATTGCTTTTGACGAGAACGCCCGACGCGCCCTCGAGAGCGGGATGAACCAACTCGCCGACGCTGTGCGAGTCACCCTAGGCCCCAAGGGCCGCAACGTCGTCCTGGAGAAGAAGTGGGGCGCCCCCACGATCACCAACGACGGCGTTTCCATCGCCAAGGAGATCGACCTCGAGGACCCCTACGAGAAGATCGGCGCCGACCTGGTCAAAGAGGTCGCCAAGAAGACCGACGACGTAGCGGGTGACGGCACCACGACAGCGACCGTCCTGGCCTGGGCGCTCGTGCGCGAAGGCCTGCGCAACGTGGCCGCCGGCGCCAACCCGATGTCGCTCAAGAAGGGCATCGAGGCTGCGGTAGAGGCCGCAACCTCGTCGCTTAAGGCGATTTCGCGTGAGACGGAGTCCAGGGAGCAGATCTCCCAGGTGGCTTCGATCTCCGCCGCCGACACCGAGATCGGCGACCTCATCTCCGAGGCGATAAGCAAGGTCGGCAAGGACGGTGTCATCACCGTCGAGGAGTCGCAGACCTTCGGCATGGACCTCGAGCTGGTCGAGGGTATGCGCTTCGACAAGGGTTACATCGCCCCTTACTTCGCCACTGACACAGAGCGTATGGAGGCCGCCCTCGAGGACCCCTACATCCTGCTCGTCGGCTCGAAGATCTCCGCTGTGCGCGACCTGCTTCCCCTACTCGAGAAGGTGATGCAGTCGGCGCGTCCGCTGGTCATCATCGCCGAGGACGTCGAGGGCGAGGCTCTGGCGACGCTGGTGGTCAACAAGATCCGGGGCACATTTAAGAGCGTCGCCATCAAGGCGCCCGGCTTCGGCGAGCGGCGCAAGGCCATGCTTCAAGACATCGCCATCCTCACCGGCGGCCAGGTCGTCACCGAGGAGGTTGGTCTCAAGCTGGAGAACACGACCCTCGACCTGCTGGGCCGTGCCCGCAAGGTGGTCGTCACCAAGGACGAGACGACGATCGTCGAAGGCGCCGGAGACGAGGCCGACATCAAGGGCCGTATCAGCCAGATCAAGACCGAGATCGAGAACACCGACTCCGACTACGACCGTGAGAAGCTCCAGGAGCGCCTTGCGAAGCTGTCTGGCGGTGTTGCGGTGATCAAGGTCGGCGCTGCCACCGAGGTGGAGCTCAAGGAGAAGAAGCACCGTATCGAGGATGCCGTTTCGACGACGAAGGCTGCCGTCGAGGAGGGTGTCGTGCCTGGCGGTGGCGTTGCGTTGCTTCGTTCGCAGGCCGCGATCCTGGACCGTGCGCAGAAGCTCGAAGGCGACGAGGCGACAGGCGCCCGTATCGTGGCCCGTGCCGTCGAGGAGCCGCTAAAGCAGATCGCCATCAACGCCGGCCTCGAGGGCGGGGTCGTCGTAGAGAAGGTGAAGGCACTCACCAACGCCGCGGACGGCCTCAATGCCGCAACCGGCGAGTACGAGGACCTGTTCGCCGCCGGTGTGATCGACGCTGCGAAGGTGACCCGGTCGGCCCTGCAGAACGCCGCTTCGATTGCGGCGTTGTTCCTGACCACGGAGGCTGTCATCGTCGACAAGCCCGAGAAGGACGCCCCCGCGATGCCGGGCGGCGGGATGGACGACTTCTAGGTCCGCTTCTAGGTCCCCCCTAGGCGGCTTCTAGTCGGCTTCTAGTCGGCTTTCAGTCCAGTCGCCTGGACCCGTTGATGTTGCCCGAAGCCGGGCTTTGCGTGATACCCCCTCCTCCCGCCTACGGGACGGGTCCTGATGGGGCTCATGCGAAGCCCGGCTTCTTCGCGCTTGTGCTGTCGGGGGCTGCGGTCGGCGGTTTGGCGGCTGGGTGGCTGGGCGGCTGGGCAGGTGGCGATTCCTTGCCCGGAGGGCCTCGCTACGATTGAGCTCGTCGACGCTGATGATCACGACGGGCCGCTGACCGGCCGTTGCGTGCCCTTAGGAAATAACTGTGCGTGGAATTGCACGAGAAATGTGCAATTCCACGCACAGTCTTTTCCGGTGCCGAGCCAGTAGGCGTGTTTGCGTTCCTTACAAGCGATTTGCGGCAATTCGGCGACGGAAATCCAACCCGCGAACCCCGACAAGGATCCCTAGGCTGAGGTATGTGACCGAAACGCTTCAGCCGTCGGTGGGATGGGGAGTCCTGCACCTGTTCTGCAAGATCGGACCGTCCACGGACCCCTCGGCCGTCGCCACAGCCGTCAAGCAGGTCGTCGAAGCCCAGGCCGGCGTCGAGGCCCAGCCCGGGGGCGCAGCACATCAGGTCGTCGCGTTCTCGATCCTTGGCCACAAGGCCGACATCGGCTTTCTGGCTATAGGCCCCGACTGGGTCGTGTTACGGCGTTTCCAGACGGCGATCCAACAGGCCGGGCTCGTAGTAGCCGACTCGTACGTGTCTCTGACGGAGCTGTCCGAATACAGCAAAGGCATGCCCGAGGAACACCTGCGCAGCCGCCTCCAACCGACTTTGCCGCCAGAAGGAAAACGGGCGATCTGCTTCTACCCCATGTCGAAACGGCGCGGCGAAACTGATAACTGGTACCGTCTCGACTTCGAAGACCGCAAGCGCCTGATGATCGAACACGGCGTCTCCGGGAGACGCTTCGCTGGGCGCGTCGTTCAACTCGTCACAGGCTCGGCCGGTATCGACGACTACGAATGGGGAGTCACTCTCTTTGGCGTGCACCCCGACGACCTCAAAGACACCGTCTACGCGATGCGCTTCGACGAAGCGTCCGCCCTCTACGCAGACTTCGGACCGTTCTACACCGGAATCGTCGGACCCATCGACGAAGTACTCGCCGAAATCGGCCTCACCTAAAGCCCGGTACCTGCCGGCGCCAGGAGCCGGGCGCGCCTTGTGGCTAGAGCGGGCCGTTTGCGTGCTTGCGCGACGCCAGGCGCTCCCGCTTAGTGGACAGCAACTCCAAAGCCGCAGCCACGGCCTTTCGGGTGTCCGCCGGGTCGATGACATCGTCGACGAATCCCCGCTCCGCCGCGACATAAGGGTTGAGATACGACTCCTCGTAGTCGACCGCCAGGCGAGCCTGCGTGTCGGCATCCTCCCGGCGGTGCAGTATCTGCACGGCCCCTGCCGCTCCCATCACCGCCACCTGCGCTGAAGGCCAGGCGAGGCATAGGTCGTTGCCCATCCCCTTCGAGTCCATCACGATGTAAGCCCCGCCGAACGCCTTTCGGATTATGAGACAAACGCGCGGGACCGTCGCCTCGGCGTAGGAGAAGACGAGCTGGGCACCGTGGCGGATCATTCCGCGCCATTCGAGATCCTTGCCGGGCATGAACCCAGGCGTGTCGACGAGAGTTATAAGCGGCAGGTTGAACGAGTCGCAGAATGCCACGAAGTTCGCACCCTTCTGCGATGCGGCGATGTCGATCGTGCCCGCCATCGACTGTGGTTGGTTGGCGACGACACCGACCGGTCGACCGTCGACGCGGCATAGCGCGGTAACCAGTTGCGGCGCCCAGGCCGAGCGAAGCTCGAGCAGGTCCCCGTCGTCGGCGAGTGCCTCTATGACCCGGCGGACGTCGTAGGAGCCGGTCGGGCTGGCTGGAAGGAGGTCGCGCAGTTGCGGCGTTTCCCTGTTGACCGGATCGAAGTTGTCGCATCTCGGCGGCGGTTCGTCCGAATGGTCAGGTAGGTAATCGAGGACAGCCGCGACGGCGTCGAGGGCGCTCTCGCTGTCGGCGGTGAGGAGGGAGGCCACCCCGGATTGGCGTGCGTGGACTCCTTGGCCACCAAGTTCTGCGGACGTGACCTGCTGGCCGGTGAGCTGCGCGACCGCCGCCGGACCCGACACGTAAGCGACCGCGTCGGCTGTCATGACAACGACGTCGGCGAGTCCGAGCAGGAGCGCGGGACCCGACAGCGCTAGCCCGTAGGCGACCACCACGACAGGCACTACGCCCGAGCAGGACGACATCGCCTTCGCTGCACGCCCCCAGCCGTCGAGGGAAGCGACTCCCTCGAACACGTCGGCTCCGGACGAGGCGATCATCACCACCAGCGGCAGGCGCTGCTGAAGGGCCATGGTGGCGGCAGCGGCAACCGTCTCGCTGTCGGAGTTGGACAGGGCGCCTCTTCGAACGTCGGGGTCCACCCGGACCGAGATGACTTTTCGGCCGGTAGCCTCGAGGACCGAGAGCCCGCTGCGGGTGCCTCCAGGTACTCCCGCCCGTAGGGCGAGCAAGGTGGCCCGGTCGGCGGTGTCTAGAGCCACGACGTTTGAGACCCCGGGTCCGAGCCCACCGTTACGCCGGCCGTCGATGCCCCGCTCGGCGTGGCCGAACTGGCTGCAACGTCGGCGGCCAAGGAGGCGCCCGAGGGGACACCCGCTGAAACGCCCGGCGGAACGCCCGAGGACAGAAGTTCTACCCACGGGTCCAGCCGGAATCCGACGCCTTCGACTTCGAGCCAGCCTCCCGAGAGGTTCCCGACCGGTCGGCGCTCCAAGCCTGCTTGGCGTATCAGCGACCGGATGATGCCGCCGTGGGTCACTACGAGCGATTGCGACCTCGATGCGCCTATTGCCAGTGCGTCGACCCGGTGCAGCGCTTCGCGTGCCCGTTCGTCGAAGCTTTCGAGGGGTTCGCCGCCGGGCGGCGTGTTCGATTCGTCGGAGGTGAACGCTGCGTACTCGGCAGGCCAACCCTCACGAATTTCTGTCGTGGTCATCGTGCTCCAGTCGCCGATGTCTCGTTCACGTAGAAGCGATTCCACGCTGGTCTCGACGGGCCAGTCCCACTCGTTGGCCAGCAGCTCTCCGCTTTGGCGCGCCCGGCGGAGGTCCGACGTGATCACCAGGTCGAAACCCTCCCCCCGAAGCACGGAGCCAGCCTCTTGGCACTGCGACCTTCCGAGGTCGGACAGCGGCGGGTCGGCGTGGCCTTGCCACCGGCCTTCCGCGTTCCAGATCGTCTGGGCATGGCGCAGGAAGAGGAGGCGTGCCACCCGGCAAGGCTACCGTCGCCCGCTCAGCGACATGGCTAGCTTTGGGGTTGTGAGCCACGGGAATGCTGTCGAGGTAACCCTCCTGCTGTTCGCCGCAGCCCGCCAGCACGCAGGGACTTCCCGGGCGACTATCGAGGGGCGAACCGTGGCGGACGTCCTTGGCGTCGCCCGAGACCGTTTCGGCGCGGACTTCGCTTGTGTGCTGGATGGCTCACGGATCTGGGTCAACGGCGAGCCCGCCACCTCGGAGACACTGCTGGCTGAGGGCGACGAAGTTGCTGTGCTGCCTCCTGTGTCCGGGGGCTGAACAGGCGGGCACTCGAAAGTCGATCGCAGTCGGGTAGCCTTGCATCTTGAGATGGCTGAGCTAACGGAAGTCACCGACCCCCGATTCCTCGAAGGGATCGAGCTGTGGACCTTGGACGAGGTTCGAGCGACCCGAGATGATCTTGCGGCGATCGAAACCGGCCTGTCGTACCTGCGCCGCGTGGTGCAAGCTCGACTCGACATCGTCTTCGCTGAGCGCAGCCAGAGGGAATCCGGCGAATCGGCCGGTGCGTCCGGGCTCGTCGAGAAGCTCCCCGAGATTCTCGGCTCCAACCTGCGAAGCTCCGGCACCGGCCGGCTCAACACGGCTTTCATCCCGACGCGTGTACCGGAGGAGCTGGACCGTCGCCTGGAGGCGATCCTCCCGGCCTCGAGGGTCGGGGTCGTGTCGGATCTGAGCACCGACGAGCTCTCAGACGCGGCACAGTCTCTCGCCGATTTGGAGCTTCTCGTGTCCTCGGAGCGGCGTCAGGTATTCGATGTGATCGACCGGCTGCAGGACGAGATCGTCCGGCGCTACAAGACTGGCGAGGCTACGGTCGAAACTCTCCTCGCGTGAGCAGTAGCGGCGTGCGAAGTCGGCGACAGACTTCCGGTCCGGAGGAGCAGGGGTAGTGAAAGAGGATTCGGATCCCTGGGCAGAGCTGGGCGAGTTCATCCGAGAGCAGCGTGCCGTCGCGAGGCTGTCCATCAGGAGCCTGTCCGACTTGGCCGGCGTCTCCAATCCGTACCTGAGCCAAATCGAAAGAGGGCTCCGCAAGCCTTCCGCCGAAATACTCCAACAGATAGCGAAGGCGCTGCGCATCTCGGCAGAGACCCTGTATGTGCGGGCCGGGATCCTCGACCCGCCGGACGTCAGCGGCAGCCTTGGCAAGGCGATCCTCGCCGAGAGCGGACTGAGCGAAGAGCAGAAGCAGGCCTTGCTGCGGGTGTACACCTCGTTTCTCCGTGAGAACACCCGACGAGACGACGACAGCCAAGGATGAGCAACCTGTCTCGTGAGCCCTTCGTCGCCGGGACGGGCCGGGAAGCTCGCGGCAGGCTGGCGATCCTGTCGATGCACACCTCGCCGCTAGCTCAAGCCGGCGCCGGTGACGGGGGCGGGATGAACGTCTATGTGCGTGAGTTGGCGTCGTCGCTCGCCCGGACGGGAGTCGAGTGCGAGGTTTTCACGAGGGCTGAAAGCCCGGATCAGGCCGCCGCTGTGTCAGTCGAACCGGGTTTCACGTTGCACAATGTGGCGGCGGGTCCGCTCGCCCCTGTAGCCAAGGAGTCGCTCGTAGACCACGTCGACGAGTGGACCCAGGCGGTAGGCGCGGAGCTTCGCGCCATGGAAGCCAACGACATGCCCGCCTCGGCGATACACACCAACTACTGGCTTTCGGGCTTGGCGGGCCACACGCTCAAGCACGAGCTCGAGGTGCCGCTGCTGGTCACCTTCCACACACTCGACCGGGTGAAATCGGACTCGGCCCTTGGCGGCTCGACGTTCGGAGAGCCGGCGATGCGAAGCGCCGCCGAGGCGCAACTCGTGGGCTGCGCCGACGCTCTTCTCGCCTCGTGTCGCGTGGAAGCCGACCAGCTCGTCGACCTCTACGGCGCCGAACGTTCCCGTATCGTCTCGGTGCCACCCGGGGTGCAGCACGCCTACTTCGGCCCAGGAAACCGCGCACAGGCGAGGCGTGCGGTCGGGCTCGATCCCGACGCACCCGTCATCCTGTTCGTAGGGAGGATCCAGCCGCTCAAAGGTCCCTCGATGGCAGCCGAGGTTCTCGTCGAACTGCACCGCAGCCGCCGTGACTCCCTAGATCGAAACTCACCAGCTCGAAACTCGCCGGCGCCGACGCTCGTGATAGTCGGCGGCCCGAGCGGACCGGACGGGAACCGGGAGATGGCTCGGGTTCAATCCATAATCTCCGCCGAAGGTCTGTCGGACTTCGTGCGCATCCTCGACCCGCAGCCTCACGAGATGCTGTCCACCTACTACCGCGCTGCCGACGTCTGCCTGGTTCCGAGCTACTCGGAGTCGTTCGGGATGGTGGCGCTCGAAGCTGCGGCTTGCGCTACGCCTGTCGTCGCAGCGGCCGTGGGAGGGCTGACGACTGTGGTCGTCGACGGCGAGACCGGCTTCCTCGTGTCGGATCGCTCCGCCAAAGGTTTCGCTGGCCCGGTCGCCCGGCTCTTGGGCTCCCCCGAATACGCTGCGCGCATCGGCAGGCGTGCCACGTCGTGCGCGAAGGCCTACACGTGGAGTCGGGCTGCGGGGCGGATGTGGGAGAGGGTCGAATCGCTCACAGGGAGCGAGTTGGTGGCGTGCGGCTGACGGGGCTGGCGGCCTGACCTGCTAGGCGTCGCGGTCCCTTGCCGTCCTCAACCAAAGGCCGGTACCCTCGCTTAAGCCGTTCGCCCGAAAAGCCGGCCGGCGGGTTCGCTCGGGGAAGTGCGAACAATCCGGTCGGCCTCGGGCAGCGGTGACCACGCCAATGACTAGACCGGCAAAGAGTCCCGGATAGGGTCTGTGCATGACAGGTTCCGCTGCGGGCGCGTCCACCGAGACCAATGAGGCGAATCCGCTGCGACCTGGATGGTCGAGCCGGCTCATCGTGGCCGGAGGTGGCCGCATGGGGGAGGCACTCCTCGTGGGGCTGCTGGCGGCCGGTTGGGACCCTCGCCGGGTCGCAGTGGTGGAGCAGTCCACTCCACGTTTAGCCGAACTGGTCTCCGCTGGCTACCGGGAAAAAGGTGTCCTTTTGGCGTCCAAGGTCGACGAAGCCGTAGCGGCCCTTGGCGAACCGACCGGAAAGCTCGGTGCCGTAGTCGCCGTCAAGCCGCACGACGTCAGGGTGCTCTGCGGCGAGCTCCAAGCGTCCGGCGTCGATCGGGTTCTGTCGATCGCGGCGGGCGTAGCGCTTAAAGACCTCGACGAGTGGCTCGCTCCCGCCGGGGTGATCCGGGCGATGCCGAACACGGCCGCCCTGGTCGGCGCGGCGGCGAGCGCCCTGTCGAGAGGAACATCCGCCGATGACGATGACACGTCTTGGGCGACGGGAGTTCTCGGCGCCGTAGGTAGTGTCGTCGAGCTCCCCGAGGCGTCACTCGACGCGGTGACGGGTCTGTCGGGGTCAGGACCCGCCTACGTGTTCGTAATTGTCGAAGCGCTCATCGACGCCGGCGTGTACGTCGGCCTCCCCCGCCCGATAGCGCGAGAGCTTGCGATCGCGACCCTTGCCGGCTCGGCGAAGCTTCTCCAAGAAACCGGGGAGGAGCCCTCGGCGTTGCGCGCGGCGGTCACCTCACCGGGTGGAACCACCGCGGCGGGACTTCGCCAGCTTGAGAAACATGCCGTGCGGGCAGCGATGGTCGAGGCTGTAGCGGCTTCGACGAAACGCGCCAGGGAGCTCGGAGGCAACGAGGCCGGGTAACCGCCGGGGTCACCTTGTGGCTATGCCCCGAAGCGACCTTGTGCAGGTACCATTTCTAGCGTGATAGGACACCGCATACCCGAGGCGACAGTCAACCGCCTCCCTGTTTACCTGCGGGCCCTAGCCGAAGCATCGAGCTCCAGCCCGACGATATCGTCGGAACTACTCGCCGAGAAGGCCGGCGTCAACGCCGCGCAAGTGCGCAAGGACCTCTCCCACCTAGGGTCCTATGGCACTCGCGGGGTCGGCTACGAGGTCGGCTACCTGATGCACCAGATCAGCAGGCGCCTGGGCGTCGACAACGAGCTCCGGGTGGCGATCGTCGGCGCCGGCAACCTCGGCCAGGCGTTGGCGACTTACGGAGGGTTCGCCTCCCGAGGCTTCCAGGTGGTCGCCACCTTCGACTCGGACCCGGGCAAGGTCGGCCACCGAGTGGGTACCACATCGGTCCGGCCTGCGTCGACGATGCCGGACGTCCTTCTTGAGTTGAAAGTAGACATCGGGGTTGTGACGACGCCCGCGTCGGCAGCACAGTCCACCGCCGACGTGCTAGTGGCCGGGGGCGTCAGCTGCATTCTCAACTTCGCCCCGACGACTGTTGTAGTCCCCGAGTACGTAGCCTTGCGCCAAGTGGACCTCGGCGTCGAGCTTCAGATCCTGAGCTTCTACCGTCAAAGCGAAGTGGCCCCGGTCGCGGCGGGGGAGTGACGATGCCGGTTGCTGATCCCCTCTACCCGGTCAGTCTCGTGATAGCCGGACGTCGATGTGTGGTCGTCGGCGGTGGGAAGGTCGCGGCCCGCAAGGTGGCTGCCCTCGTCGATTCGGGTGCGTTGGTCAGCGTCGTCGCCCCCGACGTCTGCGACGAGATCAAGGCGATGGGCGTGGAGGTGCACGAACGCAGATACGAGGAAGGGGACCTGGCGTCGGCTTGGCTCGCCATTGCCGCTACCGACGAACCCGACGTCAACCGAAGTGTGCACGCCGACGGGACCGCCTCGCGAGTATGGGTCAACTCTGCCGACGACCCCGAGTTCTGCGCGTTCACCTTGCCGGCCGTGGCGCGCTGCGGGCCCGTGACGGTAGCCGTGTCGACGGGCGGCCACAGCCCGGCCCTCGCCGGCTGGATCCGCGACCAGGTCGCGGGCACGCTCGGCCCGGAGGTAGGGGCACTCGCCGAGATGCTTTCCGCGGAGCGCGAGCGGATCCAGGAGTCCGGTCGGTCCACCGAAGGCCTCGACTGGCGGAGAGCGCTCGATTCGGGCATGCTCGAACTTATCCGTGAGGGCCGGACGGCCCAGGCAAGGGAGCGCCTCGAGGCGTGTCTGTCGTAGTTATAGGTCTCAACCATAAGACTGCCCCGGTCGAGGTGCTCGAAACCGTCGCCGTCCCTGAAGGAACCCTGGACAAGGCTCTTCACGAGCTTTCGGGGTACGACCAGCTGAGCGAGGTCGTGGTCGTCTCCACGTGCCAGCGCACGGAGATCTACGCGGTCGCGCGCCGCTACCACCCGGCGGTCGGCGCGATCCGCAGCTTCCTCGCCGAATGGGGCGACACACCCCCCGACACGCTCAACTCGCACCTTTACGAGTACCACGACGAGGCCGCGGCCCGGCATTTGTTCAAAGTGGCGGCAGGCTTGGATTCGGCTGTGCTGGGTGAAGGCGAGGTGCTCGGACAGCTCGCCGACGCGTGGGAGTCCGCTCGTCGGGAGGGAGTGTCCGGTCCGGTGATGGCCACCCTTTTCCGCCATGCGAGCGAGGTGGGCAAACGGGTCCGGACGGAGACCGCCATCGCGCGAGGCACTACTTCGCTTTCGCAGTCGGCTGTCGCGCTCGCCCGGGCGGAGCTCGGTTCGCTTCAAGAGCGCACGACCCTGGTGCTCGGAGCGGGTGACATGGGCGAAGCGATGGCGCAGGCGCTCGCCGCCACGTCGGGTAACGGCAGGGTCCTCGTCGCGAACCGGACGCAAAGCAGAGCCGACGATCTCGCCCGACGCTGCGGCGGGAGGCCGATCGGATGGGACGCGCTCGGCGAGGGTCTCGTCGAAGCCGACGTGGTCCTCGCGTCGACAGGCTCGCAGTCGGCAGTCCTACACGCCCACATGGTCGCCGAAGCGCTGTCGCTGCGACCGACGCGACCGATGCTCATCATCGACATAGCCGTGCCCCGCGACGTCTCTCCGGAGGTGGCGTCGATACCCGGGGTGACGCTGTTCGACATGGACGACATAGCCGAGTTCGCGAATCGGGGGATGGACAGTCGCAGGCGCGAGGTTCCCCGCGCCGAGCTGATCGTCGACGCCGAGGTCGCCCGCTACTGCGAACGCCAGGCGCAGCGCGAAGTCGCGCCAGTCATCGCGTCGCTGTTCGAGAGGGGCGAGGAGCTTCGCACCAGCGAGCTGGAACGCTTCTCTTCGCGCCTCGCCGAGCTCGGAGTTGAGGAGCAGCGCGCGGTGGAGGCGCTCACCCGGGGGATAGTCGCGAAGCTCCTGCACGAGCCGGCGGTCGCTCTCAAAGCAGGTGTCGGCACCCCGCAGGGCGAGCAGTTGGCGGAGTCCCTTCGTGCGCTGTTCGGGCTGTAGTTGGTCGAACGACTGACGCGCCTCGCCACTCGGGGCAGTCCCCTTGCGTTGTGGCAGGCAGAGGCGGTGGCTGCGAAGTTGAGAGCCGTCGCCCCGGGGATCCGCGTCGACCTGCTCGTCGTCGACACGGCAGGCGACCTGAACGTCGACCGCCCGATAGGCGAGATGGGAGGCCGAGGCGTGTTCGTCAAGGAGGTGCAGGCGGCCGTGATCGACGGACGCGCGGACGTCGCGGTCCACTCGGCGAAAGATCTCCCGTCCATCACCCCGCCCGAACTCCTCCTTGCGAGCGTTCCCGAGCGGGGGGACCCCCGCGACGCGCTCGTCGGAGCGACCCTCGCAGGGCTTGCACCCGGGGCGAGGATAGCGACCGGCTCCGCTCGGAGGCGGGCTCAGCTTGCTTGGCTGCGCCCTGACCTCACCTTCGAGGAGCTGCGCGGCAACATAGCCACACGGCTCGCGAAGCTTCCCGCCGGGGGCGCCATCGTCATGGCGGCGGCGGCGCTCGAGCGGCTCCGGCTGCAACCCGGGGTGCTCGACGTGCTGTCCGTGTCGGACATGGTTCCTCAGGCCGGTCAAGGAGCGCTGGCGCTCGAGTGCCGGCTCGGGGACGCGCAGTCCAGCGGGCTTCTCGCGGCTATCGACGACCCCGACGCGTTCGCCTGCGTCAGCGCGGAGCGGGCCTTTCTGGCGGCTGTCGGGGGAGGCTGCGACCTCCCGGTCGGCGCTCACGCCACCCTCGACGGCGCCGTCATGACCATCGAGGGTGTGTTCGCGTCTCTGGACGGGAAGGTCGTGCTTCGCGACCGCAGGATCGGGCCGCGCACCGAGGCGGCCTCGCTCGGGTCCGACCTGGGGAGGTCACTGCTCGACGCTGGCGGCGATCTGCTCGAAGCCGATGCAGAGCAGCGGACGGGTCCCTCGTGACGGTCTACCTTGTGGGGGCGGGCCCGGGTGACCCCGGGCTGATGACGTTGCGCGGAGCGGAAGTTCTCGCCGAGGCGGATGTGGTCATCCACGACCGGTTGGCCGACCCGAGGGTGCTGGCTGGCGCCCCGGCGAGCGCGCGGCTCATAGACGTGGGTAAGTCGCCGGGCGGACCCGTGCGACAGGACGAGATCAACGACCTCCTCGTGAGCGAAGGGGCGTCCGGGGCGGTCGTCGTGCGGCTGAAAGGCGGGGACCCCTTTGTCTTCGGCCGGGGAGGCGAGGAGGCCGAGGCCCTGGCGCAGGCGGGTGTCGGATTCGAGGTGATCCCGGGGATCACTTCGGCGATCGCAGTCCCGGCGTACGCAGGGATACCGGTGACGCATCGGGGGGCGGCGACGTCGTTTACCGTCGTGACGGGCCACAGTCGTCACGCGGTCGACCGCGATACCGACTGGGAGGCGCTAGCGGTGGCAGGCGGGACGATCGTGGTGCTCATGGGGGTGGCGCACCGTGCGCAGATCGCGGAGAGGCTCATGCTCGGAGGACTCGAAGCGTCCACCCCCGTCGCAGCCGTACGTTGGGGGACTCGGCCCGAGCAGTCGACGGTGAGGGTTCGCTTGGATGAGCTGGGCGCGACCCCGCTCGACCCGCCTTCGACGATCGTCATAGGGGCGGTCGCCGGGCTGGATTTCAACTGGTTCGAGAGCAAACCTCTATTCGGCCGCAACGTCGTCGTGACGAGAGCGAGAACGCAGGCGTCAGGCTTGGCTAGACGCCTCGAGGGGCTCGGAGCGCGCGTCATCGAAGTGCCCGCGATAGCGATCGAGGCGCCGGCTGACGGCGGGGCGGCGCTTGACGCGGCGGCGTCGTCGTTGGGAATCGGCGGCTACGGCTGGGTCGCCTTCACGTCTGCCAACGCAGTCGAAGCTCTCATGGGGAGGATCCCCGACGCCAGAGCGTTGGCAGGTGTCAAGGTCGCCGCGGTCGGGGGGGCCACCGCGGAGGCCCTCGCCCGCTACAGGATCGTCGCCGACCTGTTGCCGTCCCACAGCGACGCGCAGGGACTTCTCGACGTGTGGCCACTCGAGCGGTCCGGGAAGGTGCTCTTCCCGCGGGCGGCGGCCGGTAGGGACGTTCTCGAGAACGGCCTGCGGGACAGAGGGTGGGAGGTGGATGTGATCGAGGCGTACCGGACCGTGCACCCTAAGGCGCCGCTCGGCGACCGGGAGAAGGTGCGGAACGCACACGCCATCCTGTTCAGCTCGTCTTCGAGCGTGGAAGGGTTCGTCGAAAGCTTCGGGGCCGGCGGCGCTCCGCCGTGCGTTGTTTGTATCGGAGAGGTGACCGCGGCGAGCGCCCGCAGCGCAGGCCTGCACGTTGCGGGCGTCGCGAGGTCGGCGTCGGTCGACTCGATGATCGAAGCGGTCGTCGAGCTACTGGCCTAGTAAACCGCAAAAGCAGTCGAGCCAAGAGCCTACGAGGATTGTTTTTGTTGTTAGTGCACCTACGATGAAGGCTGCGGAACCCAGTACTACATCAGTCGCCACCAGGACCGTGCTGAACAAGCTCGGCGCCGGCGAGGGCAATGAAGTGCCTGGCTGTTCTGGCAGAGTCGTCGACCACGAGCAAGCCGTGCTCGGCGAGTTCGGCCATGCGTCGTGCCAGCGACTTGCGCTGTAGCGTCATCGAGATCGCTCTCTACGACCAGATTGGCTAGACCTACAGCACGACACGCCGTCCAGACCGCCGGATCTCGGCTGCCATTCTCGACGCTCTCGGCGAGGTGTCCAGCGTGGTCAATATTGGTGCGGGCTCAGGCTCGTACGAGCCGGTAGTAACCGTGGCCGCAGTGGAGCCGAGCCGGGTGATGATCGCCCAGAGACCACCAAGCGCTGCCCCGGCCGTGCAGGCGATCGCCGAGCGGCTCCCCCTTCGCGACGACTGTGCTGATGCCGCCTTGGCGGTGCTCACCTTGCATCATTGGAGCGACGTCGCCGCCGGCGTAGCCGAGATGCGGCGCGTGGCTCGCCGCCGTCTGGTGCTCTTCACCTGGGACGCACAGGCGTTTGCGTCGTTCTGGTTGTTGTCGGAGTACCTGCCTGCGGCCGCCGAGACCGACGCCGCGCTGGCCGTGCCACTTGCACTTTTGAGCGAGCTTCTTCCTGGCGCGGAGATACGGTCGGTGCCTGTACCGCACGACTGCACGGACGGCTTCGGGGCTGCATACTGGCGCCGCCCTGCGGCCTACCTCGACCCGGCCGTGCGCGCAGGGATGTCCATGCTCGCCAGGACGAATCCGGAGTCGCTGTGGCAGGGCCTGGGGCGTCTGGCCGAGGACGTCCGCACGGGCCGGTGGCAGGACAGCCACGGCGATCTTCTCGGACTGGACTCGCTGGACATCGGCTATCGCCTCGTCATCGCCAGCTCCTGAACCCTCGGAGCCAGGTACGAGCGGACAGCTCGCCGGCTGACGACGGATCATCCTCCGCTCGGTCACCGATCGGTAGGCCGAACGGGTGGTACCGTGAAGTCGTGACTAGGCAGACCACTGTTCGTCTTCCTGAGGAGCTTGCTGACCGGGGTGGCCGTGGCCCGAGTCCGTGGCACAAGCGCGAACGCGCTGATCGTGGAGCCCCTCGCCGGCGAGATCGACCGGGTACGTTCAGACAAGGACTTCACCGATCGCGCCCGCAAGCTGCTCGAACGCGACAAGGAGCTGCTCGACCGGCTGGATCGCCGTCCGGTGACGAGAAAACGCTGGACTTCGCGGGTTGGGGCGCCACCGAGCCCTGAATAGCATTACTTGCCGGCTTCTTGTCGGTCCTTCCATTCGGGATCAACCGCCCAACCGATCCTCAAGAATGAGAAGAAAGCATTCAGGCGATCACGTCGCCGTTGAAGCCGATCAGCTGAAATGCCCCTCGTCCTCCGTGGGCTTATGAACCACGACCAGAAACCGAACAAGAGACCGATCACAAGGAGAAATATCCCCCCACCGACCTGGTAGGAGGCGAGGACGACTCCAGCCCCGATGAGAAATCCCAGCCCGATGACACCACTTAACAAAGCCATCGCTCTATGAAATCGAGCGTTACCGAATG
>JAKCEB010000014.1:0-9041 GCA_021838305.1 Actinomycetes bacterium | reverse complement strand
GTGGACAGCCTTGCCTCTGGTGTCATTCCCTGTCCGAATGGCGTTTGAGACGGGATTCCAGCCCCACAGGCCGAGCGGGTCCTCCCCATTGGCTGGGTTGTCATTCGCGTACGAGTATTGCGCTTCCGTCAGGCCGACAGCTGGGTCGACTGTGGAGGAAGGATGCGGTGCTGGGGTCGTCGTACCGGTTGACATTCGCAGGCCGTCGCCGCTGTAGATTTAACGGCTTGTGTGATGCTATCTACGGGCCTTCGCCGGCCTGCGCTTGTCGCAGGTGCGCCAGCTCCGCTTGCACCGATTCGAGTTGAGCCTCGAGCAGGAGGATCCGCTTGATGCCGGCGAGGCTCATACCTTCGCCGGCCAACTCGGAAACCCTACGCACCTGGCCTATCTCGCTGCGGCTGTAGCGGCGCTGGCCGCCATCCGACCGGCCCGGGGACACCAGGCTCTCGACGTCCAGTCGCCGGAGAAAGGCCGGTTGTACCCCGAGCATCGACGACACCTGCCCGACCGTATAGATCGCAGCGTTGGTGTCGTCGATGGCCAGGCGAGGGGTCTTAGGCCGCAATGACGTGCTGGTTAGCTCCAGCTTGCACCTCTACCTTGCGCGGCTTCGCCTGCTCGGCAACCGGGATCTCCAAACGGAGCACGCCATCGGTGTATGTCGCCTTGATAGCGTCGGTGTCGAGGGTCTCGCCGAGGAACAGTTGCCTACTGAAGGTTCCGAACGGGCGCTCCGAGACGACCAGCTCTTTGCCGTCGCCGTCTTGGCGGACCCGCGACGCGTGCACTGTGAGCACGTTGCGTTCGACGGTCAGGTCGATCGAGTCGACGGAGATCCCCGGGAGGTCGAACTCTACGACGAAACGATCGCCGGAGCGGTAGGCGTCGATCGGCATCGGAGCGGGCCGCGACGGCGTGCCGAAGACCTGGGCGGTGAGCTTGTCCAGTTCACGGAAAGGATCTGTCCTCATCAACATCACTTTGTTTGCCTTTCTATGTGAGAGTTACTTCAGGACAACTGCAAGGATTAGTATAGCAAGGAGTTAGGAAACCTACAAATATTTTTGCAAGTTGTCCAGGGTACGCTTAGGCGGTGCCATACCCTCCGGTCCGGATGCGCCGCCTCAGGGCGAATCCGCGGCTTCGCGACATGGTCGCGGAGACTGCGCTCAGCCCGAACGACCTCATCGCCCCGCTGTTCGTACGTGAGGGCATCGATGAGCCCGAGCCGATACCGTCGATGCCCGGCGTGTTCCAGCACACCCTCGCCAGCTTGAGCGCGGAGGCAGACCGCCTCGTTTCGCTTGGCGTGCCTGCGGTCATGCTGTTCGGAGTACCTTCGGTAAAGGACCCGGCGGGGCTCGGCGCGTCGGATCCGGACGGTATCGTGCAGGTGGCACTCGAACGCCTCGCCGGCAAGGTCGGCGAGAAGCTGCTTCTCATCGCCGACCTGTGCCTGGACGAGTACACCGACCACGGTCACTGCGGCCTGCTCGACGGCCGGGGTCTGGTCGACAACGACGCCACTCTGGAGCGCTACGGCGAGGTTGCGGTGGCGCAGGCCCGCGCCGGCGCTCGCCTCGTCGGACCTTCGGGGATGATGGACGGCCAAGTAGGCGCGATCCGCAAGGCCCTGGACGACAGTGGTTATCCCGACGTCGGGATCCTCGCGTACGCGGCGAAGTATGCCTCGGCGCTGTACGGTCCGTTTCGCGACGCTGTAGACGTGCAGATAGCCGGCGGAGGTGACCGCAAGGGTTACCAGCAGGATCCTGCGAACCGCCGTGAGGCGATCCGGGAAGTGCAGCTCGACATCGAGGAGGGCGCGGACATCGTGATGGTCAAGCCGGCGCTGTCGTACCTCGATGTGATAGCCGAGGTCAGGCGGCGCTTCGACGTGCCGGTCGCTGCCTACCACGTGAGCGGCGAGTACGCGATGGTGAGGGCTGCAGCGGAGCGTGGATGGATAGACGGCCATGCGGTCGCGCTGGAGCAGACGCTCGCGATCAAGCGGGCCGGGGCGGACATGATCCTCACCTATTTCGCCGACGAGCTGGCGGAGTCCCTCGGTGGCTGACTGGGATCGCTCGGCCGCACTGTTCGCACGGGCGGAGAAGATCATCCCCGGCGGTGTCAACTCGCCGGTGCGCGCCTTCAAGTCCGTAGGCGGGACCCCCTATTTCGTCGAGCGGGCCGAAGGTGCCTACGTCTGGGATGTCGACGGCAACAAGTACATCGACTATGTGCAATCCTACGGCGCGTCGATACTCGGCCACGCGCACCCGAAGGTCGTGGAGGCGGTAACCGCCGCCGCCAGGCTAGGAACGAGCTTCGCGGCCCCCACCGAGCGGGAGGTGCTTCTCGCTGAAGCCATCTCCGAGCGCGTCCTCGGGGCCGAAATGGTCCGCCTCGTCAACAGCGGCACGGAGGCGACGATGTCGGCGCTGCGCGTCGCGCGCGCTGCCACCGGTCGTGACCGGGTGGTGGCGTTCGCTGGCTGCTACCACGGCCACAGCGACGGCCTCCTCGCAAGCGGCGGTTCTGGCGTGGCGACGCTCGGGCTTCCCGCATCGGCGGGGGTTACCTCGGCCGCCGTTGCGGACACGGTCATCGCCCGCTACAACTTGGTGCCGGTCCTCGACGAGCGAGTCGGTGCCGTCATAGTGGAGCCGGTGGCGGCGAACATGGGCCTCGTTTCTCCTCGACCCGGCTTTCTGGAAGGGTTGCGGGCCGAATGCGACCGCGTCGGCGCGCTGCTCATATTCGACGAGGTCATCACCGGTTTCCGCCTCGCCTACGGCGGGGCAACCGAGTTCACGGGCGTCACCCCGGACATGTGGTGCTTCGGGAAAGTCATCGGCGGCGGCCTGCCCCTTGCTGCGTTCGCAGGTCGGCGAAACCTGATGGAGCAGTTGGCCCCGCTCGGAGCGGTCTACCAAGCCGGCACCTTGTCGGGGAACCCCTTGGCTACCGCCGCCGGGCTCGCCGTGCTCGAACTTCTGGACCGGCCGAGCTACACCGAACTCGCCGACCGGGTCCGCCGCTTCGCCGGCATGGTCGCCGACGCGTCCGGGTCAGAAGTCCATATACCGGTGGCCGGCCCGCTCATGGGCGTATTCTTCGGCGAGGAGCCCGTCGTCGACTACGACGGGTCCACCCGTTCGGCTTCGAGCGGGCGGTACGCCC
Source organism: Actinomycetes bacterium (assembly GCA_021838305.1). GTDB lineage: Bacteria > Actinomycetota > Acidimicrobiia > Acidimicrobiales > Palsa-688 > JAJZAM01. The sequence continues at coordinate 5,852 of JAKCEB010000014.1, read as the reverse complement.
CCCTCATGCACGGCCTGCTCGGGCAGGGCGTGGCGATCGCTCCGGGAGCCTACGAGGTGATGTTTCCGAGCCTCGCCCACAGCGACTCGGACTTCGAGCGCACCGCAGAGGCGTTCGGGGTCGCGGCCGCGCTTCGCTGATGGCGGCGGTTCGCTGACAGGCTGCGCTTCGCTGACGGCCGCTCAGGCGGCCTCTGGCACCAGGCGGGCCAACGTCGCCAGCGCCTTGTACGCGGCTTCGGCCGGGCCGACCTCGTCGGGTCGCAGGATGTTGGACATGATGCGAAGCACCCACTCCATGAGGCTGCGGCTGTGCATCCCGGTGCTCACGAGAGTCTTCATGATCTGAGGGTGACCTATGACATGGACGAACGCCCTCGCGACCCTGTAGTAGAGGTCGAACTCTTCGTGGAGACGCTGCTCGTAGCCTCGAAGCGCCATACCGTCCCCGGACTCGAGCGCTTCCCCCACCGCCTCGGCCGCGTAGCGGCCTGACTCGTACGCGTACGCGATCCCCTCCCCGTTGAAGGGGTTGATCGTGCCTCCCGCGTCTCCGGTGATCAGCCACGTCGGCCCGCTGCGTGGTCCGACCGACAGCCCCATCGGCAGCCTGCCGCCCGTCGCCGGACCGCAAGCTGTCTCGGGCCGGATGTCCCAGGACGGCGGGGCGTACTCGGCGAAGCTCGCCAGGAGGTGCGTCGTGTTGACAGCTTTCCACTGGTTGAACGTCGACAGCAGGCCGACCCCGACGTTGATGCGACCGTCGCCTACTGGGAAGATCCACCCGTAGCCGGGCAGCACGTTGCCTGCTTTGTCGCGGATGTCGAGCCAGCTGTCGATCCAAGGCTCGTCGTGGCGGGGGGAGGTCCAGTAGCCGCGGATAGCCATTCCCAACGGGAACGTCCGGTTGCGCGAAGTGCCGAGGCTGCGCCCGAAGCGGGAGTTGGCGCCGTCGGCGACGACGGTGTAGCGCGCCCGGATCTCGGCGTTGGCCTTAGCAGGCTCGCCGGCCTTGCTGCGGACGTGGGCGCCACGCAGGATCCCCCGCTCGAAAAGGGCGCCGACCGCCTCGGTGCCATCCCACACGGTTGCGCCCGCCTTCGTAGCCCTGTCGGCGACCATCGCGTCCAGGTCCTTGCGGGTGATCACGTAGCCGTATCCAGGCAGGTCCGGATGGGAAGGCCACGCGAGCTCCAGTGTGCGACCGAAGCCGTGGGAACGCAGGCCGCTGTAGCGATGGCCGGCCGTTGCCAGGTCGTCGCCGAGGCCCATGTCTTCCAACTGGCGGACCGACCGCGGGGTCAAGCCGTCGCCGCAGGTCTTCTCGCGCGGGTACGACTTTCGCTCGACTAGGACCACGTCGTGGCCGGCGCGGGCAAGCCAGTACGCGCATGAGGCCCCTGACGGACCGCCACCGACGACAAGGACATCGCAGGTCCGCGACGACACTTCCCGAGGATCACTCACCCCAACGAGGCTACCGGACGTCCCGGGATATGCCGGCGTGGCGCGGCAACAGCCCTCACCTCGGGTGCGACGACCCGGGTGACGGCGCCGATTGGGCGCTCGTTCTCGCAGGCACTAGCATCCCATCCGTGGAGCAGTACCTTCCCATCTTGTTATTGCTGGTCCTGGTAGCCCTGTTCTCCATAGGATCTGCGGCAGCGTCGAGAGTGCTAGGACCGAGAAGAAGACCTACGGCCGCGAAAGCCGGACCGTACGAGTCCGGGATCGTGCCGCGCTTTCGGGCTGCGTCGCGCTTCTCGGTGCGCTTCTACATGGTCGCCATGATCTTCATCATCTTCGACATCGAGGTGATATTCCTCTATCCCTGGGCGGTCATGTACCACCAGCTTTCGACGTTCGGCCTGGCGGAGATGGGGACGTTCGCCGCGGTCGTCTTCGTTGCGTTCGCGTACCTCGTGTCCAACGGGGCGCTTGACTGGGGACCCGGCGCCAAGCGGGGGGGACGTGCGCCGCTCGTGCTCGCCCGCAGCACCACTGCCTCGGTGCGCAGGGTGCGCCGCCCGGCGGAGCTCGCAGGGGGAGCGGAGCCGCGTCCGGTCGATTCCCCGGCCGCAGGGTCGGCGGAGCGTCCGGGTGTCCGCACCCCCGAGCCGGCGCAGACGGTCTGAGGAGACACATGGGACTGGAGAACCTTCAACACAACTTCCTTACGGGGACGCTCGAAGGCATGGTCAAATGGGCTCGGGCGTCGAGCTCGTGGGGCGCGAACTTCGGCCTCGCGTGCTGCGCCATCGAGATGATGGCCAGCGGCGCAGCGAACTTCGACTTGGCGCGCTTCGGCATGGAAGTGTTCCGGGCGTCCCCACGCCAGGCCGACGTCATGATCGTCGCCGGACGGGTGAGCCAGAAGATGGCCCCCGTGCTCCGCCAGGTTTACGACCAGATGGTCGAACCGAAATGGGTGATCTCGATGGGCGTGTGCGCGAGCACCGGAGGCATGTTCAACAACTACGCCATCGTTCAAGGCGTCGACCAGATCGTCCCCGTCGACGTGTACGCCCCGGGGTGCCCTCCAGGCCCCGAGACGCTCATCCACTCGATCGTGACCCTGCACGAGAAGATCCGGACCGGTGAGATCACCCGGAGGTCATCGGCGGAGCCGGGAGCGGGCATACATCTAAGCGAGGCCGACCCCCGACTCGGCTTGCGGGTAAAGGTTTGATGGCCGAAGAGCAAGAAACGCCTGCTGTCCGCCTGCTTCACGGTTGCCCTCTAGACGAGACCCTCGGGGCTTTCGTCGTTCACTGCGACAGGGACTCCTACCTGGAGTTGTGCCGTAACCTTCGAAACGACGGCTACGCGATGCCGGTGGGCGTCACCGGCGTGGACTACCTCACCCACCCCGGCCGGATGCTTCCGCAAGGTGTCGACGCCGAACGCTTCGAGGTCGTGGTTGAGCTCTGCTCGCTGGTGGCCCGCAAGCGGATCCGGGTCAGATGCCAGGTCCCAGAGTCCGATCCGCGGATACCGTCGCTGTTCGACGTGTGGCCCGGCACCGAGGCGCATGAGCGCGAGACGTACGACCTGTACGGGATAACTTTTGACGGGCATCCCGACATGTCGCGCATCTTGATGCCAGACGACTGGGAAGGCCACCCGCTGCGCAAGGACTACTCGACCGGCGAGATACAGGTCCAGTTCAAAGAGGCTCGAAGATGACTGATCAAGGCGTTGCCACCGAAGCAGAGACATCCTCGCCCGCTGCGGCGGCGTCGGCGGTCCCGGCTGCCACGTCGCCCCGCAAGCTCAGCCTGGTCGACCGCCTGCTTGGACGGGTACCCGTCGGAGGCGAGCCGATCGAGGAGATCCTGACCGCCAAGACCCATGAGGGCACCCAGGAGCTGGAGCCGCGCTCCGCGACCGGCGTCACCGAGTACGGGCTCGAATCAGGGTCGCTCCTCGCCCTCGCCGAGGGGGTGAGCCTCGACCGCGGGGACATAGACGTGGACGTCCCCGAGGACGAGAGCATGATCTTGAACCTCGGACCGTCGCACCCTTCGACGCACGGGGTTCTGCGTGTAATGGTCGAGATCGACGGCGAGACCGTCCTTCGGACCAAGCCCGTGATCGGCTACCTGCACACCGGCATGGAGAAGACCGCCGAGGAGCTGATGTACCACCAGGGTTGCACGAACGTGACCCGGATGGACTACCTGTCCCCATTTTTCAACGAGCTCGGCTTCTGTTTGAGCGTCGAGAAGCTCCTTGGGCTGGAGATACCGCCCCGGGCGGTCTGGATCCGCATGCTCATGTGCGAGCTCAACCGGATCAGCTCGCATCTGCTCTGGCTCGCCACGAACGGGGCGGACATCGGGGCGCTCAACATGCTCGTCTACGGATGGCGCGAACGCGAGATGGTCCTGGCCTTCTTCGAGAAGGTCACCGGCCTTCGAATGAACCACAACTACTTCCGCCCGGGCGGCGTCGCCGCGGACCTTCCCGACGGATGGCGCGACGACGTCGCTGCGCTCTGCGAGGCGCTACCCCGCCGCATGGACGAATACGATCAGCTGCTGACCGGCCAGCCGATACTGCAGAACCGCCTTGTCGGGGTAGGGCCGCTCGACGCCGAAACCGCCATCAGCCTCGGCGTCACCGGTCCGCTGCTTCGCTCCACCGGCGTGGCGTGGGACCTGCGTCGGGACAACCCCTACCTCGCCTACGACCAGGTCGACTTCGACGTGATCGTCGGGACGAGCGGCGACTGCTGGGACCGCTACGCCATCCGGTTCAACGAGATACGCGAATCGATCCATATCGTGAACCAAATTGCGGAAAAAATGCCGCCCGGCGACTACCGCAGCCAGGACAAGAAGGTCACGCCCCCGCCGCGCAGCCGCATCGACGAGTCGATGGAAGCGTTGATCCACCACTTCAAGCTTTACACCGACGGCTTCAAGGTTCCGCCGGGCGACGCGTACGTGCCGGTGGAGAGCCCGCGAGGCGAGAGCGGCTGCTACATCGTCTCCGACGGATCGGCGCGGCCTTACCGGATGCACATGCGCTCGCCTAGCTTCTCCAACCTGCAAGCCATGGCGCCTATGGCGAGAGGTTCGCTCATCGCGGACACGATCGCCATCGTCTCGACGATCGACCCTGTGCTCGGGGACGTCGACAGATGAGGCGGGCGTCCAGTTGCCTTACGGGGACTCGGCCAGGAAAGGACTTAGCGTGGCGCGGCTGACCCCCGACAACGTCGTCAGGGCGCATGAGCTCATCGCTCTTTACCCCGAGAAGCGCTCGGCTCTCATCCCGATACTGCACGTGCTCCAAGAGCAGGACGGCTACCTGAGCGAGGACGGGATGGTGCACGTCGGGGAGATCGTCGGCCTCGAAGCAGTCGAGGTCAAAGGTACGGCTTCCTTTTACGACATGTTCCACTTCGAGCCCGTCGGCAAGTACCTGGTCGCGGTATGCACGAACATCGCTTGCATGCTCCAGGGCGCCTACAGGCTGCTCGAGCACGCCGAAGAGGCCCTCGGGGTGGCGCCGGGTGGGACGACGGCCGACGGGATGTTTACTCTCGAAGACGCCGAGTGCCTGGCCTTATGCGGCAACGCCCCATGTCTAACCGTCAACTGGAGGTTCTTCGGCGACGTCGACCCTGAAGGCTTCGACGGGCTCGTCGAGGACCTGCGCGCCGGGCGTCTCGAAGCCGAGGTACCCCCGCACGGGACGCTCAGCCGTGTGGGCCGCCGCCAGGGACTCAGAGCCCTTCCCCCGGGCGGTCCGGGACGTGACGAGGCCGCGCTCGTCGGCGAGGACGGTGCGGGCGACGGCGGTTCGGCGGCTAACGGGTCGGCAGCCGCCCATGTCGCCCCGGGCAGCGCCATCGACCTGTCGACGCGGCGCAGCACCGCCGCCACCGCCGTAGTCGACGCTGCACACCTGGAGTCGCCTAAGTGACCTACACACAAGCCCCCCGGATCGTCACCCCCAGGCTGCTCAACGAGCGGTCGTGGACGATCGGCTCGTATCTCTCCAGCGGCGGCTACCAGGGCTTGCGGCGCGCGCTCACGATGACGCCTCAGGCGATCCACGACCAGGTGAACACCGCCAACATCCTCGGCCGAGGCGGCGCCGGTTTCGAGGCGGGTCGAAAATGGGGAATGCTGCGCCAGTCCCAGCCGGTCTACCTGACCATCAACGGAGACGAGAGCGAGCCGGCCACCTTCAAGGACCACGCGCTGATCGAGGGTGACCCGCACCAGTTGATCGAGGGCGCGGTGATCTGCGCCTACGTGATAGGCGCCGCCCAGGTGTTCATCTTCGTCAGAGGCGAGTTCCCGCTTGCGATCGAGCGGCTGCAGGCGGCGCTGAACGAGG
>JAKCEB010000169.1 GCA_021838305.1 Actinomycetes bacterium | reverse complement strand
CCACGACGGCAACCTGCTCTCCCAACCCGTCGCTGAGGCCCACGGTATGGGCTTCGTGTCCGTCGAAGAAGTTCTGGAGATCCAGGGCCGTCTGTAGGGCGAGGCTTTGCGCTGGGGGGCGTGGGCCCCGGGTTCGGGTAGAGCCGTCCGGCTGGGCGGACAGCAGGTTGCGGCGGACAGCAGGTTGCGGCGGAGTTGTTGACCCGGGATTCGCGCTGCCATAGGGTTAGCGTGTGAACGTGGTCGGTCAGACGGCTGAACACCTGCCGTCTCGTGGGGTCGGAGCCGGACCGCCGGCAATCGAGTTGCGTGACCTGCACAAGACGTTCGGGTCTGTCAATGCTGTGCGAGGAGTCGACCTTCGCATCGACGCCGGCCAGGTTGTCGCATTCCTCGGCCCGAACGGGGCAGGCAAGACGTCGACGATCGATATGGTCCTGGGGCTATCTGAGCCGACGTCGGGAAGTGTCAGCGTCTATGGCTTGAGCCCTCGTGACGCCGTGAGGAAAGGTTTGGTCTCGGCGGTGATGCAGACCGGCGGCCTCGTCAAGGATTTCACGGTTGCCGAGACCGTCAGATACGTGGCTCATCTATTTGCGTCGTCTCAGCCGGCTCAGGAGGTCATGGAGCGTGCCGGTATCGACGCTATCGGCGATCGCCTCGTCGGTAAATGCTCGGGAGGTGAACAGCAGCGTCTCCGCTTCGCGATTGCTCTTCTGCCGGATCCGGACCTTCTGCTCCTCGACGAGCCGACGCAGGGCATGGACGTGGAGGGACGTCGGAGCTTCTGGGCTGCGATACGCCACGATGCGGACCAGGGTAGGACTGTCGTATTCGCCACCCACTATCTGGAGGAGGCGGACGCGTACGCGGATCGGGTCGTTTTGATCCGCAAAGGCGAGATAGTCGCCGACGGAACCGCAGCACAGGTCAAAGCCCTCGCGTCGGGGCGTACGGTCCGCGCTACGCTGCCGGACGCGGACGAGGCTTCGCTGTCCGCAATAGGAGGGGTGGACTCAGTCGAGGTTCGCGGTGACTCCGTCGTGGTGCACTGCTCCGATAGCGACGCCGTCGCGAGGCACCTGCTCACGCGAACCGATGCGTGCGACTTGGAGATTGCGGCGCTAGGACTCGAGGAGGCGTTCATCGCCTTGACCGGCGACGGTGGGGCGGACAACTTGTCCGAAGGTAGGTTCAGATGACGTCAGCGGTCGCGAGACCTAAGCCGTCTGATCGTGGCGTTCCGCCATTCGGGGGTTTCAGTCTTCAGCTTGTTGAACTGGAGATTCACCGTTTGCTGCGAAATCGTCGGACGGTCATATTTTCGGTCCTGTTCCCCGTCTTCTTCTTCTTGGTTTTTGGCCTGAACAGCGCCTATGCCAATCTCCGGGTAGGTCAAGGGAACACGTCAGCCTTCATCATGATTTCGATGGCCCTCTACGGAGCGGTCATCTCGACCTCAGGTGGCGCAGCACTCGTCGCTACCGAGCGTGTCGCAGGCTGGAGTCGACAGTTGCGTATAACGCCCCTCCATCCTCTCGCTTACATCGCTGTGAAGATGGCTACCTCGCTGGTTCTCGGGGCGGCGTCAGTGGCAGCGGTGTACATAACGGGTGCGGTGACAGGTAAGCCGTCAATGCCGGTCGGGATCTGGGTGACCACGGGCGTGGTGCTGTGGGTTGGCTCCCTGCTCTTCGCGGCATTTGGCCTGTTCATCGGCTACTTACTGCCATCCGAGAACGGCATGCAGGTGATCGGCTTTTCCCTTATGCTCTTCTCTTTCGGTGGGGGCCTGTTTATTCCTTTGAGCCAGTTCTCCCATTTGCTCCGTGAGCTTGCTGCTTTCACACCCTTGTTCGGCTTGAACCAGGTAGTGCACTATCCGCTGGTTCAAGGATCCTTCGACTGGACATGGGCGGCGAATCTGCTGGCGTGGCTGATCATCTTCACCGGGGGCGCTGTGTGGCGGTTCCGCAAGGATACGGCACGGGTCTGAGCTTCCAGCGGCCGCAATGCGACCTTGGATCGGCCGTGCGAATCGGGAGCGGCCGCCTTCGCGTGCTACCCGCTAGCGTGGCCGACATGCGGGTGGGCCTAACGGGGGGGATCGGATCGGGCAAATCGACCGTCGCTGCCGGTCTCGTCAAGCGCGGAGGTCTCCTTGTAGACGCCGACGCGATAGCAAGGCAGGTTGTCGAGCCGACCGGCCGGGCGTTCGGCCCGCTCGTGGACAGATTCGGCGGCGCAGTGGTGGGCCAGGACGGCACGCTCGACCGGAACACCCTGGCGAAGATCGTCTTCAACGACAAGTCCGCCCTTGCCGACCTCAACCGGATCACCCACCCGGCGATCCGGGAGCTGATGGAGGAGCAAGTAGGCGGCGCCGAGAAGACAGCGAGAGATATCGTGATACTCGACATCCCTCTGCTCGACCTCGAAGGCAAGGCACGCCTCTCATTGGTTTCTGTCGTAGTGGTGGATGTGCCCACCGAGACTGCGATATCGAGGCTCGTGGCGCATCGCGGCTTCGACGAGGCGGACGCCTGGGCCCGAGCCCGGGCCCAGATGTCCCGGGAGGAACGGTTGTCGCTCGCCGACTTCGTGGTGGACAACTCCCGTGGCCGCGACGACCTCGAGTCGGAGATCGAGCGGGTTTGGTCGGCCCTCGTCGAGATCGCCAGTCGGTGAACGCAGAGCCGGCGCTACGATCGTGTGGTGGCTGACTTCCAGGTTGTATCGGAGTTCGCGCCTGCGGGAGACCAGCCTTCGGCTATCGGCCAGCTCACCGAGGGGGTGCTTCGCGGCGACAAGTTCCAGACCCTCCTCGGTATCACCGGCAGCGGGAAAAGCGCCACGATCGCCTGGACGATAGAGAATGTCCAACGGCCGACGCTGATCATCGCCCCGAACAAGTCGCTAGCAGCCCAGCTGGCGAGCGAGATGCGCCAGTTCTTCCCTCACAACCGGGTGGAGTACTTCGTCAGCTACTACGACTACTACCAGCCTGAGGCCTACCTGCCGTCTAGCGACACGTACATCGAAAAGGACAGCTCCATCAACGACGAGATCGACCGCCTCCGGCATTCGGCCACCTCGGCGTTGCTCACCCGCCGCGACGTGATCGTCGTCGCGTCGGTGAGCTGCATCTACGGTCTCGGATCTCCGGAGGAGTACTCGAAGCGGATTCTCCACGTGGTCCGCGGAGGCGAATACGACCAGCGGGCGCTGCTGCGTCGATTGGTGGAGATCAACTACGAGCGCAACGACACGAACCTCGTCCGCGGCAAGTTCCGGGTGCGGGGCGACACGATCGAGATCCACCCGGCCTACGAGGAGCACGCTGTCCGCATCGAGCTTTTTGGGGACGAGGTCGAGCGGATCGTGGCGGTGGACGTGCTCACAGGTGAGCAGCTGGGCGAGCTCGACGAGCTCGTCGTGTTCCCGGCCACGCACTATGTGGCCGGCGAGGAAAGGATGCTGACGGCGATCACTGGCATCGAGGCGGAACTGCAGCAACGCCTCGCCTGGTTCGAGCGGGAAGGGAAACTCCTAGAGGCGCAGCGACTCCGAATGCGGACCTCGTACGACTTGGAAATGTTGGGCGAGGTCGGCGTCTGCTCCGGGATCGAGAACTACAGCCGCCACATTGACGGCAGGTCGGCCGGGGAGCCGCCCAACACGCTTCTCGACTTCTTCCCGAACGACTACCTGCTCGTCATCGACGAGTCGCATCAGACGGTACCGCAACTCCACGGCCAGTACGAGGGGGACAGGTCGAGGAAAGAGACGTTGATCGACCACGGCTTCCGGTTGCCGTCGGCTGCGGACAACCGGCCCCTTCGCTTCGACGAGTTCTACAGCCGGATCAACCAGTGCGTCTTCCTGTCGGCTACTCCGGCAGCGTACGAGATCCAACAATCAACGCAGGTAGTGGAGCAGATCGTGAGGCCGACCGGCCTGGTCGATCCGGAAGTGACAGTGAAGCCCACCAAGGGGCAGATCGACGACCTGATCGGGCTCATCGGCGAGCGGACAGCGGTCGGCGAAAGGGTGTTGGTTACGACGCTGACAAAAAAGATGGCCGAGGACCTCACCGACTACCTCGTCGAATCCGGCCTGAAGGTTCGCTATCTGCACTCGAACATCGACACATTGCAGCGGATCGAGATCCTGAGGGACCTGCGTCTCGGCGAGTTCGACGTCCTGGTCGGCATCAACCTTCTCCGTGAGGGCCTTGACCTTCCGGAGGTTTCGCTTGTAGCGATACTCGACGCCGACAAGGAAGGATTCCTTCGCGGGGAGACGTCTCTCATTCAGACGATCGGTCGCGCCGCACGCAACGTCAACGGGCAGGTAGTCATGTACGCGGATCGCATGACGGATTCGATGAAGCGAGCGATTTCGGAGACGCACCGCCGCCGTGCCCTCCAGCAGGCCTACAACCTCGAACATGGGATCGACCCGCAAACCGTCCGTAAAGCTGTCACCGACATCCTGGTCCTTCTCGGTGGCGGAAGGGACGGAGCCCCGGTGCCCGGCTCGGACCGCAGGAGCCGTCGCAGAGACAAGGCGCGAAGTGACCTCGCTCAGCTGCCAAAAAGCGAGCTCGCACGGCTCATATCTACTTTGGAGGAAGAGATGCGTGAAGCCGCCGCCGACCTGCGATTCGAGTACGCCGCGAAGCTGCGCGACGAGATCGCCGACCTTCGGGCCGAACTGTCTCCTGAGGCGCTTGCCGGGGTGGCCGCCTCCTCCCCGGCGGGGAGCCGCTGACAATTTCCTCACAGATCGCTTCAGGAACCCTGATCTATAGCCTGTAGCTTTCGGATCATGAAGGCTAGACGCGCCAAACTCCGTGTTGCGACGAGCGCAATCTGCATCGGCCTACTGGCTTCGGCTTGCGGGTCGACGAGTCGTACGGCGAGCCCGGACCCGACGAGCAGCGCGTCGTCGAGCAGCGCTCCGTCGAGCAGCACCACCGCTGGCAGCACTACGGCTCCTTCGTCGAGCGAGACGACAGCGGGAGCTCCCTCGACGAGCGCCCCCGCCGGTTCAACTTCAGGGCGCAAAGCGCCCCTTGTCGGCCTCATAGATATGGGCTACCAGGGTCCTTACATCGCCGACCAGCCGTTCCCGGCGACGGACCCGAGCGTTCTCGACTCGTACGCCGGGGCGTTCTCGGGCATAGTCGTCAACGAGTCATGGTCACAGCTCGAGCCCTCGAACGGCGTCTATGACTGGGCCCCGCTCGACGAGTCGCTGGCAAACGTGTCCGCCTGGAATGCCCAGCATCCCTCGACCCCCCTCGGCGTCAAGTTGCGGATCTTCGCCGGACAGGGCGCCCCGGCGTGGGTCATCTCGGCGTCTGGTCCGGAGGTGGCGGTTACGATAGGGCTTCATGCTTCACGAAACGTGAGCGTAGGTCGCTTCTGGACAGGCGCATTCCGTCAAGCGTGGTCGACGTTCCAGCACGCGATGGCAGCCAGGTACGACACCGACCCTTTGATTCGGGCGGTCTCGGTCTCGTCGTGCTCATCGTCGACGGGCGAGCCATTTATCGTCCCCGTTGCTGGGATGGAGAGCCGTCAGGCAATGGAGGCTGCAGGGTGGAGTGTTCAAGCACAGGAAAGCTGCCTGCAGGGAGCGCTCGCCGACTACTCAGGATGGAAGCTCACTCCGGTGACATTCGCCTTCAACCCGCTTCCGACCGCACCTGGGTTCGACCAGGCTTTCACCACCTCGATCATGGAGCAGTGCGCCACGTCAGCAGCGAACGGTGGACCGGTGTGCCAGCTCGGCAACAACGCCTTGAGCCCCACCGCCCCGAATGGCGGGCTCGGCGGCACCTACGCCGAGATAGCGAGTTTGGAAGGCGCTCCGGCTGGTGAACGCCCAGGCGTCTACTTTCAGACAGTCGGGTCGGCGCTTGACTGCTCCTCCATGTCGGTCGCGACCGGGTACCACGCGAGCTCCGTCGAAGTGTGGCCGCCGATCGGGCGCCTCAAGGGTTTCGCTGCTATCCCCGAGCAGACTCTCGCCCTGTGGAACTCCGATCTGATTGACGGTCAGCAAATCTCCTGCTGAGGAGCACAGGTCTCGTTCAAATCCTTCAACGCTTGCGCCAGGTCGTCGACATCCTGCGAAGTCGTGTCCCACGAGCAGACAAATCTGGTGTCGCCGATCTCCCGATCCCAGTCGTAGAAGCCGAAGCGTCCACG
>JAKCEB010000168.1 GCA_021838305.1 Actinomycetes bacterium | reverse complement strand
TCGCCCGGTACCGGTCACGACCACGCAACGCACGGAGTCGTCGTTGGCAGCGTCAGTGCAAGCCTGCACCAACTCCTCCTTGCCGGCAGCGTCGAGTGACGGCCTGGTCAACGTGATTGTCGCGACCGCGCCGGCGGTCTCGTAGCGCACCTTCTCCCCGCGGTATGACTCGGAATTGTCCACGAGAACAGGCTAACATGCTGACCGAACGTCCGGTCGGAAACCATCCGGCCCGCGCTAGAGGGAAACGCCTATGCCTGCACCTAGCAGCCACGTCGCCGAAGTCCCCGGAGGCGGCAATTCCGCGGGGGAAGAGCGAGCCCACTTCGACGCCCTTATAGCGCGAGAGCAGCGCATCGAACCTCGCGACTGGATGCCCGACGAGTACCGCAACACGTTGATCCGCCAGGTGGCCCAGCACGCCCATTCCGAGATCATCGGCATGCAGCCGGAGGGGATGTGGATCACCCGGGCTCCGTCGCTGCGTCGAAAGGCGATCCTCTTGGCGAAAGTGCAGGACGAGGCAGGCCACGGTATGTACCTGTACTCCGCCGCGGAGACCCTCGGCGCCGACCGGGCCGACCTGACGGCGAAGCTAATCGCCGGCCGGCAGAAATACTCCTCGATTTTCAACTACCCGGCACTCACTTATGCCGATGTCGGTGTCATCGGGTGGCTGGTCGACGGAGCCGCGATCTGCAATCAGGTACCGCTGTGTCGTTCCTCCTACGGTCCCTATGCCCGGGCAATGGTGAGGGTGTGCAAGGAGGAGTCCTTTCACCAACGTCAAGGCTACGAGCTGCTTCTTACCATGATGGCGGGCACGCCCGGCCAGAGGGAGATGGTCCAAGACGCAGTCGACCGGTGGTGGTGGCCTTCGCTGATGATGTTCGGGCCGCCAGACGAGAGCTCGCCGAACACGGCGCAGTCCATGGCGTGGGGAGTAAAACGTCATACCAACGACGAGCTCAGGCAGCGTTTCGTCGACATGTCCGTCCCCCAGGCCGACAGGCTCGGAGTGACACTCCCAGATCCCGACCTCGCCTGGAACGAGTCGCGCGGCTCCTACGACTTCTCCGAACCTGACTGGGCGGAGTTCGCCCAGGTCCTAGCCGGCAACGGCCCGTGCAACGCCGCCCGCCTCGCCCGCCGCCGCCAGGCCCACGAGGACGGGACGTGGGTGCGCGAAGCTGCCCTCGCCCACGCCGCCAAACGCTCAGGTGGGCGGCCGTGAGTGTGAGCGCCGACTGGCCGCTCTACGAGGTGTTTCTCCGCTCGAAGCGCGGTCTCAACCACGTTCACGTCGGGTCTGTCCACGCCCCTGACGCCGAGATGGCCCTGCGCAACGCCCGCGACCTGTACACGCGGCGCAACGAAGGTGTGAGCATCTGGGTGGTCGCTTCGGCGGACATCAAGGCGTCGAGCCCCGACGAGAAGGACCCGTTCTTCTCCTCCAGTGCCGACAAGGTGTACCGACACCCGACCTTCTACCGGATCCCCGACGACGTCCCCCACATATGACAAACCAAGACGTGACCGTCTACGAGTCGCTCGCAAATGCCGTGGACGACAGCCGGTGGGCTTTCGGGACAGGTTTCGAGGATCCCCTCGCCGGCGTCGACGTCGCTATGCCGTCCGGCGTCGATGGAGGCGACCTCTCGGCTTACGCCACGATGCTCGGCGACGATGCGCTAATCCTCTCGCATCGCCTCGCCGAGTGGATCACGCGCCTCCCGGAGCTCGAAGTCGAGACGGCAATCGCAAACGTCGCACTGGACCTGCTCGGCCACGCGAGGATGCTCTTTGCCCGTGCTTGTGTCGCCGAAGGTTCGGGGCTAGGGGAGGACGACCTGGCATATTTCCGCGACGCGCACGAGTGGCGCAACGTTTGCTTCGTCGAAGGACCTGACGCCGACTTCGCCGGGCTGGTGGTGCGCCTTGCGTTGTTCGCTACCTGGCGGCTGGAGGTGTTCAGTCGACTGCGAGAGTCGACTGACCCGGTGCTGGCGGCAATCGCCGCTAAAGCTGCCAAGGAGCTCGCCTACCATCGTGAATTCGCGGCGCAGTGGGTTGTGCGCCTCGGCGACGGAACGGAGCACTCCCACCAACGGGCACAGGCGGCGCTTGACGCACTGTGGCCGCAGGTAGACGAGTTGTTCTCAGCCTCGCCGGTCGAGCGGCGTTTGCAGGCGACGGCCGTCGACCCCGCGTCGGCCCGAGGAGAATTCGAACGCGTCATTGCCCAGATCCTCGAAGCTGCGACTTTGCGCTGCCCCGACGCGTCTAACTTGCCCGGCCTCATGGGGCGCGACGGGATGCACAGCGACTATCTCGCCGCCGTGCTCGACGAGATGCAGAGCGTCGCGCGGGATCACCCGGGGGCTACCTGGTGACCGACCGCGCGACGCTGGCGTGGCGTGTAGCGGCCGGCGTCGTCGATCCGGAGCTGGCGGACTTGACCATCGCAGACCTCGGCATCCTGCGAGGTACAGACGAGCGCGACGGAACCGTCGTGGTCACAGTCACGCCGACTTTCTCCGGGTGCCCTGCCATGACCGAGATGCGACGCGACCTCTTGCGTCGCCTCGGTGACGCAGGTCTCGGTCCCGTCGAAATCCGCACCACACTCTCGCCGCCGTGGACCTCAGATTGGATCACTGCAGAGGGCAGGGCGAAACTGGCCGCAGCGGGCATCTCGCCGCCCGCGCGCTCGTCCGAACGCGCGCCGACACCTGCGTCCGAACCGGTGCCGGTGACGCTGGTGGCCACGTCCCGACGTGTAGCGTGCCCGCGCTGCGGGTCGGGCGACACCGCCGAGCTGTCACACTTCGGAGCGACGGCATGCAGGTCGCTTTACCGCTGCCGGGCATGCCGGGAACCGTTCGAGCACATGCGGGAGATCTGATGGGCGCCCGCAACCGGGGTGGTTTTCATAAGTTGCGGGTCGCACTCGTCGAGCGGCTCTGCGAGGACGCCTCGGCGGTCACCTTCGAGGTGCCGCCAGGGTTGGCTGACACGTTCGCTTTCCTCCCGGGCCAGTTCCTCACGATCAGACGAACCGTGGACGGTGTAGAGCAGCGACGCTCCTACTCGATCGCCTCAGCGCTCGGCGCACCACCCCGGATCGGAGTGCGGGCAGTGCCGGGCGGCGCGATCTCGGGATGGCTCGTCCACGACGTCCTTCCCGGCGACCTCCTCGACGTGGCGCCCGCCGCCGGCTCTTTCGTCCCCGACCTAGCCGCGCCGGGTCGACACGTCTTCATAGCCGCGGGTTCGGGCATAACCCCGGTCTTGTCCATCGCCTCCTCCGTGCTCGCCGACGGCGCCTCCAGGGCCACGATCATCTACGGGAACCGCCGCAGCGAGACGGTCATGTTCGTCGACGACCTCGCCGACTTGAAAGACGCTCACCTCGGACGCACCGAGATAGTGACGGTGCTGTCGCGCGAGGCGCGAGAGGTGGAGTTGTTCAATGGGCGCCTCGACGCTGCGAAGCTCGAATCGTTGCTGCCGGCGGTCTGCGATCCAGCCACCGTCGAGCACTGGTGGCTGTGTGGCCCCTTCGACATGGTCATCGACGCGACCAAGGTTCTTGGCGCATTCGGAGTCGCCGAGGAGAGGATCCACCGGGAGCTGTTCTACGTGGAGGATGTCGCGCCCGAGCCGTTGCGACGGGCAGACCCGGCGGTTCCCGGCGCTGCGGTGACCGTCGTGGCAGACGGACGGGCTACCTTGACCAGCATCGCCTGGGACCAACCCATCCTCGACGGCGCGCAATGGGTGCGTCCTGACCTGCCGTTCGCCTGCAAGGGTGGCGTGTGCGGCACGTGCCGGGCGAAGGTCACCTACGGAGAGGTGCGGATGAGACGCAACTTCGCGCTCGAACCCGGCGAAGTCGACGGAGGCTACGTGCTCACCTGCCAGTCTTTGTGCGTCTCCGAGAACGTCACCGTCGACTACGACGCGTGACCTACCGTGAGAGCACTACGCGCGACATGGATGCGAGACGTGATTTGAAAAAGGCGACGTATTCTCTGGAGGACCGCTACACCGCCGGCGAGGGGCGGGTGTTGCTCTCGGGGGTTCAGGCTCTCGTGCGGATACCGATAGAGCAGCTCCGCCTCGACCGGCGCGCCGGGCGGCGTACCGCCGGGTTCGTCTCCGGCTACCCCGGTTCTCCACTCGGAGGCTTCGACCAGGAGATGGCCCGGGCTCTGAAGGTGGCAAGAGACGTCGAGATCGTGCACAGGCCGGCGGTCAACGAGGAGCTCGCCGCCACCGCTGTCATGGGTTCTCAGCTGGCTGCTGGGAGAAGCGATCGGCGTGTGGACGGGGTGGTCGGAGTCTGGTACGGAAAGGCGCCCGGGCTGGACCGCGCCGGCGACGCGCTGCGCCACGCTACGTTCGCGGGGACAAGTCCGACCGGAGGGGCGGTCGCGCTCGTCGGAGACGACCCTGCATGCAAGTCGTCGACGATGCCCTCATCCTCGGATGCAAGTCTGATCGACTTGCACATGCCGGTGCTTTATCCGGGGACCGTCGCCGAATGCCTGGAGCTAGGCCTTCACGCGATTGCCATGTCTCGGGTCACCGGTTTGTGGTCGTCGCTCAAGGTGGTCACCCCGGTCGCAGACGCCACGGAAACGGTCACCCTGCCGGTCATGCTCACAGACCCGGTCGTGCCGTCGATCGAGGTGGACGGGCAACGCTGGGAAGCGCACCCCTCCGCACAGTTTCTCGGGCCCAGGATGATCGCCGTCGAAGAGGAGTTCCACCAGGTCCGGCTCAGCCTCGCCCACGACTACTGCGTAGCCAACCAGCTGAACACCGTAACCGTCGATCCTCCCGACGCGTGGATCGGGCTCGCCGCTGCGGGCTACACCTACCAGGAGATGCGTGAAGCGCTGCGCCGCCTCGGGCTCGGAAGCGACGACGAAGTGCGGGGCGCTGGCATCCGCCTGCTCCAGTTGCGCATGCCGGTGCCGTTCAACGAACGCCAGGTCGCCGAGTTCGCCCGCGGCCTCCAAGAGATCGTCGTGATCGAAGAGAAGAACCCTACCCTCGAGCGGATGGTGCGCGACGCCCTGTACCCGACAGCGTTGCGCCCGCTCGTCGTAGGCAAGCGTGCACCTGACGGCGGCCGTCTTTTTCCATCGCACGGGCTCTTAGACGCCGACTCCATGATCGAAAGTCTGCGCTCGCGCCTCGCTTCGCGCTTGGAGCCGCTCCTGGCGCCCGCCCAGGTCCACCGCGAGCGGATCGAGTTGCAAGGGGCTAGGACGCCGCACTTTTGCTCTGGCTGCCCGCACAACTGGGGTACGAAGGTGCCTGCCGGGGCGGTCGTCGGGATGGGAACGGGCTGTCACGGCATGACCTTGTTGATGGACGAGGACCGGGTGGGTGAGAGCATAGGGATCACCGCCATGGGCAACGAAGGGGCGCAGTGGCTCGGGATAGCGCCGTTCGTCGACACTCCTCACATCTTCCAGAACCTGGGCGACGGGACGTACTTCCATTCCGCGCAGCTCGCCGTCCAGGCGGCGATTGCGGCGAAAGTCAACGTCACCTTCAAATTGCTCTACAACAGCACTGTCGCGATGACCGGAGGCCAAGACGCAGGCAACGCAATCGACGTCGGGAGCCTCGCAACCGTGCTGCTGGCCCAAGGCGTCCACGAAGTGGCGGTCACCGCAGCGGACACCTCTCAGTACCGGCGAAAGCCGCTGCCCGCGGGGGTTACAGTGTCGGATCGAAGCGGCATCGTCGGCGTCCAGGAACGGCTCGCCAAAGTCCCGGGCGTCACCGTCTTGATCCACGACCAGGGTTGCGCGACCGAGCTTCGCCGCGCCAGGAAGCGGGGAACGGCCCCCACGCCAAGTCTGCGAGTAGTGATCAACCACCGGATATGCGAAGGCTGCGGCGACTGCGGCAACGTGAGCAATTGCCTTTCGCTGCAACCTCTCGACACGCCGCTCGGACGCAAGACCCAAGTCGACCAGGAGTCGTGCAACTTCGACATGTCGTGTCTTCGAGGTGACTGCCCGGCGTTTATGACAGTCGCTGTGGCGCAAGGCGACCGCCGGGTGTCCACCCCATCAATCGACGAGATACCCGTTGCCTCGCCGCCCTCTTTCGACGCGGACAGCGCCGTCGTCCGCCTCGCGGGAATCGGCGGCACCGGGGTCGTGAGCGCTGCGCAGATCGTCGGCACCGCGGCAATGCTCGACGGCT
>JAKCEB010000167.1 GCA_021838305.1 Actinomycetes bacterium | reverse complement strand
TTGAACCCGCACGACCTCACGGCCAAAGGTGTTTGAGACCTTCGCGTCTGCCTATTCCGCCATCCGGGCGATTGCGCTCCAGTAGCCTAGAGCGGACCGGGGCGCAGCCCCGAATCGTTACCTTACAGCGCCCCGCCCGGTCTGATAGTTGCCGAGCCCGAAACCCGCCTCTTTTTTCCCTCCGTACACGACCGCAATCCAAGGAGCAGACCGAAAAAGGTGCCCGCTTTCATTTTCCCCGGTCAGGGATCGCAGCGGCCAGGAATGGGCCGGCCCTGGACTGAGCACCCGTCCTGGGAGGTCGTGGAGGAAGCTTCGGCAGCGGCGGGTCGCGACATCGGGTCGTTGCTGACCGACGCCGGTTCGGATGAACTGACACAGACACACAACGCCCAGCTGGCGACGTTCACGTTCAGCTTGATGATCCTGGACGCCGTCGAGCGGATCGGTGTCGAACCGACACGGTTGGCCGGCCACTCGGTTGGTGAATACAGCGCCTTGGCCGCCAGCGGAGCACTCGGGTTCGACGCTTCGGTGCAACTAGTGGCGGAGCGCGGAGAAGCAATGCAGGCTGCCGCCGAGGCCCGCAGCGGATCGATGGCCGTTCTCGTCGGCTGCGATGCAGATCTCGCAGACGTCGCGTGCCGCCTTGCCGAGGGAGACGTTTGGCTGGCCAATATCAACAGCACCGACGAATCGGTGATTGCAGGTGACCCTGCCGCAATCGAGGATGCTGTGCGCTTCGCCCTCGAGCTGGGCGCCAAGCGCGCCTACCCGGCGCGCGTCGGGGGGGCGTTTCATACCCCGCTCATGGCGCCCGCAAGGGACAGGCTCCGCAAGATGCTGCAAACCACCGTGTTCCACAACCCCGACACTCCACTCGTGGCAAATGTGGACAGCCGATTCCACGTCGACGGAGACGAATGGCGCCGCCTCCTGTCTGCGCAGCTTTGCAGTCCGGTGAGGTGGCATCAAAGCATCCTGCGCTTGGCCGGGGCGTTGGACCCCGACCTGGACGAGGAGCGCTTTTTTGTCGAGCTCGGCCCCGGCGACTCGCTTTCCGCCACAGTGCGAGCGACGTTGCCGCAAGCGACGACGGTTCCCGTTTCGGTGCCTGGCGACTTGGACCGCCTGGTCGACACACTGGCGGGAGACAGCTCCTTGCACGACTACGCTTCCGACCATCACGGCGAGCTTCTATACGTGTCCGAGCGGGTCGTCATAAGCCCCTCGGCGGGAATCTTCGAACCTCCGCCAGAGCGCCGCGACGTGGGGCAGTGGATTGACGTCGGATGTCTGCTCGGGACCGTCTCGGAGATCGAGATTCGCTCGGCTTTCGGGGGAACTTTCAAGGGATACATCGCCCATCCCGGCGAGCGCGTCCAAGCTGGGCAGCCGATCGCCTGGTTGCACAGCTCATGACGGGTGTCACGATCACCGGGTGGGGCTCGGCTCTCCCGGAGCGGGTTGTCACCAACGGCGAGCTCTCGGCGCTTTTCGAAACGACCGACGACTGGATAGTCGAGCGCAGCGGGATCCGCACCCGTCACGTCGCAACAGGACCGTTCGCCGACGCCGGCGACGACCCGAATCCCCCCGCCGGAGGACTCGGCACTACCGGCACGCTGGCCGTCACGGCCGCCCGCGAAGCGCTTCGAGTCGCCGGCCTACAGGGTTCGGACATCGACATGGTCATCCTGTGCACTACCACCGCCGATCAGCTGATACCGGCAAGCTCCGCTTCGATAGCCGCCGCACTCGGGATAGTGCGCGGCGCGATGGACATCAACGCAGCGTGCGCCGGCTTCACCTACGGTCTCGTAACCGCCAGCGGGATGATCGCGGCTGGCGCACGCCGGATAGTCCTGATCGGCGCCGAAACTCTCACCCGAGCGACTAACTGGGCGGACCGCACGAACGCTTTCCTTTTCGGCGACGGCGCCGGCGCCGTGGTCCTCGAGGCGACACCTGGTGACGGCTGCCTCCTCGGATGGGATCTCGGGGTGGACGGGACGCTCGTGGATCTCCTCTACGCCCACCATGGTTCGGGGATGGTCATGCGCGGCAAGGAGGTCTTCCGCCGGGCGGTGATGGCGACCGTTTCGTCAGCGACCGCTTCGTTGGAACGGTCCAAGCTGGGCATCGACGAGATTTCGCTGTTCGTTCCCCACCAGGCGAACATCCGGATCATGGAGGCGGTCGCTTCGAGGCTGGGGCTGCCGACGGAGAAAGTTGCGAGCGTGATCGGCCGTACAGGAAACACGAGCTCCGCGTCGATACCTCTGGCGCTCGTCGACGCAATCCAGAGCGGTCGAGTATCTGACGGCGACAACCTGCTCCTCGCAGGCTTCGGCGCCGGGATGACGTGGGCTTCCGCCGTGTGGCGCTGGCATGAAGGCTGACCGCAAGTCAAGAGACGAGACGACAAGCTGAGCGAGATAGATTTGGCGGGCTGAGGGGCGCCGCAGTCGGTAGAACCCCGTATCCCAAGGGAAACCGGGCGCTGGCATTGCAACGACATTCCAAGTACCACAAAGGCGAGAGAGGAAAGAAAGAAATGGATCAAGAAGAGGCATTCGACAAGTTCAAGCAGTGTGCAGTGGACGTGCTGCAGGTGGAGCCCACCAAAGTGACCCCCGAGGCGAGCTTTGCCGACGATTTGGACGCCGACAGCCTCGACCTCGTCGAGCTAGTCATGGCACTCGAAGAGCAGTTCGACATAACCGTCGACGAGTCCGAGCTCGAAGGCGTGAAGACAGTGGCTCAAGCCTTCGGTCTGGTCACCTCCAAGCTCTGATGTTCGCCCTACACCCCTACCCGGGCCACCCGGGGATCCGAGGAAGGCGTGTAGTGGTTACGGGGCTCGGGGTGGCAGCCCCTTGCGGAATCGGCCAGGATGCTTTCTGGCGAGGGCTCCACCTTCCCCCGGCCGATGGACCGCGACGAGTTCCGGACTTCGACGCCACCGCCATATACGGCGCCAAAGAACTTCGCCGTGTCGACCGCTTCACTCAGCTCGCAGCCGTCGCAGCGCAAGAAGCACTCGCGGATGCCGGCGGGCTCGAGTCCCTGAGCGTCGATCCGGACCGGGCCGGGGTGATGATCGGCACCGGCATCGGAGGTATCGAGACGCTGGAGGACCAGATCCATGTGATGGACGAGCGCGGGTCGCGCCGGGTGACGCCCTTCCTCGTGCCGATGATGATGGGTAACAGGGCGGCAGCGGACGTGTCTATGCGCTACGGCCTACGCGGGCCCTGCGAGGCGATAGTCACCGCCTGCGCCGCTGGAACCCAGAGCGTCGGCGCCGGAGCACGGCTCGTCGCCTCCGGGCGCTGCGACGTGGTGCTTGCGGGATCCTCAGAGGCAGCCATGACACCGATCGGGGAAGCCGGTTTCGCCAACATGACTGCGCTGTCGACGAACGGAAAGTCGATGCCTTTCGACGCGAAGCGCGACGGTTTTGTCATCAGTGAAGGCGGCGCTGTCCTCGTCCTCGAGGAGCTCGAGCACGCCCAGGCGAGAGGCGCGACGATCTACGCTGAGATTCTCGGCGCGGCAAGCACCGCGGACGCGCATCACATCACCGCACCTGCACCCGAGGGGGCCGGAGCGGTCATGTGCATGGAACTGGCGATACGTGACGCAGGGCTGGCGCCCGCCGACATCGTCCACATCAACGCGCACGGCACGTCGACACCGGCCAACGACCGTGCAGAGAGCTACGCGATCTCGAAAGTGTTCGGGGCCCCGGGGCCAATCGTCACGTCGATCAAAGGCGTGTGCGGGCATTCGCTCGGCGCTGCCGGTTCAATCGAGGCGGTAGCGCTCGCCCTCACGATATCCAAGTCGAGCATCCCGCCGACGGTCGGCCTCACCGAACTGGATCCCGAGATCCACCTCGACGTGGTGACAGGCGAAGCGCGGTCGTGGACTCCGGGGCCGTCGCTGTCGAACAGCTTCGGCTTCGGCGGTCACAACGGGACGATCGTGATGGCGCCGCTAGAAGTGTGACACCGGTCGCGGAGCTGTTGGCGTTGTACAGTCGCATCGGCGCTCCGAGGCGTCGGCGGCTAACCGGCCAGGGCGCCGAGAAGCTTTTTAGGCGTGTCAGCCGGCGAGATCTTGTACCAGACCTGAGTCAGAGTCCCGTCCTCGCCGACGAGAAACGACGAGCGGAGAATGCCCATGTACTTTCGTCCGTACATGGATTTCTCCGCCCACACGCCGTAGGCCTCGGCGACTGCGTGGTCGGCGTCGGACAGTAGGGGGAAACCGAGACCGAACTTCTGGTCGAACTTCGCCTGCTTGGTCGGGGCGTCCGGGCTCACCCCGAGGACTGCAGCGTCGCCGATGTCGCCGAGCACGTCGCGAAGGCCACACGCCTGCGCTGTGCAGCCGGGGGTGTCCGCCTTCGGATAGAAGTAGATGAGCACCTTCCGGCCCCGAAAAGACGACAGAGAGACCGGAGCTGCGCTTTGGTCGAGAAGTTCGAAGTCGGGAGCGGGATCACCCACCTGGAGCACGTTCACCATGACAAAGATGGTAGTCACCGCTCGGGGTCACGCCCCGAGCGAAACGACCAGCCTCCCCGTCAACTCCCCCCGGAGGATCCGGGACAGTGCGTCGTCGAGGTCGTCGAGGGTGATATCCACGCCAACCCTCTCCAAGCCGCTCGGGCGCAGATCCGCTCCGAGACGTTCCCAGACCGCACGCCGCTCGGCGATCGGCACTTCAACGGAGTCGATCCCGAGAAGTGAAACCCCGCGCAGGATGAAGGGCATGACCGTCGTCGCCACGGCAACGCCGCCCGTCAACCCGCTTGCTGCGACAGCGCCACCGTAATTCATCCGGGCGAGCACGTTTGAAAGCGTCGTCCCGCCCACACAGTCGACGGCGCCGGCGTACGTCGCTGCCTCGAGCGGACGGCCGCCGGCCGCCTCCAGCGTGGAGCGCTCCACGACCTGCGCTGCTCCGATCGACTTCAAGTACTCGCCGCTCTTCTCCACCTTCCCTGTACTGGCTACCACCTCGTAACCCCTTCCGGCGAGGATATTTACGGCGACGCTGCCGACGCCGCCCGTAGCACCGGTGACAAGCACAAGGCCCGACCCAGGTTCAATCCCGTGATGCTCGAGCGCTATCACTGATAGGGCGGCGGTGAACCCGGCCGTGCCGATCACCATCGCCGTGCGGGTGTCGAGACCCTGCGGGATGGGGACGATCCACTCCGCCGGCACCCGGGCGCGCCGGGCGAAACCCCCATGGCGCGACACGCCGAGCCCGTAGCCGTGGGCGAGGACCGCTGTCCCAGCAGGGAGCTCGCCTGCGTCTTCGGCCAGCCGCCCTGCGAGGTCGATTCCTGGGACTATCGGCGAGATCCGCGCTACCCGACCGTCGGCGGAGGATGCGAGGGCGTCTTTGTAGTTGACAGACGACCATTCGACGTCGACGAGCGCGCCTTCGTCGCCAAGGAAGGCGTCGTCGACTGTTTCCACCCCGCGGCGAAACTCGTCGGCAGTTTTACTCGCTAGAAAGGCCGAAAATCCGGGATCGTTCACACCCGACACGCTAACCGGCCCCACCGCGGGGCCTGTCGGCGAAGACTGTGCGTGTAATTGCACCGAACATGTGCAATTACACGCACAGTCTCTGCTAGTAGACGCACGCTGGCCACCGCACCGAACCCGCACCCGCACCCGGACCCGGACCCGGACCCGGACCCGGGCCAGCCCGGAATGTAGCCCCCACCCTTCAGGTAGATTGCCCAGGTGACGTCGGTTATCCCCGCTGATCTTGCCGTAGGGGCCTTCAGTTCGGAGCCGCCGTGGCTGATCGACCCCGACGCCCTCGTATGGCGATCCGGGTCGACGCAGCGCCGCAACGCCACCCAGGCACAGGTCCCCCGCCTGCTTCGTCGCAGGGTCCTGCCGCCGGGGCGGCGGGTCATCAAAGTCGCCTTCCGCCTCGGAGGCGCCCTGGCCGGCTGGTACCTGATCGAACGACGCCGCGCTAGGCGTATCGGCGAGCCGGAAGTCTCACGCGCCGGGCTGTCGCGTCGGCTGCGCAAGGCGTTCCAGAGTCTCGGCCCCACCTACATCAAGCTCGGGCAGATCCTCTCCTCAGGCGAAGGCCTCTTTCCTCCCGAGCTTGTCAACGAGTTCCGTCTCCTTCGTGACCGGGTCCCCCCCGAAACTTTCGATACGGTCCGAAAGGTCGTAGAGGAAGATC
>JAKCEB010000166.1:2281-6237 GCA_021838305.1 Actinomycetes bacterium | reverse complement strand
TGTCCTCGCTCGTGGATGTCCCGCCGGCCAGCCTCCTCGGGGCGCGTCGTCGTCTTTCGCTTTGCCGTCGCCTTTGGCGCGGGAGACGAGGTGACCGTCCCGCCAGGACCGAAGACCTCGTCTACCAGCTTCAATTGTTCGCCACCTCTAAACACTTCCCGCACGCAGAGGTCCTCCTACGCGCAAGCTATCGGCATAACGGAACGATAACTTTCACGTGAGTTC
This sequence comes from Actinomycetes bacterium, assembly GCA_021838305.1. Taxonomy (GTDB): domain Bacteria; phylum Actinomycetota; class Acidimicrobiia; order Acidimicrobiales; family Palsa-688; genus JAJZAM01. The sequence goes on along the minus strand of JAKCEB010000166.1, from coordinate 6,012 downwards.
GCGTTTTTCCCCGCCTCAGCTGCCAAAAACTCTCGATGCGCCCCCTGATTCGAAGACGGCGTCCGGACCGCTTTGCTACGGCGAGGGCTGGAAGTCCGGGGGGGCGTAGATTACGGCTGAGTTGAAGCCGCCCATGCCGATGGCCGACTTGAGGACAACGCCGTCTCGGCGAGGTTCTGGTCCGCGAGCCAACCGCGAATACGCGTTCGCAACGGGCACAACCGAGGGCATCGTTCCCCGCTCCAGTCCTAGAAGGGCCAACACTCCCTCAACCCCTGCAGAAGCGCCCTGACAGTGACCTGTCAGAGGCTTCGTCGCGAGGAAGGTCACGTCAGAATCAAGGACCTTTTCCGCTACGCCGATTTCTGCCGAGTCGTTCTGCGACGTACCGGTGCCATGTGAGTAAAGGTAGCTGACGTCTCGACGGCCGACGCCGGCCGATGAAAGAGCCCCCTCGAAGGTGTTGACGAGTTCTGTCAGGTCCGGGTTCAAGGAGATGGGATGATACGGGTCCTGGACCATGGATCCGCCGAGGAACAATCCGTATCCTTTGTCATAACGGGTTGACATGATGAGGGTGGCAGCAGCCTCACCGACAACAAAACCCCGAGAACCCTCCTGGAATGGCCTGGACATGTCGAGGGGATCACCTTTGACTGCGAGAGCCCCCATTTTGAAGAATTGGTCGGCGTCCTCCGGCAGCGCCGAGAAGTCGCACGCAGCCACGATCACGTCTGTGGCGAACCCGCTGACAAGCCACTGCCAAGCGACGACCAGGGCGACATTGGTCGCTGCGCACGCCGCCTGGATATTCATGACTGGCCCACCCGAGAAACCAAGATCTCGCAACAGCATCGCCGGCGCCGTCGAGGGAATCAAACCCAGATAATCCCTGTTGCGCAGCCGCCCGTGATGCTCTCCGAGGTAGCTCCGCCGGTATTCCACGTCTCCGACCGACCCGGCTCCGATCATGCCGACTCGCGAGCCAGGAGACCACCCGCGAGTGCGTGCGTCGGCAACAGCCTCCCGGGTCGCAGCAAACAGTGCACGGCCGTAGCGCGAAGGATGGTCTCGGACCGATCCCTCGGGACCTTCAGGCGTCGGGCGTGCGGCCAAGTATTCGCGGCCGTCGACTGACACCATCCGCACCGCGGACCTACCCGAAAGGACCCCATCCCAGAGCGACTCTTTACCCCAGCCGTATCCGCTGACCGCGCCTAGCCCGCAAATCCCGGTGCGGAGGTTGGGGTTCGATAGAGCGGACATTGCGACCCTCCCGTCAGTTGTTCCCCCGACTCGCCCGGGGTAAAAACCTGACCTGATCTTAGCCACACGACGGGATCGCCTTCGACGCCGAGCCCCTCAGGCGGCGATTCTCGTGGCGGCCGCTCTTATCCCGTGACTAGGGTCACCGAGCTTCCGTAGAGGACTTCGGAGCCGGCGACGGGCACAGTCGAAGTGACCGAATTGATCGGGTTCCCGTTGGTACCTGCGACGCCGAGCCCGACCGCTGAGAGAGCCTGGACCGCCGCACCGACCGAGTCGCCCGCTACTTGGGGCACAGCCACATCGTGAGGCCCGAGCGAAACGTCCACTGTGACCTTGTCGCCGACGGTGATCGTCGTTCCCGGCGACGGGTTGAGGGAGATCACGTCGCCCTTGGGTACGGTCGTGCTGTAGTCATTGATCTGTGACACGGAGAGTCCCGCAGCGTCGACGGCTGCGGACACGGCTGCGAAACTCGTGTTGGAGCCAAGCGATGGAACAGAAACCTTGGGTTTCCCTTGTGACACGACGATCGCGACCGACTGGCCGGGTAACAGCGTCCCCGAGGAGGGAGAAGCGGAGATGACCTCGCCGGCAGGAACCGTCATAGACGTCGCGCCGGGGGCGAGCGTGTAGGCCAGTCCAAGCGCCTGCAACGCCTGCTCAGCCGCCTGCTCGGTGTCGCCTTTGACTACCGGAACTTTCACCGGTTGCGGGCCGAGCGAGAGAACAACGCTCACGGTCTGACCTTCCCTAATTTTTCCGGACGCAGGCGTTTGGCTGACCACCTTGCCAAGCGGGTATTTTGAGTTGTAGGCGCTCGATGCGACAGTGAGCTTCAGGTGGAGGCGCGAGACAGCATCGAGCGCTTGTGCCCGGCTGTCGCCGACGAGCCCTGGGACAGGGTGGCTGGCGGGCAGAAACTTGCCTGTGACCTCCGCCCACGCTAGCCCTCCCCCGCCGAGCAGGAGCAGGGTCACCAACACGGCGACAGCGAGCTTCCACTTACGTCGACGCGGCTTTGCTTCCTGATCCTGCCGGTCAGAATGATCGCCAGCACCACCAAGCGCTTCGACGGGTCCCACTGGGTTCGAAGAATCGTCGGATCCCACTGCGACCTTCGAGGGGGCGCCTAGCTCGGTGTTCGAAGCACCGGCGGGAGCGGCGCCCACGCTGCCATGTTGGCCCATGTCGAAGAGGACCGGACGGCCGGGAAGCTCCGTCGGGTCGACCAGCTCGCCAGCGAGCGCCTCGCTGTCGCCTAGGGGGCGCAAAGCGAGAGGGGCCGGGCGGGGAAGCGTCGATCCAACGTCGTCGAGCGCTTCCGCGAACTCCGCGGCGGCAATCCTTTCGGCCGGCTGGCACCTTCCGGCCGACTCTAGTGCCGAGCTGAGCGGCCCGGCTGACTCGGGGGCCTGGAGGTCCCTTCCCGCACGCAATGCGAGAGTTCCTAGGGGTGTGTCAGCGACGAGTGGCACCGCACCGCTGACCGCTTCCGCCAGAACAAGGGCCAGCGAATACACGTCCGCTTTGGCGTCTAGGGGTCCGCCGCCGAGAGTCTCTGGAGCGGCGTAGCGTCCTGTGCCGACTACCGCCCCGGTCGGCTCAGTCAATGCGGCTTCTGCGAGCGCACGAGCGAGCCCGAAGTCGGCGATGTAGACGCGACCTTCGTCATCGAAGATCAGGTTTGCCGGCTTGATATCGCGATGCACGACGCCTTGGCGGTGGGCGTACGCAAGCGCCTTAGCCGTATCGGCACCCACGGCTGCGGCCTGCCCCGGCGACAGCAACGAACCCTGGTCGAGAATCGAGCGTAGGCTGCCACCTTCGAGAAGTTCCATTACCAAGTACGGTCCTGCCTCGTCGCGTCCCGAGTCGTAGAGGCGCAGGATGTTGGGATGGCGTAGACGGGCGACGTTGCGCGCTTCGGCCTCGAAACGCCTAAGGAAAGCAGTCTCGCCGGCCAGCGCTGGGTGGAGCAGCTTCACAGCCACCCTCCGCCGGAGCTTCGTGTCCTCGCCTACATACACGTTGGCGGAAGCTCCGACCCCGAGAGGTCGCGTCAAGCGGTAGCGGTCGCCGAGGACCCGCCCAACCAGCTCGTCGATTCGGAGCGTCGCCACGGAAGCGAAGGCTACCGGTCCTCAGCCACGAAGGTGTGGATGGCCGGGGGCCGGTTGGGGATGGTGCGAGATATAACCGTGAGGTTGGTCACAATCTGCGTCAATGGGCTCGTTGCACGCTTCGACTGGCCAAAAAAGCGTCGAATTTGGTCAGGATCTTCGCGTGCCGTACACAGCCTGACCATTTGAAGCGTTTTTTCGCACTTTTTGGTACACGATCTTCGCTCTCAAAAAATCGTGTACCAGCCCTCGCTTAGAAAACGCACCTTTTGGTACAGACGTTTTCCAACTTCAAAATCCTGACCAAATTTGACGGTTTTGGCCAAGAGCCAAGAGCCAAGA
>JAKCEB010000166.1:0-2181 GCA_021838305.1 Actinomycetes bacterium | reverse complement strand
CCAAGAGCCAAGAGCCAAGACCGAACAGCTACGTGTCCGGCAGCCCGCGCTCGAGCAGTTCTTCGAAATCGTCCTCGTCGACGATCCGCACCCCGAGCTCTGTCGCCTTCGCGAGTTTCGCCGAGCCCGGGTCCCTGCCGGCCACCACCAGCGCCGTCCGCTTTGTGACCGACCCCGGGCTTCTCGCCCCTCGCGCCTCGAGTGCCGCCTCGGCTTCCTCGCGGGTCCAGCGTGACAACGTGCCGGTCACGACGATAGAAAGTCCGGCGAGCACTTGGGGCACTCGGACGTCTGCCGGCCCCGCGAAGTTCACTCCGGCGTCCCTCAATCGATCTACGATCATGCGGTTCGCCGGCAGCGAGAAGTACCCCGCTACGCTCGCTCCGATCACCTGGCCTACCCCTTCGACGCTCGCGAGCTCGTCGGCGCTGGCCGCCGTAATGGCGTCGAGATGCCCGAACCGTCGTGCGAGAAGCTGGCTGCCTGTCGCTCCGAGATGGCGGATGGATAGACCCACGAGCAGGTTGGCGAGGGGCCTCGCCTTCGAGGTCTCGACGGCCGTCTGCAAGTTCGCCACCGAGATGGCGGCCCACCCTTCGAACGACGCCACGCTTTCGTAGTCGAGGCTGTAGATGTCTGCGACGTCTCGGAGGAGGCCGGCCTGCACGAACTGCCTGACGGTGGACTCGCCGAGGTGCTCGATGTCCATCGCCCCACGCGAGGCGAAATGCGTGATTCGCGCCACGAGCTGGGCGGGGCAGCTCTCGTTTAGGCAGAACGTGTCGCTTTCCCCGTCTGCTCGTACAAGCGACTCGCCGCACACCGGGCATCGGGTTGGGAAGGACCATTCGGGCAGCCCTTCGGGGCGCAGGGCGCTCAGAGGTCCGCGGACTTCCGGGATGACGTCGCCAGCGCGGCGCACGACGACCGTGTCCCCTGGGCGAACGTCCTTGGCCCGGACCTGGTCCTCGTTGTGGAGCGTTGCAAGTGACACGCGTGCCCCGCCGACGATGACCGGTTCGAGCACGGCGAACGGGGTTGCCTTTCCTGTCCGTCCGATAGAAACCATGATGTCGAGGAGCCGGGTCGTCTTCTCCTCGGGTGGGAATTTGTACGCTATCGCCCAGCGCGGAGCCCGCGATGTGGAACCGAGCTCGGACCGCTCCGCGAGGTCGTCGACCTTGACCACAACCCCGTCGATCTCGTAGTCGAGCGTGTGGCGCTTTTCCTGCCACGAGCGACAGTAGGCGTCGACGAGATCGAGACCCTCGAGCAGCTCGATGTGCGGGTTGACTGACAAGCCAGCGCTTCGCATCCAGGCGAGGGTTTCGCTGTGGCGAGCGAACGACGGGCCGCCGTCGAGCGCCCCGAGCTGGTAGGCCCAAAACGCAAGGTCGCGCCCGGCGGTTACCGCCGGGTCCTTCTGTCGCAGGGAGCCGGCAGCCGCGTTGCGTGGGTTGATGAACTGGCGTGCCCCCGCTTCGGCTTGACGCCGGTTGAGCTCATCGAAGGCAGCGATCGGCATGTAAAGCTCGCCTCGGACTTCGACGCGAGATGGCACGACACGCTCCGAGGAGCGTGCCCGTGAATCGCCGTCCCGAGTCGAATCGCCGGGAAACAGCTCCGCGGGGATAGCCGACACCGTTGCCACGTTCGCGGTCACGTCCTCACCGGTCTCGCCGTCGCCGCGAGTAGCCGCCTTTACCAGCAGTCCGTCCTCGTAGAGCAAGCTGAGCGCGAGCCCGTCGATCTTCAGCTCGCACGTATAGGCGAGGGTCGCGGCGCCGAGGCGCTCCATGCGCCGCCCCCAGGCCAGCAGCTCGTCGTAGCTGGTCGTCTTGTCGAGCGACATCATTGGCGAAGCGTGGCGGGCGGGAGCGAACAGCGTCGAGGCCTCGCCTCCGACCCGACTTGTCGGGCTCGTGTCGGAAATCAGGTCCGGGTTCTCGCGCTCTATCCGGGCGAGTTCGCCGACAAGCTCGTCGTATTCTGCGTCGGTCAGCTCCGGATCGTCGAGGACGAAGTAGCGCTCGTTGTGATGCTCGATGAGCGCATGTAGCTCCCGTGCGCGCTTGTCGAGGTCTGATGAGGCCACCCGTCGACGATACCTGGGCGCAAGATGGCAGCGTTGCGCTAACGGCCTAAAGCGCTGAGCCAGGACGCTGAGCCAGGACGCTGAGC
>JAKCEB010000165.1 GCA_021838305.1 Actinomycetes bacterium | reverse complement strand
CACAGCCGCCGTTCCCCGGTCAGAAACGACTTCACATATCGGAGCTATATGTGGCTGTTCGACCTTTCGAAGCCACCCGAACTCCCGCGGATCTTTCAACCGTTCGCCCGCTACCGGGAACGCGACCATCTCGATGTGCAGGCGCAACTCCTCGACGAGGGGATCGAGGTGTCCAGGCTTGTCGTACTGACGAACCTGGCGGTCGCCGGTTACGTGTTCAACCCGATCAGCGTCTACTGGGCTTACCGCACCGACGGGTCGTTGTCGGCCAGGGTTGCTGAAGTGCATAACACATACGGACAGCGTCACTGCTACGTACTCGAAGTAGATGATCCCTCGACAAACGTTGCACAGGTACGAAAAGAGATGACGGTGTCCCCCTTCTATCCAGTCGACGGAAGTTACCGAATAGCCGTGTCGGATCCCGGGGAGCACCTGAACGTTTCGGTGACCCTTGAGCGCGAAGACGAGGCTACGTTTCGTGCGTGGATGTCCGCACGGCGGATACCAGCCTCCGGAGCAAATTTGGCACGGCTCGTTGCCCGGTACCCGTTGGCACCGCTGCGCACGCGGGCGCTTATCCAGTGGCAGGGAATCAAATTATGGAGCAAGGGAGTGAGCGTTTTGCACAACGGTGAGGCTGCCAGCAAATGAGCCTTCTTGAAGTACACAGATCCCAGAGCGCGCAAGCGGTGAAAGCCCAAGCGGTGAAAGCCCAAGCGGACGTTGATTATCGACGCTGGCCCGCGCTGCGGGCACCAAGGGTCGCTCCGCTTCGGGCGACGATCGCAGAGTCGCTGCTTCGCAGAGCCGCGGTGCGCACCGGGATAGCGGTGGTCCTGGCGGACGGGACGCAATTCGGATGCCAAGGAGGCCCGGTGATGGAGGTGCTGCGGCCAAGGCAGTTCTTCGACCGGCTTGGCAGGGACGGCAAGATCGGGTTCGGCGAAGGCTACATGGCCGGTGACTGGCGCTCCTCTGACCTTGCGGGATTGTTGAGTGCCATGGCTTCGCACATGAGGACGCTGATACCGCCCCGGCTGCAGTGGATCCGCCGCTTCTACGAGCCGGCTCTGCCTGAGGAGGAGGACAACAACCCGACAGGAGCCCGGCGCAACATCGCGAGGCATTATGACTTGTCAAACGAGCTCTTCTCGCTGTTCCTGGACCCTTCCATGACCTACTCCTCAGCGCTTTACGCGGCTCCTGACGAGCCGTTGGAGGCGGCTCAAGCAAGAAAGATCGACCGCCTTCTCGACGACACTCATGTCCGTACCGGCAGCCGAGTCCTCGAAATTGGGACCGGCTGGGGTGAACTTTCGATGAGAGCCGCAAAGCGCGGCGCCAAGGTCACCAGTCTGACGCTTTCGGTCGAGCAGGCTGCGCTGGCCCGCAGGCGCATCGCCGACCAAGGATTGTCAAATCTGATCGACGTGCGAGTCGAGGACTACCGAAGCGCCATGGGAACATTCGACGCTGTCGTGAGCGTTGAGATGGTCGAAGCAGTCGGGGAGCGCTGGTGGCCCACCTACTTCTCGACCCTGGAGGCCCGCCTAGCCCCGGGCGGGCGGATCGGTCTGCAGTCGATCCTCATGCGCCACGACGGGTTCGTGGCCGCCCGGAACTCCTGGACGTGGATCCACAAGTACATCTTTCCCGGTGGCATCATTCCCTCGATGGAGGCGATCGAGACCACGATCCGTTCTCACACCCGGCTGAAGGTGCTCCAGCGACATCATTTCGGTCACTCGTACGCGGAGACTCTCGCCGAGTGGCGGCGGAAATTCGTCGACGAGGAGCAGGCGGTCGACCGGCTCGGATTCGACGGTACGTTCAGACGGATGTGGGAGTTCTACCTCGCTTACTCGGAGGCCGGCTTCCGTTCCGGTTACCTGGACGTCGCGCAGGTGGTTATGGCGTCCGCCGCCTGAGGCGTCTCCACCGGCTGCATTTTCAGCAACCTCTCAGCGGGCGCTGAGTCGCGCTCTCAGCTAGCGCTCCGAGGATGAAGAAATGTCGAACGGAGTCGCCACCGCGCAGGCCTTTGACGCCGCGGTGGGCGGTCTCCCGCGAGGGAACAGCAACGGGGCGACACGTGAAGTAACCAAAGGACATCTATGGCAGATAGATGTGGTGCGGCTCCTCACTTTCGCGGCGGTCATATCGGTGCATTCGCTGGCATTTACGGAGCTGCCGAGTAACCGGGTTGCCGCAGGGATGATGATGCTCCTGCAGTATGGGCGGGAGGTGTTCTTCGCCATAACAGGTTTCGTCCTGGTCTTCTCGGCGTGGGGCAGGCCGATGAAGGCTGGCTTGTTTTGGAGGAAGCGGATCGGCTTCGTCGTGGTGCCCTACGTCACCTGGAGCGCCGTCTACTACGCCTACGGCGTCTTCGGGCATGCGCACCTTCACCCGTCACTTCGCGGTTTCCTTGTGGATCTCCTGGACGGGGGAGCCATGTACCACCTGTACTTCCTGGTCGTGACGATCCAACTCTACCTGTGTTTCCCGCTCATACTCCGCTTCGTCCGCGCAACCGCCGACCGGGCTGCGGTGGTGTTTGCCGCAATCGTGGTGGCGAACCTCGCATGGCTCGCACTTCTGCAGTACTCGAGCGCGCCTGCCGGCACAGCCGGCTGGGGCTACGCACACGCCTACGAGCTGCTGCCCACCTATGCGATGTACGTACTCGGTGGCGCGTACGCCGCCGTGCACCTCGACAAGATAGAGGCGGTAGTGGCCCGCCGGTCGCGGTGGCTGCTCGGCGTAGCAGTGCTCGCGGTCGCAGGCTCACTCGCCGCGTACGCCGGACAGCTTTCGAGCATGGCCCCGAGGCGTGCAAACGGCGTTCTCCAGCCGGCGATGGCGCTGTCGTGTCTCGCGGCGGTTCTCGTCGTCTACATGATCGGCCGTCGCTGGGCAACCGGGCCGCGCCGCGGCCAGCACGCGATCGAGCTTCTGTCGGACGCGTCGTTTGGCATCTACCTCGCGCATCCTTTGGTGCTCGCATTGCTGCTCGATTACGCAGGCTTCGGCAACGGCCACCAGGCGATGCCGGCAGTGGTGGCGACGATTGTCTCGTATCTAATAACCGTCTCCGGTGCGACCGCGCTGACACTGGTCGCGCGTAAGACCCCCCTCTCACTGGCGCTCACCGGTAGGCCGTGGCGAGCCGCCGTTACACGCCGACCCCGGACGTCTGTGATCCAGCGCAAAGCCGAGACGAACCAGTTGCAGAACCAAACGACAGGAGTACTAGTTTCATGCTGAACGTACGCGGTTACCTGGACGCGAGATCCTCACAGGATCGGCCTGCCATCGTGGAGGGAGCCACCGGTCAAGGCGTCACGTGGCGCGAAGTGGCGGAGCTCTCAGACCGCTGGCGCTCGAGTGGTCTCGAAGGCCCGGTCGGGCTCGCCGTAGCCGATCCGGTTGCGATGGCAGCTAACTTCGTATCGGCTCTCGCGAGCGGCGTAGTGGTGGTTCCGTTGGACCCGGCGGCGCCGCAGGCGGATCTCGACGCCCGGATCCGCCAACTCGGGGTGAGGTCTCTGGTGACAGATCGAAGCGGCCTCGGGATGTACCCGAGCGCCGAGGGGATCCCGTCCCTGTGGCCGTCCGCTGCGCAGCCGGCCATGTCGATCGAAACCTGGTGGGCTGACAGCGAGACGCTCCTGGCCCTCGGCGGCGAGCGCATGCCGGCGGCGGACTTCCCCGAAACCCCCTCCCGGCTGTCGCTTCTAATGTCCAGCTCGGGCACGACCGGCGAGCCGAAGATCGTTCCGCTTAGCGAAGCCCAACTTCTGGCCACCGCCGCAGGGGTTGCGTCGGAGCTTGCATTGACGTCGTCGGACATCGGTTACTCGCCTCTTCCGCTGTTCCACATCAACGGACTCGTCGTCGGCGTCCTGTCAGCCCTGGTAGCGGATTCGACGATAGTCGTCGAACGCCAGTTCTCGCGACGCAACTTCTGGTCGACTGTCGACTCGCTTCGAGCCACGTGGCTCAACCTGGTTCCGGCCATGTTGGCGATCCTGTCCTCGTCGCCCGGGCCGGCCTCGTCGGAATTTCCGGGTAACCGCCCCGGTTTCACGACTTCGCGGCCTCGACTGGCACGTTCCGCGTCCGCACCCCTCCCCGCCGGCGTGCGGGAGCGTTTCGAAGCGTTCAGCTTCATCCCCGTCATAGAGACGTACGGCATGACGGAAGCGGCGAGCCAGATAACGGCGAATCCGACCAGCAACGTGCGGCCCGGATCCGTCGGCCTGCCTGTCGACGTGGCTCTACGTGTGATCGCCGAGAACGGTGAAGCCGCTTCGAGCTTGGCTGCGGGGAGAGTTCAGATCAAAGGCGACCGCGTTACGTCACATTATTGGGCGTGCTGTCCCGTGGGCGACCCCGCCAGCGCGAAGCTTCCCGGCGACGGAGTGTCACGCGAGTGGACGTCGCGGGCGGCTGTTCGCGGCGACGGCTGGCTCGATACCGGCGACATCGGATACCTCGACGAGGCCGGCTATCTCTACCTGGTCGGCCGCGACGGGGACGTGATCAACCGGGGCGGCGAGAAGATCGTCCCCCGCGAGGTCGAAGAGGTCCTTTTGGCCCACCCAGACGTGACGGCGGCGGTAGTCGTCGGGCGCCCCCACCCAACGGTAGGCGCGGAGCCGGTGGCCTTCGTCATCGCGGCCGAAGCGGCGGCCCAGTCACCCGAAGCGTTGGCTCTGCAGCTGTCGCAGCGCTGCGAGGAGGCCCTGAGCCGCTACAAGCGCCCGGTGGAGATTCACGTCACGAGCTCGCTTCCGGCGGGGCCGACCGGCAAGATCCGCCGAGGGGAGGTCGCCAACCTCGTCGCCAACGGCGTCGACCCGTCCGACGGTTCACCTCTAGAAGGGTACGTGAAGCCCGACAGCGGCCAGGACCCATTGAGGGACTTCGCTGCGAGTCGCGGCATGCACCCCGCGGGGGGTAACCGTGCACCCGCGCCCCGGCGCAGCGCCGTGTCCCTGGCAGCCGCAGCGCTCGAGCTTCCCTTGCGGACCGTGAAGCCTCGCCAGAGCGGCCTCACAATGATGATCGACTCTGGGATGCCACTGGTTGGCTTCACCGACGCGATCTCCAGCGCCGGCACGCACATCGACCTGGTGAAGTTCGGCTGGGGAACCGCTCTGGTGACCCCGTTCATCGAGGCCAAGCTGCATGTGTTGCGCGACGAGGGTATCGACGCCTACTTCGGCGGGACGCTCTTCGAGAAGTTCGTGGCTGCGGGACGCTTCGAGGATTACCTGAGTTTCTGCGGGCATCTCGGCGTGAGCCATGTCGAGATCTCGGACGGGACGATCGAGATCTCCCCCGAGGACCGGGCCGGATACATCCGCCGGGCGGCCAGGGACTTCACGGTCATAACCGAGGTCGGATACAAAGACCAGACCCGGGCAGGCGCCTCCGCAGCCGCCGATCTTGCCGTCCAGGCGAGGCAGGACCTCCAAAGCGGGGCGTGGCTCGTGACGGCAGAGGCCCGCGAGAGCGGCCAGAGCGGCATATGCCGACCGGACGGAACCGCCCGCGAGGACATCCTCGATGCGTTCGCGTTGACGGGCATCGATTGGTCGCAGCTGCTCTTCGAGGCACCCACGAAGCGGCTGCAGGTCTACTTCGTGGGGATGGCGGGACCCAACGTCAACGTGGGCAACGTCGCTCCGGGGGACGTCATCGGCCTCGAGACTTTACGTCTCGGTCTGAGGTCGGACACATTCGCAAGCTTCAGCAAGGAACGAATCGATGCGTAACTCAAGCAACGTCTTCCATCTGGCAATACCCGTCCGAGACCTGGACGAGGCCCAGGACTTCTACGTCGGCAAGCTCGGCTGCCACCTCGCGCGGCGCTACGAGGACCGGATAACGCTCGACTTCTTCGGCGACCAGGTGGTCTGCCACGTCTCCGACGAGTGGGACCGCAACCCCGAGCTCTACCCACGCCACTTCGGGGTCACTTTCGTAGATCGAAGCGAGTTCGAAGCGGTCCTCTTCTGCGCAGTCACCAGGGACGTCCCGTTCTTCAAAGCCTGCGAACCCAGGTTCAAGGACATGGTCGAAGAGCACGTCACCTTCGTCCTCCGGGACCCGTCGGGGAACTTGATCGAGTTCAAGCATTACCGAGACCCACGGATGATGTACTAATAGAGCATGATAAAAGTCAGCGTCTACTACCCGAGCGGCGAGGGGTCAACCTTCGACCACGAGTACTACCGTGCCAAGCACGTTCCTCTCGCAATGAAGACCTGGGGT
>JAKCEB010000164.1 GCA_021838305.1 Actinomycetes bacterium | reverse complement strand
GGCACCCTGGCGATCCCCATTACGCCGACCTCACGACCGGCGACGGGCGCCTTCTCGCGGAGCAGATCGCCGAGCAACTTGGTGCGGTCATCGTGCCTGTGTGATTTGGCGCCGATTCTTCTACCGGACGCGGTAGAAAAGGCCGTCACGGACCGGCATTCGCCGATATATCGATATCGCGTAAGCGCAGGTCAGAGGCAAAATTTAGCACGGCCCAACACGGATCAATATGGCGTTAATGCAGCTCATAACCCGAAGGTCGCCCCTTTACTTCAGTCTCGGAAGTTCTCGAACTGCAGGGGAACCGGGAAGTCCTCCGCTTTCAACCCGGCTATCACGGCTTGAAGATCGTCGCGTTTCTTCGCGGTCACCCGAACCTGCTCGCCCTGCGTGCTCGACGACGTGCCTTTCGCAGCGTTCTCTTTGATCCAGCGGTTTATCGTCTTGGCATTATCGGGAGACAAGCCTGACTTGATGGTGATCGTCTGGCGGGCCGCGCCTTTCGAGGCTTCCTCGACTTTCTGTGCGTCGAGGCATTTCAGCGAGACCTGCCGCTTCACGAGTTTCTCCTCGACGACCTGCAGTACGGCCCGCAACCGGTCCTCAGTGGAGGAGTGAAGTCGTAGCTCCATCCCGGAAAGCTCCACGGAGGAGTCGGTGCCTTTGAAGTCGAAGCGCGTCGACAGCTCCCGTTGCGCTTGATCGACAGCATTTCGAACTTCCTGCATGTCGACCTGTGACACGATGTCGAAGGTGGGCATGGCTCAACGCTAATCGAGGCAGCGCCTACAGTCCTGACGTGGATCTCATCCCCGCACTAACCGGCCGAAGCGGCCCCGACGCCTCTGGTGGCAACGCGAGTCGCAGGGGCCGCCCGGCGGTGACCGTCTGCGGGCGGCGCATGCACCTAGCCGAGCTGGCCGGTGCCGCCGGGGCTGTCGCATCGCGCATCGAGGGAGCGCCGGTCGTCGCCGTTCACGCCGACGCGAGCCTGGAGGCAGTCGTGGCGATCGTCGGCGCCCTGACGGCGGGCGTCCCCGTCGTGCCGATCGCCCCCGACGCGGGACCCTTGGAACTCAGCCACATTCGCAGCGACAGCGGCGCCGCGGCGGTACTGAACACGGCCGAGCTCCCGATCGACGTTACCGAGCACGCCGATTTCTCGCCCCGCCACGTCTTAGCCGACGAGCGTATAGCGATGATCCTCTACACGAGCGGAACGACCGGCCTTCCCAAAGGCGTCCAGCTCAGCGCCCGCGCCATCGCCCTGGATCTGGACATGCTCGCCGAGGCGTGGGAGTGGACACCCGAGGACGTTCTTGCGCATGGGCTGCCTCTTTTTCATGTGCACGGCCTGGTCCTCGGTATCCTCGGGCCTCTTCGTGTCGGCAGTCCAGTGGTGCACACAGGCCGTCCGACTCCCGACGCGTACGCCGCGGCCGACGCGGACGTGTACTTCGGGGTTCCGACCGTGTGGTCGCGAATCGCTGCAGATACGGCCGCTGCCACGGCGCTTCGTGGCGCCCGGCTCTTGGTCTCAGGAAGCGCTGGTCTGCCCGCGCCCGTCTTCGAGAAACTCGAGGCGTATTGCGGGCAGGGTCCGGTCGAACGCTACGGGATGACCGAGACGCTCATCACGGTCAGCGGCCGGGCCCGCGGCGAACGCCGCGCCGGATGGGTAGGTGCCGCACTGCCTGGAGTGTCCACACGCCTGCGCGACGACGAAGGCGCAGTGATGGTCAACGACGGGGAAGCTGTGGGAGAGCTCGAAGTTCTCACGCCGACAGTGATGAGCGGATATCGGAACCTCCCCGAAGCAACGGCGGCGGCGCAGAGCGACGACGGATGGTTCGTCACCGGTGACGTGGCGTCGATCGACGCAGATGGATGGCATCGCATCGTAGGACGGAAATCGGTCGACCTAATCAAGTCCGGTGGTTACCGAATCGGCGCCGGTGAGGTCGAGGCGGCTCTCCTTGCTCACCCTGCTGTCCGCGAAGCAGCAGTAGTCGGGGAAAAAGACGACGACCTCGGCCAAGTCGTCGTCGCGTACGTGGTCGTCGACGGCGGAGTCACGGGCCAGGAGCTTTCGGTGTTCGCCGGCGAGCACCTCGCCGTCCACAAGCGCCCACGGCGTGTGGAGTTACGATCCGAGCTTCCCCGAAATGCCATGGGCAAAGTGCAAAAAGCTCGGCTCGCCTCTAGCTGAGCCGCTCGAATCGCGGCGGGCGTTTCTCCACGAAGGAGGAGACGCCCTCCTTGAAGTCGGGACGAACGAAGCTCTCAGCCATCAGACGTAGAGCGTCCCTCTCCGCGTCGCCGAGCGACGATGTCAATTGGCTGTAAACCTGTCTTTTCATCAGGGCGAGCGAAGTCGGCGAGCACCTAGCCGCGAGGCTTTTCACGTATTCAACTGCATGAGCAAGGACCTGGTCGGCGGGAAGCGCTTTTTGTACGAGACCTATCGCGGCGGCCTCAGTGCCAGACACGCGCCGCGAAGAGAAAAGCAGGTCGAGGGCGTGCCCTGCGCCGACTTGCCGGGTCAAAAGCCAGGATAATCCCCACTCGGCGACGAGGCCGCGCTCGGCGAATGCCGTCACGAGAGGGGCGTCGGAAGCCATGAAGCGGATGTCGCACGACATTGCGATCGGCACCGCCATCCCGGCGATCGGACCGTTTATGGCGGCGACGACCGGTTTGCGAAGCGCCATCAGCCAGGTGTAGGCGCCGCTGAAGTCCTCCGGGAACTCCCATTCCGCGACCGCCACGTCTGCGTTGTCGGTCTCGACAGAACCTCCGGCCGAAAGGGTGGTCAGGTTGCGCATATCAGCGCCGGCGCAGAACGCCCGCCCCGCGCCCGTGACGATGATTCCGACGACGGCCGGGTCGTGTTCAGCCTGATAGATCGCGTGGCGGAACTCGGCTGCCATGCGCTGTGTCCACGCATTGAGCGACTGTGGGCGGTTGAGGGTGACAGTGGCGACAGGGTCGTCGACGGAGTAGAGGATCTCTTTGTACATGTCACCATAATGCTGCGCACCGGCGCCGAGCGCTAGGCCGTCAGGCCGGGACAGGATCGATTCCGGCTCGCTGTGGCGGGGGGCGCCCAGTTGGGCTACGCTAAGGAACTCCTGGGTCGGTGCCCGAGTGGCCAAAGGGAGCAGACTGTAAATCTGCCGGCATAGCCTACGGTGGTTCGAATCCGCCTCGGCCCACTCTTTCGAGGATCCGCAGGTGGGAGGCCCTTTCCGGGCCTCTGCCAGCCTGAGTAGAAAGCTGTTTTTCCGTTCAGACCCGTAGCCACTTCGGTAGCCAGCCGGACGTCTGTATCGCCGATAACGGCCTGGTGGTCGCCGTCGGACGGAGAGCTGGGCCGCCCGAGCGGCTGACTATGGCCACCTTCGCCGGGCGCGGAGCCTCTCATATGTGCCTGCTACGAGGATGACGCCTGTTGGCGGAGATGCCGTTGCAGGTGGGTGAGATGGCGCTGGGCGGCGCGCAGCTCGGCCTCGGCATCACTCAGCCCAGCTTGTTCTTCTTGGATTCGTTCCACGATCCATGACCGGGCGAGGGTTGACCCTGGGACGCCGGCTGCATCCGCGATGGACTGCAGTGCGGCGACCTCGTCGGGGTTGAGCCGGATCGAATAGACGGTGGATCGACCCCGGTTCGGCCGGGTCACCTTGGCCCCTTCGGGGATAGGGGCGTCGCGGTTGTCCTCAAGCGCCTCGTCTGCCCATTCCACTTCGATCCCATGGCGTTCTCGCATGTAGTCGGCCCGGTAGGACCAGTCCACTTCTGCCACCCCACAGAGTGTACTACGAAGTACGACGACGGTCGGTCTGCGAGCAGCGTTCATCATGGCCGCCCTCGACGCAGGCGTCGTGCTACGAGAGGTTCAAGTGGCAGCCCGACATGCCGACCCACGGACAACCCACCGTGTACGACCGGCTGGCTGCTGACGTCAGGTCAACCTCATCCCGCGACTCGTGCTGCCGGCGAGCGCAAACAGCTGCCCCAGAATCCCCATCAGAAGGTGTCCCTATATCGCCGATAGCTCGCGTCCCCGATCGCCAGGTCCCGTTCGCTCGTGTCCGCTTGCCCGTCTCGCTTGCGGTCGCCGCGTGAGTCGCTCATAGCGGCTGGCGCACCGCTAACAGAAGACCTGTGGCGTGCGTCATCTCTGTCGCGATCATTCGGGAATCGTTGTGGATCTGTCGCCGGATCTCCTTGATCTTCTCGTGGTGAGTTGCCTTCTCGGGATCCGATTTCCAATCTTGAGGTACCAGGTCGTCCAGGACGAGCATTCCCCCCGGGCTGAGAGCTGAGAGCGTCAGGTCCAA
Source organism: Actinomycetes bacterium (assembly GCA_021838305.1). Lineage (GTDB taxonomy): Bacteria > Actinomycetota > Acidimicrobiia > Acidimicrobiales > Palsa-688 > JAJZAM01. The sequence goes on along the minus strand of JAKCEB010000164.1, from coordinate 1,957 downwards.
GCCGTACCACTTACCTCCTTCGGCGTCAGCGAATATGAGGTCGAAGCTCCCCAGTCCCGGCAGCTCGCGGATGGCGTCACCGTTGACGAACTGGACCCAAGCGGGCCAGTCGGCACCTTGCGCCATGGCAGACCGGCGGGGATCCTGCTCGATGGTCACGACCGATACGTCATTTCGCCCGTCGAGTCCGGCGACGATCCATCCGAGCCCCACTCCTATGCCGGTCCCGATCTCTAGGATCCGGCCATCTGGGCGCACCGCCGCAGAGAGCACGGCGAGCAGCTCTCCGGTGATGTCCTCGCACGAGAAGGGAAACCCCGCCTCGTCCGCACGCTGCCGAAGGGTCGTCACAAGAGAGGGAACTTGCATCGGACGATGCCTAGCAGACTGCTCGCGGTCGCGTTTGGTCAGTCCGGGTTCGGTCTCCACAACGCACAGGCCCCAGCGATGGCGGCGGCTGTAGACCCGTGACCGAGCGGTGTGCCGATGCCGCCCCATCACAACGCGCAAGTCACCGGCGATTCCGGCGCCGCGGAGGACCGCCATCGCAGCGGGATGGCTCTCGAAGTTTAGAGCGACGTGGCCGACCACGGTGTCGTCGACCTCAGCGACCCACGCAGCAACGGCTGCTGGCGTGGTCAGGAAGCCGTGGAAGTCATCGTGTGGCAGATACGCCGGGTAGCCATCCCGGTCTCGTACCCTCGCCGCGACTTCGACCAGGGCCTCAAGGTCTCGGCTGAGGCGAGGACGGACTCTCACATTTCAATCATTGTCGACGCCCGCGCCCCATACCGCTCTTACTAGAAGCGCCCCAACATGCCGACCTCACGGTGTCCTTGATCGCCGGATCGTGGGCGAGTACGCGGGGCAGTTCGGGCCGCTACTGGATCTCCATCACGAGGATGTAGCCGGCCGGATCTTTGCCGGTTAGGTCGAAGCGCCGGTAATAGAACTGCCGATGGCCCGCTCGGGCCGTGAAGTTCTTTCTGTTGTCCACCGTGGCGTCGTCGGGCGGCCCGACCGCCTCACAGTCGGCGAGCCAGTTGACTACGAACGCCTTCTCGTCAGGATCGGGCTGGTGTCGGATCGTCCAGATCGCGTACGCGTCGAGGGCGTTGACGACCCAGTGACCGCTGGCCACGTCCTGAACTGCGGCCTACGCGTCGAGAAAGGACTGAAGTTGCTCTTGTACGCCGGGAGTGTCGCCGATGACGCCGGCCAAACGCCCGTCGGCGTGGGCGTCCTCGGCGACTTGGAGGAGAGCCTCCAGACGGCGCTCAGCTTCGCGTACCTGGCGCGCCTCGTCGGGGCTGAGTCGATTGGAGTCCGTCCTGGCCACCTAAGCAGGGTACCGCTCGAATCCTTCCGGTGAAGGGCAACGAGTTCGTCCTGAACCACCGCTCTGGGATACCACTTGGACACCAAACCCGGCGAACAACCTGCCGACCGGTCGAATGTCTCCTACGCGACTATCTGTCGTATCGAGCGCGGCCACATCGATCCGACTACGGGCACGCTGCGCAAGTTGCTCAATGCGCTGGGAGAGGATCTCGAGTTCGGGCGGCGTCGGGAGGAGTCGATCCCTGAACTCGCCGATCTGGCTGACGCGTGGCGCCTGGACCGGGCCGGTGAGGTTCAACCGGATTGGACCAGGCTGCGCTCATTTGTCGACCATCTCACGCGGCGACCCCAAGACGCGATCGCGGCTATTGCCGCCAAACCGCAGGGATCAGGATCGGACTTCTTCGACAACCTGCTGGCTGGCATGGCGGAGAAGATCTCTGACGACAGCGGCGTTGCCCGGCCGGCGTGGACCAGACGGATCCGATTCTTGATAGACCCGTGGGAGAGCATCGGTACGCCCCGAATGCGAGCGGCCGCTGCGACTTCGACGCCGCCACAGTTCGCCGCCCGCAAGATCTTCATACCGGCGGCGACTCTGTGGCGGCAGAACTGA
>JAKCEB010000013.1 GCA_021838305.1 Actinomycetes bacterium | reverse complement strand
TGGAGCCGCGGGTGGCCCATCGGATGTCAACTACATCGCAGGTGGCAGTGGAGGAGGAGTCACCGCCACCGGAGGTAGTCCCGGGGGCGGCGGAACCCCTGACACCTCAAACTCCCCAGGCGCGGCCAGCACTGGAGGCTCGGGCGGCAACGGCACTGCCACCGGAAACGCCACACCACTAATTGAGACGACCAGCGGAAGCGGCGAGAACGACGCCGGGAGCGGCACCGGTGGCAACGGCGGCAGCATCGCCGTCGGCAGCAATGCCCACAGCACCGCCGGCGCCGGCGGAACCGTCGTAGGAGCTTTCCAAGGGGTCGGTTCCCCCGGCACCGGGGGTGTGAGCGCCGGAACTGGCGGCGGCGGCGGCGGGAGCATGGCGACGAGAACGGCGGCAACGGTGCCAACGGACTAGTCATCGTCACGCCCCTCACCCCGTGACCGGTATCTCGGCGGTGACCGATTCCGACTGAGGAACGGATTGTCTCGTTCACAGGCTCGCAGCGGGTTCTGGATCTTCTAGACAGATGGAACTCCTGCAGCTCTCGTCTGTCTGACTCGAAGCGTGGCAGGTGAGCCCGAGCAGGTGCCCGCTCAGTCTGAATCTCGGCGGTTTTTGCGCTACCCCCTTTCGAACACGCGTGTAGTTTGCGTATGTTTCGTGTGTGGTCACCGTTGGGGCTCCTGTAGAAAGAAAGGGGTGGGTATCACCTCTCCGCCAGATCGAGCTTGCCGCCCAGGAACGAGCGAAAGAGGCCGATCTCGACATGGGCGAACCGGGGTCGGTCGACGTTCTTCGCCGCCTGCTCTGCGAGGAGGTGGACGAGTGGCGCAGCCAGTATCGGGGCGGCCGGCGGTCGCTTGACATCGTCGACCCGGATGGGGCTGTGGAGCGGGCGCTTCGAAACCTTGTCGGCTACGGGCCGCTAGAGGCGCTTCTTGCGGACCCCGACGTGTGGGAAATTATGGTTAACGGGCCGTCGTCGATCTTCGTCAAGCGGCGCACTGCTGCTGGGGGATTCCACGACGAGGTGTTCCACGACGACGAGCACGTCACGCGGGTGATCACGAAGATCTTGGAGGATTCGAGCGCTTCGCACCGCAAGCTGGATCCGGCGGAGGGTCTTCAGGACGCGCAACTCGACGACGGGGCAAGGATGCACATCGTCCACGCTGACGTCGGCAGAGATGGCCATATGCTCGTGAATATCAGAAAATTTTCGGGGGTGTTGCGCCGTACCCTCGACGAGTTGATCGCTCTCGGCATGCTCGACCGGGCGGCGGCGAGGTTTCTGTCCGCGTGCGTCAAGAGCGGAGCATCGATCCTGATCGCGGGAGCCCCCGGGTCGGGGAAGACGACGATGCTCGGATGCCTGGCGGCTGACATCGACCCGTCGATGCGGGTGGTCGTCGCTGAAGAGGTGTTCGAGACGATAGTCGAACTACCCAACGTCGCGCACATGCAGACACGGCCCGCCCGTTCCGACAGAAAAGAAGTCGATCTGCGCCGCCTGGTGGCCGGTTTCCTGCGGATGGCACCTGACGTGGCGGTAGTCGGCGAAGTTCGCGACAGAGAAGCGTTGCCGCTGCTGTTGGCCCTCTCGTCAGGCGTGCAAGGATTCACGACGATACACGCAGGTTCTGCTCGTCAGGCGCTGTCCCGGCTGCGCTTCGTCTGTCAACTCGCAGATGTTGGCTCGGAACTCACAACGTCGGCTCTGTCAGCACTTGTCAGCGAAGCGGTCGACGTGGTCGTCCACTGCGTTCGGCTCGGAGGGGAGATCCGTGTGAGCGAAATTCTCGCCGTGGAGGATCTGCAGGTGTCGGAGGGAACCGTGGCCTTTACCACCACGACGGTCTTCGCCAGGAGTCGATTCGGGGAGGAACTGTGCTGGTCGGGAAACATACCGGTGCGGCTGACGAGAGCCTTCGAGTTGCGCGGGCTTGACGTGAGGTCGTTGCTGGCGGGGCAAGGAGCGCGGTGAGCGCGCCGGACGTGGCAGCAGTCGCAGCAGTTCTTGCTGGCTGTGGTGTCTACTTGATCCTTAGCGCCTTCGGCGCAGAGGCACGGACCCGATCGACGGTGGCCGAACCGCAAGGAAAGCGACTGCGCCGTAGTATCAGGACCTGGATGGTGCAGGCCGGCTTGGCCGACGTATCCTCCGGTACCTTTAGCGCAGCGCTCGCTGCAGCTGGACTGATCGGTGCTCTTGGGAGTTACCTAGTCTTCGACTCGGTTGTGTCATCGGTTGTCGCTGGGATCCTGGCTGGAGGGTTCCCGTTGGCGAGCTACCGGCGTCGGCGCCAGGCCGGCATCGAAGCTGCCATGGATGCGTGGCCGTCGATACTCGAGGAGATCCGGATGAGGGCTGGCTCCCTCGGTCAATCGGTACCCCAAGCTCTCTTCGAAGCGGGTCGGAGGGCGCCTGACCAGTGGACGCCAGCGTTTGCGGTTGCTGAACGAGACTGGCAGTTGACCACTGACTTTGCTGCAACTACAGCCACGCTCAAAGAAGCGCTTGTGGATTCGACGGCCGACGCCGTGTGCGAAACGCTCCTCGTCGCACACGAACTGGGTGGTTCCGACCTTGACGATCGCATCGGCGACTTGATCGAGGACCGCTTAGCGGATTTGCAGGCGCGCAAGGAAGCTTCTGCCAAGCAGGCCGGTGTCCGCTTTGCTCGCCGCTTCGTCTTGCTCGTCCCTCTGGGAATGGCGTTGGCAGGGCTGTCGATCGGTTCTGGCCGCGCTGCGTATTCGAGCCCTGGGGGCCAGCTCGCGGTCGTTGCCGGCTTGCTCGCATTAGCTGCATGCTGGGTGTGGTCGGGTCGCCTCCTTCGCGTTGGGCGCCCACCGCGGGTGTTCGGATGACACGGATCGAAGTGGTGGTGGGTGTATTCCTTTGGGCTGGGTGTTCGCTGCTACTGTCGCAGCTTCGCCGAGTCGGAGCCGAGTCCCTGGCTGAGCGTCTCGAACCGTTCCATCCAGGCTCGCAACTGCGGCCCGCAGCCCGCGCCATCTCGAAGGGGTCGGTCGCCGGCGTGCTCGTCCCATTGGCGGGAAATCTCGGCGACCGTGTCTCGCGGTTGTTCGGCATCGTCGCGAGCCCTGACGAGCGATTGAGGCGGATCCACTCTCGCCAGACGGGGAGGACTTTCCGTACACGTCAGATGGTCTGGAGCACCCTGACTCTCGTGGCGGCTGCGGTCATCGCTGGATCCGCACACCTCACGTTGCCGCTCGCCGTCCTTGTGCTAGGGGGCCTGCCGTTGCTCGTGTTTTTGCTGATCGAGCATGATCTCGAACGCCGATCCAAGCGTTGGCAGGCCACGACGGCACTAGAGCTTCCAGTTGTCGAGGAACAGTTGGCGATGTTACTGAACGCAGGATTTTCTTTGAACGCGGCCTTGGCGAGAAGTGCATCGCGCGGAGCGGGGTGCGTCGCAGTCGATCTGCGGGTCGCCATGAACCGTGTGGCGCAGGGACTATCCCAAGCAGACGCGCTTGCCGAGTGGGCCGACCTGGCCGGATGTGACGGCGTGACGAGGCTGGTCAGAGTCCTGACGCTCCATTCGGACGCCTCAGACCTTGCGCGACTCGTTTCTGCCGAGGCCCGACAGGCCCGTCGCGAACTTCACACTCGGACTATTGCGCAGATCGACCGGCGCGCCGAGCAGGTCTGGATTCCTGTAACAGTTGCAGCACTCGTGCCCGGCACGATCCTTTTGGCGGTGCCGTTCTTAGACGCTCTGCGCATCTTCGCCAACGCTTGACAGCGAATGCGTGACCAGCTTGTCGAGACGAATGGGTAGGTCGCGCACTCGAATACCTACGGCGTGATGTACCGCGTTGGCAACTGCGGCCGCGGTGCCGACTATGCCGATCTCCCCAATACCTTTGGTGCCGACGGGGTTGAGATCTGGATCGTCCTCGTCGAGCCACGACACGTCGATGTCACCGACGTCCGCGTAGCTCGCTATGTGGTAGTCCGCCAAGTCGGTGTTGACCCACCCGCCGACTAGCGGATCGACGATGCTTTCCTCGAGGAGTGCCATGGATAGCCCCATCGTCATTCCTCCAATCAACTGGGAGCGTGCCGTGAGCGGGTTGACGATCCGACCCGCAGCGAAGACTCCAACCATGCGGGGTATCCGAACCTCTCCGGTGTCAACGTCGACTCTGGCCTCGACGAACTGCGCACCATAGGCGTAGCGTGCGAGGTCAGTCTGATCGGCAACATCGGAGGACGTGTCCACCTCTACCCGAATGCCGCCTTGGGGGACTTGACCGCCGGTCGACCTCAGGCGTTCAGTTAGCGCTTCGGCGGCCTTGCATATCGCCCAACCCCACGATCCAGTCCCCATGGACCCGCCGGCGAGCGGCGCCTCCGGGAGACGGCTGTCACCCAACGCGACCGAGACCCGCTCGAGCGGCACGCCGAGAGCGTCAGCTGCTATCTGGGTGAGCGCCGTTCTTGCTCCCGTCCCGATATCGGCTGCGGCCAGCTGAAAGTTAAAAGTTCCTCCTTCGAGCGCAGTCGCCGCCGCCTTCGAAGGCTGGACCCGCGCCGGGTACGTGGACGAGGCAACACCGCTTCCCACAAGCCATCGCCCGTCTCGGCGCATGCAGGGTCTCGGGTCCCGTCCGCCCCAACCGAAGCGGCGGGCCCCCTCCGACAGGCATCCGAGCAGATTTCGGCTCGAGAACCGCAAGCCGGTTTCGGGATCTGACTCCGGTTCGTTACGGGCGCGTAGTTCGACAGGGTCGATCCCCAAGGCAAAAGCAAGCTCGTCGATCGCCGACTCGAGAGCGAAACTGCCCGGAGCCTCGCCTGGGGCGCGCATCCATGACGGTGTTGGTACGTCGAGACGGGCGAGGCGATGGGTCGTACGCCGGTTCGCTGAGCGGTACATGCTTCTGGTGATGACAGCTGTCTGCTCCGCGAACTCGCTGAGCTGTGATGTCTGTTCTACGACGTCGTGGACGATCGCAGTCAACGTTCCGTCGCTGGTCGCTCCTAGGCGAACTCGTTGAATGGTCGGTGTGCGGTAGCCGACGAACGCGAACATTTGCTGGCGGGTCGCGGCGAGCTTCACCGGTCGCGCTACCGTCCGTGCTGCAAGCGCTGCAAGAACCACGATGGGACGAGGAGTGCCCTTCGAGCCGAAACCACCGCCGACGTGAGTAGATACGACCCGAACCTGCTCCTTGTCAATGCTGAACGCCTTGGCAAGAGCGGCCTGTACCGGCGAAGCTCCTTGATTCGAGTCGTAGACGGTCAGGCTATCGTCCCGCCACACTGCCATCGTTGCGTGAGGCTCCATCGGATTGTTGTGATACGACGGCGTCTGGTAGCGCGCGTCCACGACGATGTCGGCATTCGCGAGAGCCGTATCCGGATCGCCCGCCTCGGTATCCGCCGGGTAGTTAGGGTTAACCTTCTCCGGCGAATACAGGAGCGGTGAATCCTCGGCCAGAGTCACATCGTGGTCCTCGACCCTCAGGCGAAGTCGGACCATCTGTGAGCCCTGCCTCGCGGCTTCGATCGACTCGGCGACTACGAGGGCGACGACCTGACCCCTGTAAGAGACCCTATCGGACTGCAGCACGGCGAGCTCCGGATCATCTGTTGCCAAGGTCGGGGTATTTCCGTGCCACAAGACCGCTACAACCCCATCCGAGCTGAGCGCTCCGTCGACGTCTATACCGACGATCTGCCCACGAGGAACGGGTGATTGCACTATCCAAGCAAATGCGGGGTTTTCTGAGGGATAATCCGACGCATAACGCGCCTTGCCGGTTACTTTGTCGCTTCCCTCCAGGCGTGTGACCTTGGCGCCGACGGCGTGCTCAGCTGTGGCTGTCATAGCTGAGCCTCACGGCCGCCGCCGTGCGCAAGCCCTTCGAGGCTGCTAACAACAAGGTTGCGGATCAAATCCACCTTGTACGTGTTTCCAGGCAGCGGACGTGCTTCGTCAAGTTCGGCGTCGATTGCTTCCCTTACGTGCCCGGGCTCAGCGCGACCGCCAATCAGCGCCGACTCCGCCCGAGTCGCTCTCCATGGCTTGTGTGCTACCGACCCGAGCGCGATGCGCGCGTCGGCTATAGCCCCGTCGGGGTGCAACTGAAGCGAGGCCGCGACTGATACCACTGCGAATGCATAGGACGCCCGCTCACGAACCTTTCGATAGGAGGAACGCCCAGCGGTAGGGGCCGGGAGATAGACGGCGGTGATCAGTTCACCCGGGCGGATCGTCGTGTCGCGCTCAGGATGATCACCGGGCAATCGGTAGAAGTCGTCTATCGGAACGCGCCGCTCACCGCTTGGGCCTGCGATTACTACGTACGCGTCGAGCGCTACGAGTGCCACAGCCATGTCGGAAGGATGAGTGGCCACGCATGACGCGGAAGCACCGAACACGGCCAGGTTGTGGTGTTCGCCTTCGATCGCCGGGCATCCCGATCCAGGCGACCGTTTGTTACAGGGGACGGCGAGGTCTTGGAAGTATCTGCAACGCGTCCGCTGGAGGAGGTTGCCTCCTACAGTCGCCATGTTGCGCAGCTGACCGGAAGCGCCGGCGAGCAGAGCTTCGGACAGGAGCGGATACCGGCTTCGGATCATTGGGTTCACTGCCACATCGGAGTTGCGAGCAGCTGCCCCGATATGCGTTGCACCGTCAGTGTCGATGTCGATGAAGCTTAACCCTGCGCGCGTAACGTCGACCAATAAGTCGACGGATTCTACCCCGAGTTTCATCAAATCAACGAGATTCGTGCCACCCCCAAGGAAACGCGCCCCGGGCGTACCCGCGAACAAGGCAAGCGCCGACGCCTGGTCACTTGCTCTCTCGTAGCGCAACGGGTTCATTTCGCCGCCTCGACAATGGCCGCGATGAGGTTGGGGTATGCGGCACAGCGACAGAGATTGCCGCTCATTCGTTCCCGGACCTCATCTGCATTCAGTGTGTCCGGTCTGTCTGACTGAGTCGCAGCGCTCGGCCAGCCGGCCTCGAACTCAGAGATTGCCCCTACGGCTGAACATATTTGACCAGGCGTGCAGAATCCGCACTGGTAAGCGTCGAACTCGAGGAAAGCGTGCTGGAGAGGATGTAACGACTCGTCGTTTGCGATGCCCTCTATCGTCATGACCGCGGAGCCGTCGACGGCGACGACTAGCGTCAAACAACTGTTGATCCGGCGCCCGTCGACGAGAACTGTGCACGCGCCGCACTGTCCGTGATCGCAGCCCTTCTTCGCGCCGGTCAGTTGAAGGTGTTCCCTGAGACAGTCCAGGAGAGTCGAGCGGGTGTCGACGACACAGTCGTGATGTTTCCCGTTGACGATGAGGGCCACAGCGACGTGTTGCGGGAGGAGAGAGGTCACCAGAGTCACCTACCCAACAACGGCGACGTGACCACAGTTCTAAATGAAGACCACTCCAAAGAGAGGACCGGATTGGCGAAGGGAGCGAGGTGGTAGGTATAGGCATCGCTGGAGCAAGGAAAACACGAAGGAGGAACCGATGGCGGTATCGCTGAATACCTTGGCTGGTCGCCTCGAAGCCAGTAAAGGGCTCGACGTACTTGCCGACAAGGTCCAGGGCGCGCTCAGTCGTCTACCGCTCAACGCCGGAATGCGTTCGACGCTCTCGGGTACCTGGCTCGGCCATCCGGTACACCCGCTCCTTGTGGCGACGCCGATCGGTGCGTGGACGAGCGCGGCTCTGCTTGACCTGTTCGGCGAACGTCGGGCGGCAAGGACATTGATCGGAGCCGGGGTCGTGTCAGTGCTGCCCGCTGCACTTACGGGAGCATCGGACTGGCTCGACACCAGCGGATCGGAGCGGCGCATCGGCGCGGCGCACTTTGCGTCTAATATGGCTGCTGCAGCCGCATATGGGGGTTCATGGGCACTCCGACGGCGCTATTACCGCTCAGGTGTGGCTCTATCGATGGTTGGCGCAGGGGCGGCGATTTTCTCGGGATGGCTTGGAGGTCACCTTGCCTATGCAATGGGCGTGGGCGTCGACACCAACGCCTTCAACGTAGCCGATATCGATTGGACACCCATCAATGTGAAAGTTTCGCAGGACACGTTGGTTGGAGCGAGCGCCGGAGCGAGCCCGCTAGTGGTCACCCGCTCATCAAGCAGCGTACACGCCATAGGGGGGCGCTGCAGCCACCGCGGCGCGCCCCTCTCCGAAGGAAAGCTCGCCGACAATTGTGTGACGTGCCCGTGGCACGCAAGTCGATTCGACATGGCAACAGGACAGGTTGTTGCCGGTCCTGCGGTCGCGCCGCAGCCTGTCTACGAAACACGCGAGCGCGATGCGGGCATTGAGGTCAGGCGTCACGAAGAACGAGCGTTGCGGACCAACTCTGTTCAGGTGACCCCCGCTTAGCGAAACGACCACCATTCCCCGGCGGAGGTTTGCAACTCAAGGCTCGGCGAGCTGGACTGACGGGAGATCGCGAACGTCGTCTTTTGAAAGGTCGAGGTGCACCCCTCCCTCGATACCTCGGACGGCGCCTATCGGGATAGCCACCGTCTTTTTCCCCCAAAGATGTCCTTCGTCTAGGAGCACGTGCGTCACGTGGTGGTCAGCCGGGTCGACGGCAAGTCCGGCGACTTTTCCGATCGGTCCGTCTGTAGCTATAACTGATTCGCCGCGGCGAACCTCCACTTCGCCCGCAGGAACCCTATCTACGACCACGGGCGATCTGGTTCCGGCGATACCAGATTCAAGGCCACCGATGCCACCCAAGCCTCCCATTCCACCGACTCCCAACGCGGAGTAAGGCTGCGACAGGACCTGGCCGTCGTCGTAACCCCATGGGCTGCCCGGACCGGCCAGAAAGTGGGTCTCTTCGGCCCATTCGAGAGCGTTGAACTGGGCTGTTGTACAAGTCAGCGTTATCGTTGCCTGAGAGGACGATACAAGTTGTATCGGCACGAGGCGTCCCAAGCCTTGGCGGTGCTTTTCTTCGACGACGAGATGCGTCAGCTTGCGTGCGATCGGATTGACGACAACTCTGCGAAGTTCCCCGCAGACGCCGTCCGTGCATGCCACGTCGCTTCCGATGATGAAATGGTCTGCCTCGCTTAGAGAAGCGTCAGCGATCTCAAAATTGCTCACACAGTCGATATACCCCGCCGAACTGCACCCTTATCGTCGGCTGCCCGAAGGTACCCACAGCGACATTCGGGTTACGAGGGCTCGCTGATCGCCGCCCGGGTTTGCAGTCGCTCCCGCTGCGGTATCACAGTATATTTTGGATCACGAGCGGACGCGACGCCCGCCTCGAAGATCGCGAAGCGTGTCAAGGCGGATCCAGCCAACAGCGCCACGCCTCCGACGGCGGAAGCGACTCGGCTGCGCCGACCCAGCAGCGCGGCAGCGGCGCCGACGATGGTCAGAGCTTCGGCTGCCTTGGTGAGTGCACCTGCGTTACCTTGCGTATATGTTTCGGCAGGCAGGCCGATGCGTGCCCTCATCTGTCGCGATGTCGCGATCTCGGTGGTTGCGGCTACTACTGCAAGACGTCGGGCCGGGCCGCTTTCCTCAAGCGGAGCTGCCACAAGCGCCAAGCCGCTGGCCGCTGAAGCGGCAGAACTGGCGAAGATGAACGGCAGTTGTCGGTGGGCCGAGTGCCATGCTGGTACCGCTGTGTCAGCGATCAGGACAGCGGTGTAGGACGCGACCGCCGGACCGGTGAGCGCGGCGATGGCAGTCGCTGCCGTACCGAACCCGGGGGCGAACCCCGTCAAGTCGCTGGCTGCGGCAGCGAAGGCCGCCGGCGCGTAGCCAGCCAACAACCATGACCCGACACTCATCGGCGAAGTCGGCTTCAAGACCCGCAGCATGTTGAAGAACCTGCCAGGGCGGCCCAGATCGTGTATCAGCGCTACGAGGGAGGCACCCACTGCTATCGCCGCTCCGAGCTTGCTCGGCCGGGCCAGCCTGGGTCGACCGGTGATCTCCGCAGCGGCGGCGAGCGTTGACGAGGCGCCCGCCAAGCCTCCGAGGAAGAGGTACCCGGCGATGTCGAGGGGTTCCCAGACCGGCGCCTTGATGATCGGACGGCCGTAGTAGGAGTCGGTCACCGGTGAGCACCGACGAACATTGCTGCGACGCCTGCCAGGAGCCCGGCGGCGGCCAAAGCTGCCCGCCCCCACATTGCTGGCAGGTCCGAGGTGGTGACTACCGGGTCCGGTGGCAGGCCGTAAACCTCCGGCGCCCCCAACAAGAGGAAAAAAGCCCCGTCTCCGCCGACGCCATCGTTCGGGTCGTGGCCGTACAGTCGGGCCTCCGTGTCACCGCCGGCCTGGAGTTGCTCGAGGCGCAACGACGCCCGATCGCGCAGCTCGTCGAGAGGACCGAACTGTATCGACGCTGTCGGGCACGCCTTCGCGCACGCCGGTTCCATCCCGTCACCTAGCCGGTCGTAACACAAAGTGCATTTCCAGACCCGACCGTCGTCCTTGCGCTGATCGATTACGCCGTAGGGGCAGGCAGGCACGCAATAGCCGCAGCCGTTGCACACGTCTTCTTGAACGACCACGGTCCCAAACTCAGTGCGAAACAGTGCGCCGGTCGGGCAAACGTCGAGGCATGCTGCGTGGGTGCAATGCTTGCACACGTCTGAGGACATCAGCCATCGCAGCTCGGAGCCAGCCTTGATGTTGCGACTGACGTCCCGGTCGCGGCGACCGGGTTGCTCGCTGACACTGAGCGCGCTCGCTTGTCGTGGCGGCTCTATGAACGCTACGTGACGCCAGCTGTCAGCGCTCAACCCGAGTGTATTGTCAAACGACATCCCGGTGAAATTGAGGCCATCTTCGGGAACGTGGTTCCATTCCTTGCACGCCACCTCGCAGGCTTTGCAGCCGATACAGACCGACGTATCCGTGAAGAATCCCACACGAGGCGGATGATCGGCGTAACCAGTAGCCGACGCAGGGTCGCTGCCACCGACGAAACTGCCGAACAGTGCTGAGATGCCCATGGCTAGCGCTCCGTTCCTGTCGTCGGTGTGATGCCGGCCCGCGACTGGTATTCAGTGACCATCCTTAACCGTTCCGCGCCCCGTGGTCGGCGTCCTGGGCGGATGTCCGCAGTCAATGCCTTTACCTCTTGTATGTGGGCGTTAGGGTCCAACACGACCGACGACAGTTCGTTGAAGGCGTCACCTCTCGCGTAGCCGTTTGGTCCCCAGTGATACGGCATCCCAATCTGGTGCACCGTTCTGCCTGATACGACCAGCGGGGTCATCCTTTCTGTTACCAGCACACGGGCCTCGATGGCACCTCGGGCGGTGACCACAGTCGCCCATCCGGCGTGTTCGAGTTCTCGCTCAGCTGCGAGCGCTGGGGAGACCTCGCAGAAAAGTTCCGGCTGCAGCTCGGAGAGGTACGGCGACCACCTGCTCATTCCTCCAGCAGTGAAATGCTCGGTGAGCCTGTATGTGGTTACGACATACGGGAACACTTCGCTACCAGGCTGGTCACCACTTGGATGGAACCGGTTGTTCAATTTGGTGGGCAGCAGCGTTCGAGCCGGATTGCGTTGTTGGGGATACAGAGCGTTGACGAAAGGAGATTCCTGAGGTTCGTAGTGTGTGGGCATTGGTCCATCGACCACCCCTGCCGGCGCGTACAGCCAACCTCGGCCGTCCGCTTGCATGATGAAAGGTTCGGTGCCCGACAGGGCGTCGATCCCTTTGGCGCCGTCTTTTGGGCGGTATCCCGGTTCCTTCGTCGGTGGGAAGTCCGGGATGTCGTGACCTACCCAGCGCTTCCTTTTTGCGTCCCACCACACGAGCGCCTTGCGATCACTCCAGGGGCGACCTTCGAGGTCGGCGGAGACCCGGTTGTACAGCACACGCCGGTTCGCCGGCCAAGCCCATCCCCACTCGCCGCCGGTCCAGTTCTGTTCGGTGTGTGGTTTGCGACGGTCCGCCTGGTTGATGCCGTCGGCAAAGACCCCGCAGTAGATCCAGCAACCACACGTGGTCGACCCGTCGTCTTCCAGTTGCTCGTACGACGACAACGGCTTTCGATCGGGTCCCCAGCCGTTGATCTCGGCCAAAACGGCCTCTGAGCTTGGCTCGGCGAGTGACCCGTGGGTGGGATAATCCCACGTCAGGTCCAAGAGTGGGCGGTCCGCTTCGTCGGTCGAGCCAGCGAGCTTCGAGCGCAAGATTCGACCCAGATGAAAGTTGAACCAAAGGTCGCTTCGGGCGTCCCCCTCGGGCTCGACTGCGCCATGATGCCACTGCAGCATTCGCTGGGTGTTGGTGAAACTGCCGTCTTTCTCGGTGTGTGCAGCCGCCGGAAAGAAGAAGACCTCGGTAGCGAGTTCAGCGGTGCGCATCTCGCCGGACTCGATTTCCGGTCCGTCTTTCCACCACGTGGCGCTTTCGATGAGGGAGAAGTCGCGGACGACCAGCCAGTCCAGGTTCGCCATGCCGAGCCGCTGCATCTTCGCGTTCGCAGAGCCTACGGCAGGGTTCTCGCCCATTAGGAAGTAGCCTTTGCAACGCCCTGCTATCTGCTCGGCGACCGTGTCGTATGTCGAGTGGCTTCCTGTGATGCGCGGAAGATAGTCGAAGCAGAAGTCGTTGTCGGCGTTTGCTGCGTCCCCCCAGTAAGCCTTGAGGAGGCTGATCGTGTAGGCGCCCATCTTGGACCAGTAACCTTTTTCAGCCGAGTCCGCCTCGATGTAGGAGCCGAGGTCCAGGTGCTCGTGGGCGTGCGGCATTGGCAGATATCCGGGGAGAAGATCGAACAGTGTCGGGATGTCGCTCGATCCTTGGATGCTGGCGTGGCCCCTCATGGCCATGATTCCGCCGCCGGGACGGCCGATGTTGCCGAGCAGAAGCTGCAGGATGCTGGCGGCGCGGATGTATTGGACGCCGACTGAGTGTTGAGTCCAGCCCACCGCGTAGACGAAGGCGGAAGTCCGGTCGCGCCCGGAGTTCTCGCTGAGCAATTCGCAGACCCGAAGGAACTGCTCCTTGGGGACTCCGCAGATTTCCTCGACCATCTCGGGCGTGTAGCGCGCATAGTGGCGTTTGAGTATCTGAAAGACGCAGTGCGGGTCCTGCAGGGTCTCGTCCCGTGTCGGCTCGCCTCGTAGGGCCGGACCACCAGAGCCGTGAGACTCTCCGTGCGACGACTCCGACCTGGCCTTGTCGTGCATCTGGTCGAATTGGTCGCGCGAGCCGGAGGCAGCCGCGACGGCCATCCCTTTGTACTGCCAGGTTGTTTGGCGGTAGTGGCGGGTCTCTTCGTTGAAGCCGGAGAACAATCCGTCGAGGTCGTCGGTGTCTCGGAAGCTCTCCTCGACAAGGGTTGCGGCGTTCGTGTAGGCGACGACGTACTCGTGGAACCATTTGTCGTGTGTTAGCACGTAGTTGATGATTCCCCCAAGGAACGCGATGTCGGCGCCCGCACGGACGGGGACGAAGACGTCTGCCAACGCGCTCGTTCGGCTGAATCGGGGGTCGACGTGGATGATCGTCGCCCCCTTGAGTTTCGCCTCCATCACCCACTGGAACGCGACCGGGTGGGCTTCGGCCATGTTGGATCCTTGGATGATGATGCAGTCCGAGTTCTGCAGATCCCCAGGGAATGTGGTCGCACCGCCGCGTCCGAATGAAGTTCCCAGACCAACCACAGTCGAGCTGTGGCAGATTCGCGCCTGGTTCTCCACCTGGATCACGCCGAGGGCGGTGAAGAGCTTCTTGATGAGGTAGTTCTCCTCGTTGTCCAAAGTTGCCCCGCCGAGGCTTGCGAGTCCCATGGTTCTCCTGACCCGTTTACCGTCCGCCTCCCACTGCCATCCTTGGCTGCGAGCTGCCAGCACCCGGTCGGCCACCATGTCCATGGCGGTCTCCAAGTCCAGAGGTTCCCAGTCCGCCCCGTACGGACGGCGGTACAGGACTTGATGCTCTCGCGCGGAGCCCGTCGTCAATTGGAGAGATGCAGAACCCTTCGGGCAAAGTCTTCCTCTGCTTGCCGGCGAGTCCGGGTCCCCCTCGATTTGGACGACCCGGCCGTCTTTGACGTAGATATTCTGGCCACACCCGACGGCGCAGTAGGGACATACCGATTTGACTACCTTGTCGGCAGTGGCTGTTCTTGCGCGCAGCTTCTCAGAGCGGTCGGATTTGGCAGCGACTCCTCGCCCGAGGTGATCGGCGCTTCGGATTTGGCTTAGAACCGGCCACGGCCTCATGCCGCTGGGTGGAGAAGTATCTTGGTCCAGCCGGCGTCGCGTGCGTCAAAATGCTGGTACGCGCCTGGTGCGTCGTCCAGGGCGATGTCGTGGGAGACGATAAACGACGGGTTCGCCCGCCCGGCGAGGATCATGTCACGAAGCTCTCGGTTGTAGCGCTTGACCGGGCATTGTCCCGACTTGATGCTGATTCCCTTCTCGAAGGCCGCTCCGTAGTTGAAAGCCACACGCCCACGTTTTGCCATGTCGTTTGACGCGCCAGGGTCGTCGGATACGTAAACACCCACCACTCCGATATGCCCGGTGGCCCTGACTACGCCCACTAGATTGTCGAGGACAAGTTCGGGGTGCTCATCGCCCGACGGGTCGTGGGCTTGGAAGCCGACGCACTCTACGCCGCAATCGGCGCCGAAACCATCGGTGGCTTCCATGACCACTTCCTTCGGATCGGCGTCCGAGAAGTTGATCGGCGTTGCACCGATCTTGGACGCCAGCGCAAGTCGATCTGGTGCCTTGTCCACGACCCATACTCGGGCGGCCCCGCGCAGCATCGCACTGTATGCGGCCATCAAGCCGACCGGGCCCGCCCCGAATACCACGACGTTTTTTCCCGGCGACACCATTGCCAGCTCGCCGCCGTGGTAGCCCGTGGGGAAGATGTCCGACAACAGGGCGAAGTCGGACTCGTGCTCCGTCCCTTCAGGCAGATTCAGGAGGTTGAAATCGGCCCATGGGACTCGCAGAAGTTCCGCTTGGCCACCCCAGTATGGGCCCATCTTGGGGTAGCCGTAGCCGGCGCCTGGTTGGCCCGACGGGTTCGCCCGAAGGCACGCCGACGTCCATCCGTCATTGCAGTTGCGACACGTTCCGCATGCCAAGTTGAACGGAACCGACACCCGGTCTCCCACTTTGACGCGTTGCACTCCGGCTCCAACTTCTTCGACGATCCCCATATTCTCGTGGCCGAGTACCATCCCTTCGTTGAGTTGGGAACGGCCCTCATACGGGTGGAGGTCCGAGCCGCAAATGTTGGAGGTGGTGATTCGGATAACCGCGTCCAGCGGTTCCTCGACCCGGGGGTTAGGAACCTCATCAACAGATAGGGTCCGAGGTCCGTGGAATACGACAGCCTTCATGCAGTTCTCCCAGCAAGATGTTCAGTGCGCCGCCTTGACGGTCGCGAGCCGTCGTGCCCGGCTCCTGCAGTGAACTACCCCCTCGGGAAAGGATCTAACACTCACAAAGCCCTTAATACCTCTTGATAACATCCATGTAGTTCGAATATTATGTGATCCAGAGGAGGCAAGTACAGCAGCTCGCTCAGTGCTGCACAGAGATTCTCGAGTCATCGCCGCTTGGGTAGAGAGGGGAGTTCGATGCATAGAGATGCGCACGAGTCCAGCTGCCGCCATCGCGCGGCTTACCGCAGACGCTCAGACGAGCGCGGTGAGGGTGTGATATCCGCAGCGATCGCAGTGTTGGTTATGGCATTCCTCGGTGTCGCGATGTGGATCGCCTTCAGTGCCACTTTCCAAAATGCTGCAGCCCATGTCAATACCCAGGTCAACTGCATCGGTCAGACGACGACGGGGTGCTGACGTAGAGGATCGTGAATCCGGGATCGGGGTCTTCGGGACCCTGTTCGGGTTCCTGATCTTCATGGTGCTACTGCTCTTCGCAGTTCAAGTTGTGGTCAGGCTGTACGCGACTTCTACGTTGACGGCGGTAGCTATTCGCGCCGCCCAAGGTGTCGCCCAGTCACCGCTACTGGCGGGCGACGTAGCGAACGCCGAAGCGATAGCGAAGTCGTCCCTGGGGTCTTTTGGGTCCTCGCATACCACGTTCGTCTGGAAGGAAATAGACAATCAGCTCGTGGTACTGGAGGTGCAGGCCTCCAGTCCGGAGTTCCTGCCCGGGCTGCCCGGATGGAGCAGGATCTCGCGAACAGTAACTGTTCGGACCGAGCGATTCCGTTGACGCGCTTCACGGTCTCAGGCAGGGGGGAAGCGGGTTTTGTGGCCGGCTTCGAAGGATTCCTATTCGGGATGCTACTTTTCGTGGCGGGAACGCTCCTCGTTTCTTACGCATGGGCCGTTGTTGACACGTCATCTGCGACGGCTCAGGCGGCACGCGAGGGGATACGGACCTTTGTCGGCGCGGACAGCACCTCGCAGGCAGTCGCCGCCGCCGACAATGCAGCTGCATCGACGCTCGCAGAATGGGGAAGGAACCCGGCTCTCGGCGCAGTGTCGATCAGTGGCGGTGGGTTGGAACGCTGCGCAAGGGTGACCATGACGGTCTCCTATCCCGCTCCGCTGTTCGTACTGCCCTTTGTCGGAGACGTGGGGCACTCCATTACAGTTGCCTCCAGCCAGTCGGAGCTTGTCGATCCTTACCGCAGCGGACTGCCCGGCGCGGCGGCATGCCCGTGAGGTCTTCTGCCCTCGTCGCCGGCCGCAGGACTGACGAGCGCGGCAGCGTCCTCGCCCTGGTGCCGGCCGGATTTATGGTCCTTATCGTGTTGGCGGCGTTCGCAATCAACAGCGCAGTTGCCTACAAGGCGAGCCAGCAACTCCACGACACGTTGCTAGCGGCGGCTAACGATGGGGCGGCCGCTGGGTTGGACGGATCGGCGTTCTACTCCACCGGCGCACTTGCGCTTTCGATGTCGAAGGTCGAGCAACAGGTCTGCGCGTCTGTGAGGGCGCAGGACACCCCGGGTCTGCAAGCCGAAACTATTGGAGTGGCAGTCGACGGGCTCTGGGTGGAGGTGACTGGAAGCGCCGTCGCGCAAGGACTGTTCGCTCGGGGCATCCCTGGCTTCGGCGCAATTCGGGTCAGCTCTTCCGCGATCGTCGTCGTAGCCAGCACCACGGCTTCCAGTGCGGCACCGGTTTTCCCGTCAGTTGTCGAGGTTCGCTGCTAGAAGGCTGCAATTTGGTCAGGATTCCCGCGCGTCCGTGACGGCCTGACCGTTTCTGACGGGCCTGGAGGCGCCCAATGGAGCTCGGACGGCTTACCCACACCGACGATCGTCGGCACCCATCAATTCTCATCGCGTTCAATCGTGTTCAAACTATTTTCGACCTACTATTAGGCCCTGCAACCTCAAGATCGACCAAAAAATGCCTCTGTGACGCTTGACACTCACCCATTTTTCAGCAAGTATTTATGTGTTGTTCATTGTGAAAATCTGTTGGATCGTGCGCGGTTGGCCATGGGTGCCGGTCGCCTGAGCGCTTAGGAGGCGCGTTGAACTCAATAGTCGGTAACGAGCACGTACGGGTCCCGCGCCCGCGCAAGCGCAAGAAGATCGCAGTTGGCGGCGTTGCCGCAGCGTCTTTGATCATGTTGGCGAGCTGCGGTAGCAGTTCAAAGTCAGCTTCGTCGACTGCGACGACGGCGCCGGCTGCTAGTGGGGGAACAGCAGCACCAACGACCGCGTACTCAGGTCCGACGGTCAACCTAACGTTCTGGTCGTGGGTGCCCGGCATCGCGGCGTCTGTGAACCTCTGGAACCAAACCCACCCGAACATCCACGTTACGCTGGACGAGGTCACGTCAGGGGCCGCCGGTACGTATGCGAAGATGTTCAGCTCCCTTCAGGCTGGCAACGCCCCTGACCTCGGCCAAGTCGAGTACTACGCGCTTCCCCAGTTCGAGCACACCGGGGGGCTGATGAACATTGCGCCGTATGGGGCGGCGAGCGTACAGAGTGACTTCGTGCCGTGGACGTGGAGCCAGGTGACTCTGGGTAGCGCCGTGTATGCCATACCTCAAGACACCGGGCCGATGGCATTGTTCTACCGTGCCGACCTGTTCAAGAAGTACGGTCTCACGGTTCCCACGACCTGGGCGCAGTACCAGGCCGACGCACAGAAGCTTCACGCCGCGAACCCGAATGCCTACATTGGTGCCTTCTCCCCCGCAGACACAGGTCAGTTCGCCGGACTCGCATGGCAGGCGGGTGCCAACTGGTTCAACACGACCTCGAACTCCTGGGTTGTCAACATTAACGACGCTGCCACGCAGAAGGTCGCCAACTACTGGCAGAACCTCGTGAGCAATCATCTTGTGAAGGTCGAAGCGGACTTCGCAAACGGCTGGTACAAGGATCTCTCCGACGGGACCTTGCTGACGTGGCCATCCGCCGTGTGGGGCGAGAACACGATCGTGACGAACGCTGCTACCACTTCTGGGGACTGGAGCGTTGCACCCCTTCCCAACTGGGGGAGCACATCGGCCGACGGCAACTGGGGTGGTTCGACGACGGTTGTGTTCAAGGACAGCAAGCATCCGGCCCAGGCGACTCAGTTTGCCGAGTGGCTCAACACGAATCAGCAGAGCATCACCAGTTTGATCACCAAGGGCGGCCTCTATCCTGCCGACCTGACCGGTGAGCAGCAGAGCGCCGTTAACTCTCCCGTCGCGTTCTACGGAAACCAGAACATCTGGAGCGTCTTCGAATCCGGTGGGAAGTTGGTCAACACCAGCTTCAAATGGGGTCCGATCATGTTCACGACGTTGACGGACATGGGCAATGCCTTCTCGAAGGCCACCGGGGGAAGCGGAACTCTCGCCTCGTCTATCGCGACAACGCAGTCTCAGACTGTGTCGACGATGAAGAGCCAGGGATTCTCGGTCCAGACGGCGGGCTGATCCGGTTGCGGGCAGGGCTTAGATGACAGTAACAACCGAGGTGTCATCGGCCACGGCCGGGGGCGTGAGCGACGTTGCTCCACGCCCCCGGAGGTCCCGCCGATCGTCAGCCCATATAGCGTTCCTAGCACCGTTTCTGGTCCTATTTGTGCTGTTCTTCTTGATCCCGATCGGCTACGCCGTCTACGAGAGCCTGTTCAAAAAGCAGGTGTCGGGGTTAGGGCTAGCGCCACCCACAACAAAATTCGCGGGCCTATCCAACTACAGCGCTGTGTTCGGAACCGCCAGCTTCATTCACGGGATCGAGCGGGTTCTGCTGTTTGGGATCGTACAGGTGCCTGTGATGCTCGTGTTCGCCACGGTGCTCGCCCTGCTCATCGACTCGGTCGCAGCGCGCTTCACCCGGTTCTTCAGGTTAGCGTTCTTCCTGCCGTATGGCATTCCCGGGGTGATCGCCGCGATCCTGTGGTCATTCCTTTATCTGCCGAGCCTCAGTCCGATCGACTCGGTCCTCAAGAGTCTTCATTTCGGGTCCATCAGCTTCCTCGGTGCCCACACCGTCTTGTGGTCGATAGCCAACATCGTCACGTGGGAGTATACGGGCTATAACATGCTCATCATCTTCGCTGGCCTTCAGGCCATCCCGAGGGAGCTCTTCGAGTCAGCTCGCGTTGATGGTGCGTCCGAGTTGAAGATAGCCATGCGGATCAAACTTCCGTTGGTCGTACCCTCCCTCGTGCTCACCTCCGTGTTCAGCATCATCGGAACGTTGCAGCTCTTCAGCGAGCCGCAAGTATTGAGGGCAATATCCACGAACATAGTAAGCACCTATACCCCTAACTTGTCGGCCTACAATCAGGCGTTCACGCTAAATGACCCCAACCTCGCTGCGGCAATGGCCGTCGTGTTGGCGGTAGGAACATTTATCCTTTCGTTCGCCTTCTTGCGCTTGACGTCTCGGAGGAGTATCGCTCGATGACTCTCGTAACCGACGCCAACCTGGACAAGTCGCCCCCTAGTGGTCCGCCACCCGATCCGCAGCCG
The DNA here is from genome assembly GCA_021838305.1 of Actinomycetes bacterium. Taxonomy (GTDB): domain Bacteria; phylum Actinomycetota; class Acidimicrobiia; order Acidimicrobiales; family Palsa-688; genus JAJZAM01. The sequence continues at coordinate 9,347 of JAKCEB010000013.1, read as the reverse complement.
GGCGACCTCGCGAGGCGCCGGAAGCCGCCCAACCGATCTGCAATCCTCGTCACGGCGATCATGTTCGTGGTGAGCATCTATTTCCTACTTCCGGCGTATTGGCTCGTGGTGTCCTCGACGAAGGGTCCGACATCGCTCTATTCTTCCGAAGGTTTGTGGTTCTCCCACTTTGACCTATGGAAGAATTTGAGCGGCGTTTTCAGCTACAGCGGTGGGATCTTTGTGAGATGGATCCTCAACACCGTCATCTACGCCGGAGTCGGGTCGTTCCTGGCGACCCTGCTGTCGGCGTTAGCGGGATACGCCCTCGCAAAGTACCGTTTCAAAGGGCGCGAGCTCGTCTTCGGTATCATCCTTGGTGGCGTGCTGGTTCCAGGAACCGCTCTGGCGCTTCCCCTGTATCTGATGATGAGCAAGGTGCATCTGACCAACTCTTACTGGTCCGTTCTGTTGCCTTCAATCGTCAGTCCATTCGGCGTCTACCTGGCCAGGGTTTATGCGACGTCCGCCGTCCCTGATGAGCTGCTTGAAGCGGCACGCGTTGACGGTTCGGGTGAGGGCCGGACCTTCCTCAAGATCTCCATGCGTCTCATGTCGCCTGCGCTCGTCACTATCTTTCTCTTCCAGTTCGTCGCCATTTGGAACAACTTCTTTCTTCCACTCGTGATGCTGTCGAACGAGAAGCTGTATCCCGTAACCCTCGGCCTCTACACCTGGAACAACGAATATGGCCAAGCTCCGCAGCTGGTGAGTTACGTGATCATCGGGGCCGCGATCTCGGTGATACCACTCATCATTGCCTTCCTCTCGCTGCAGCGATTCTGGCGTTCAGGACTCGCAGCCGGCAGCCTCACGTTTTAGCAAAAAATAGGACGCCCTTTCTTGATCGCCCACTCGCCAGCGAGCACGATGTCCCGGCGGCGAGGTACCGCGTGGTGTTACGCGACATCTATCCTGAAAGACTGACAATGCAGGCGACAATACGACCCGTTGGAGGGACGCCCCCGAACAACTCGCTGCTCTGCTTGCGAGCCGGGGAGCAGACACGTGCTTAGGTCCCTGCCGCAGCTGACGGCCGGCCGGCTCGCCGACGGTCGAGAGATCTTCTGGTTCGACTCCGATCTTCCAAAAGGTTCGGCGGAAACCGACATCGGAAGCCCGGGACAGCCCCGCGATGTGACGGACCGTCGCCATCTGCCACCGACGGCGACAACGTCGGAGCGACGGTGGGATCCGATCTTGAGGGAATGGGTTACCGTTGCTAGCCACAGGCAGACCCGTACCTTCCTTCCCGCAGACGATGATTGCCCGCTGTGCCCGTCGACGGACGAACGCCTCACGGAGATACCCGGCGGCCCATACGAAGTGGTGGTTTTCGAGAATCGCTTCCCATCGTTCTCGACTAGGGCGACGGTACCCGACGACGGTGTTACTTTGGATGCTTCGCTCTACATTCGCGCCGAAGGTCACGGACGTTGCGAGGTGATCGTGTTCAGCGACGACCACTCCGCTACCTTCGCCACCCTCTCGCCTGAGCGGGTGCAACTCGTCATTGAAGCCTGGGCGGCGCGCACCGAGGCTCTCAACTGCTTGCCGGAGACAGAGCAGGTGTTCTGCTTCGAGAATCGAGGCACCGAGATCGGGGTCACGTTGTCGCATCCGCACGGGCAGATCTACGCGTACCCGGTGGTGACCAGCCGGACACAGGTGATGCTCGAGTCGGCGCGACGCCATCAGCTGACGACAGGGCGAAACTTATTCGCCGACGTCCTAGCCTCGGAGCGCCATGACGGACGGCGTGTCGTCGCAGCCAACGAGCATTGGACGGCATTCGTCCCCGCCGCAGCACGCTGGCCATTCGAGATCCACCTCTATCCCCACCGTCAGGTACCCGACCTGCCGGCGACGTCGGATGTAGAACGTGAAGCTTTAGGCGCCATCTACGTTGAACTGCTCAGGCGCCTAGACGGTGTGTACGGCCTGGAAATGCCGTACATCGCTGCGTGGCATCAGGCGCCGTCGCGTGCCGATCGAGAGCTTGCCTACCTCCACCTCCAGCTGTTCTCGATACTGCGAGCACCGGCGAAGGTAAAGGCGCTCGCAGGTTCCGAGTCAGGGATGGGGATGTTCATCAACGACATCGCCCCGGAGCGAGCAGCCGACATGCTGCGTGCTGTCAGCCTATAGCCGGGTAGCGGTCATCGGCTTGACAAGTCGTGGCCCAACGCGACCAGCGTGTCGCCGGCAGCCGTAAGATCGGCTTGGCGCGCAGTGAGGTCTGACGACGGCGTGTTCAGCGCGGCTCCGGCTTCGTCGAGCGCTGACAGCCAGAGCTTGCCCCAGGCCGGCACGGGCGACTGCCCTAACTTCGAGCTGGCACGCAGATCGACCGCGAGTGACTCGACCTGTCCTTGCGTTGATGTCGAGTCGAGCGTCGGCGAAGTGAGCTTGGCGATGTCTGAAGCGACGGCGTTCAGGTGAGGTGTCAGCTGTTGAGCCCATGACACGGCGGGGGCCGGCGCGTTGGCGGCGTTGTGGGATAGCGCAGCGATACCGCCCAGGGACGAGACTAAGAACACGGCCGGCAGGGACCGTCTTGCGGTGCGGGCGACCATTGCCGAACGGCCATGCGCCGCTCGCTGCCTGGCGGCCCCGTCGGCGGTAGCGGTCGCCCATTCGGGGAGCGGACGAGGAGGCGCGGGCGGGAGACCTACCCGAAGGCCTTCGATCGAGGTATGGGGTCGAACCGGTTGAAGCGGGAGGCCCCAGCCGCCGAACAATCCGAGTGATGCACCGGTAGACGCCATCTCTGTATCTATCGGCAGATTGCGCCAGATGGAACAGCCTCGCCTCGAACAGCCTCGCCTCGAACAGCCACATCCGCAAACCCGGTGAGACACAATGGCGGGATGCGCCTCGTGGTGGCCACCTGTTCGGTCGAGTACGCCGGTCGGCTTTCGGCCCATCTGCCTTCGGCGGTCCGGCTCATAATGCTCAAGGCGGACGGCTCAGTCTCAGTGCATTCCGATGACCGTGCCTACAAGCCTCTCAACTGGATGACACCCCCGTGCACGATGACCGAAAGTGACCGAACCTGGACTTTCGCCAACTCGAAAGGCGAGACGCTCACGATCACCCTCGACGAGGTGCACCTCGACGCAACGCAGGCCCTTGGCAGCGAGCCAGGGTTGCGCAAGGACGGAGTAGAGGCGCACCTCCAGGAGCTTCTCGCGGCGGACCCGACAACTCTCGAGGATGGTATGCGACTGGTCAAGCGGGAGTATCCGACTGATATAGGACCAGTCGATCTGCTCTGCCGGGATGCGGACGGGAGGGCTGTGGCCGTGGAGATCAAACGAAGGGGCGAGATAGACGGCGTGGAGCAACTCTGCAGGTATTTGGAGCGCCTGGACCTCGACGGCAGGCTACGCCCGGTTCGAGGAATTTTCGCTGCGCAACTGGTAAAGCCTCAGGCCCGCGTCCTTGCGACCGCCCGAGGTATACGTTGCGTCGAGGTCGACTACGACGAGCTGAAGGGCCTCAGGGCTGACGAACTGACCCTTTTTTGAACCGAGGATTCAGTCGGATAACGTTCCCAGAGCCCCGGGAGCGACGCGTTCGGGCGACGCCAGAGGTCGGCCGGTGTCAGCGACCCGACTCGCGAGCGAATCCACGGCCTGGGTGAGCGGCCGGACGAGCGCGTCGGGAAAAAGGCCTCCGTAGCGGAAAACGTCGTCGACCTTTCGTTCGGGCAGCGCCAGTGGAGAGGCAAGCGGAACCTCGATACCAGACGCTGCGAGTATCTTTGCCAGAGCGCGCGACGACTCCGCCCGGCTGGATGGGTGGCGCGGAGCGCGGTTGACAACTGCGAGGATGCGGTTCTGCTCCACGCCTGAGCGGACAAGGCGCCTTATGAGGCCAGCAAGCGAGCTGATCCCCTTCAGGCCTGCCGTACCTACGACGACCGTCACGTTGGCTTGCGCGGTCAGAGACCTTGCGAGATGATTTCGGTCCTCCACGTCGGCGGAGCCGCATTCCTTCTCGCCTTCGACGTCGCCTGTCACGTCGGCGACGACTACTTGGAAGCTGCGACGAAGTCCCGCTATCGCAGCGTCCGTCGCCCTTGGCCGGAGGGCGACCCACGCTTCCGGTTGGCGTAGACCGAGCAGTAGCCGGTATCTCCTGTTCGGGACGTCAAAGGTAAGTTTTTTGATCTCGTCGGGTCCTGGTCGCCCAAGGCGATGATTTTCGACGAGCTCCTGCAGTCCGGGACCGAGGTCCGAGCTGTCGTGCAGCATCGCCTGCTCGGCGCGCAGCGCTGTGTCGGCGAGAAGCACCTGGCCTCCGTAGCGGGCGTCGAACCCGAATCCCTGAGCGAGCGCCGCGGCGACAGTCGATGTGCCGGTGCCTCCCGGACCGCACACGGCTACGAGCTGGCCGAACCAGAGCGACTCGGACCAGTCGTCGACGATCGGAGGGAGGTTGTCGCCCCGCCCGAGCGCCACGCAGTGAGCCTCCAAGGCGTCAAGTAACTCTGCCTGACTGAACTCCGCCGCCAGGAGAGCGGCAACCCCGAGATCGCCCAATGAGAACCGTGGCCCGTGGTTGTTCGCAACGACGATCACCGGTACAGATGCCCGAGAGCTGGCGTCTATGAGGTCGCGATCGAAACCGGGGGAGGATGCGTCGACTACCAACGCGGAATGCATCCGACTCGAAGCGAGCCGGGCCTTCACCTCGTCCGCGGACACGCACTTTATGAACTCGGCCGGGATCGTTGCGGACATCGCCCACTGGCCCAAAGCGTCGAACCACGCCGAGCGCGCTGGGGCAAGACCCAGAACCACGAAGCGTTCGCTCCCCGAGGAGGCCACCGCTAGCCGCCCGCGCCGGCGCCGACACCGTCTGAAGGTTCGGCCAGGACCAGCTCGACGGTCGAGTGCTGCGAGGATGCCACGAGTAGCTCCACCTCGCTCAGGTTGGACACGCCGAGCGTCACGTCTGTCAAGGCGCCCGATGCCCCGGCAAGGCCCGAAGACGCGTGGCCGACCGAGATGAGAAGCGCGCCGCGCATGATGACCGTCGCCGGCAGCGCTGCCACTCCGCTGGAAACGACCGGCGATGCGGACAGCACGTCGACTAGCTCTCCGGGGAGCAGTCCGAGCAAGGAGTCGGGGTTGACGGCGACGCTGACGGGGCGGCGGGTCGGGGTGAGCGTATCGAGCATCGAGGACTCGATCAGCTGTCCCGCGTAGACCGGGCTCGTGAGCGTCCGGCCGACCACGGATCCTGCGGCGACGAAGGCGTGTCCGGCCACTGAGGCCGGAAGCGCAAGAGCAACTGCAGAAAGCTCCGACGGTTCGATCACGCTGCCCGCTGGGAGCGAGCGGCCTGCGACGACATAATCCCTACTTTTTGCCCCGCTACCGGACAGCACCGACGCGAAGACGGCGACACCGGCGGCACTCACGAGAAGCCCCCCGAGGAGCGCTCGAGTGTTCACGCGGCGCGACCGTCGACCCGAGACGACGCCCGCTGCGGGCACGGGTGTGGTCGGCTCCAAGGCCTGGGACGCCGACTTGTGAGGGCGCACCGAGGAGCGCCCCAGCAAGTGCCGTCGAGCGGAATACTCTGTGGGCAGCCACCGCACTAGCCATGAAATCTATCGAGAAACCACCTTCTTGTCTAATTTGAAGGTAGGATTGAAGCATGAGCGAAACAATCGAGTGGCTCGGAACGCGCGAAGCATGTGACCGGCTGGGAGTGACCTTGAGGACTCTCTACCGCTTCATCGATGAGGGGCAGCTTCCCGCTTACAAGATGGGTCGTGTCATAAGAGTCCAGGCGACGGATATCACCGACTTCATCTCACGGATGAAGATCGAGCCCGGCACCTTGGAGCACCTTTATCCGGAACCGAAGCCCCGCGCTGCGCGCGAGGACGCCGAAACCGAGGAGGCGACTCCCGCATTCCAGGAGGACTAACGACGTGGGCCGCGAGGGGGCCGCTCGGAGGCGGTCGCCGTCGATGCGCAAAGCCTCGTCTTCAGCATATTTCACAGGCGATGACCGCCCCGAGTCGGATATGGGTGGTCGGACCCCGGATTGACCCCCGAACAGTTATGACGTCTTCGCCCATGGAGTCGAGGACTCCCCGGATGGTAGCCGACGACGTCGTGATGGCCACCGGGGCGCATTCTGAGCAAAGCAGGTCGAGCACGGTGGTGAATGTCACGTCGGGCGTGGCCGTACGACTACCGGCCGGCCTTCCCCGCCGATCCTGCGCGCTGCGGCCGACCTGCCTGATCGAAGTCAAGGACTCGATTCTAAGTAGCGCCGGCCGGCCGTTGCTCGCCTCCACGGTGACGAAGTCCTTGGCGACTCCCACAAGGCGACCGGAGAGCTCGAAGGACCCTGCAGCTGCGATGATCGGCGTCGATCCTTCTGCAAGATCTACGAGAAGCCCCTCCCAGGTGCCGACGCTCGCCGATCGCGCGAGAAGGTCGCGGGTGCGCGCCCTACCGGCGGCAGCGTCTGACACGCTCTGGAGCGCTCGCCAGGCCCCGAGGTGGCTGAGAAGGTCGTCTACGGGGGACGATCCGGGGTCGCGTGGGCCGTCTTCGAGCGGCATTCAGGCGAGAGTAGTGTGACCTCGTGGACTCCTGCATCTTCTGCCGTATCCTCGCCGGAGATCTGCCATCAAGGCAGGTGGCTTCGACGGAGCACACCTACGCTTTCTTCGACCTCAATCCCGCGGCCCCCGTGCATTTCCTGGTGATACCTCGAAGCCACATCGACAACGCTGCAGCGGTCGGCGCCGACCACGGTGAGATCCTCGCAGAGATGTTCACGACCGCCCGGGCGGGTGCGGAGGCACTCGGGATCGCTTCAGACGGCTACCGCTTGGTATTCAACGTAGGTAGGCACGCGCTCAACAGCGTCGGCCATCTCCACATGCACGTCCTCGGGGGACAGCAGATGGGATGGCCGCCCGGTGTCGAGCCGATCCGGCTCGCAGCCCGTTGAGATCGGACGATCGAGTCAGAATATTGAAGTGCCTGCGACGGTAACGGTCACCATCCCCAACCATTTGATGCCCCGACTGGTCGGGCCGCTGAGCGAGAACCTTCGCCTGGTCGAGGACGCTTTCGCTGGAACGTCGATTCACGCCAGAGGTAACGAGTTCACCATCGATGGCGACGACGCCGAGACAGCAGGACGGCTTTTCGACGAACTGCGACTCATCCTCGAGCAGGGTCAACCGGTCGATCCCCAAATGATCCAGCGGACAATCGACATGGTCCGTGCAAACGAGCGGCCATCCGAGGTCCTGTCCTCCGAGGTGCTCAAATCCTCGCGTGGCCGCTCTGTCAGGCCCAAAACCAGTGGACAGAAGCGCTACGCGGACGCCATCAGGGACAACATCGTGACGTTCGGGGTTGGACCTGCTGGCACCGGAAAGAGCTACCTTGCCGTCGCTCTCGCGATCCAGTCTCTTCAGGTGAAACTCGTCGACCGCATCATCTTGACGAGACCGGCGGTCGAGGCAGGCGAACGCCTCGGGTTCCTTCCGGGTGATCTCATGGCGAAGGTGGATCCTTACCTGCGGCCTCTCTACGACGCTCTGTACGACATGTTGGGTACCGAGACTTCCAGGAGGTTCCTCGAAGCGGGCACCGTCGAAGTGGCTCCGCTGGCGTACATGCGAGGGCGGACGCTCAACAACAGTTTCATCATTCTCGACGAGGCGCAGAACACGACACCGGAGCAGATGAAGATGTTCCTGACCCGGATCGGTTTCGGTTCCAAGGTGGTTGTCACCGGCGACGACACGCAGGTCGACCTACCCGGCGGAAGATCCGGGCTCACCGGGCTCGAGCGTACGTTGGCGGGAATCGACGGGTTGGCGTGGGTCCGGTTGGGCCGTCGTGACGTAGTGCGCCATAGGATAGTTGCCGACATTGTGGGTGCCTACGACGCCGCTGAGAACCAGAATCGCACTACCAAGGAAGCAGACGCCACGGCCAAGGTGGACCGCGACGTTGTTGGCGGCACCTCTTCGACAAGCGGGTCGAGTGTGAGCACGCCCGCTTCTGTCCGGGCTTAAGGAGAAAAAAAGATTGCCTGCGTCTGTGTTCGTTGCTGACGAGCAGTCGGATTTTCCCGTCGAGACCATGAAGTGGGTCGCTCTCGCCGAGGCGGTCCTTGCAGACGAAGGGGTTCGGGGCGATACGGAAGTATCCGTGCTGTTTGTCGACGAGAACACCATCGCTGATCTGAACTCACGGTTTCTGTCCCGCCAGGGCCCCACCGACGTATTGGCGTTCCCGATAGACGACGAACCTGTCGAAGGCGGCCGCTCCCCTGACTCGGGAGGCAGCGGGCCGGGGTTCGCCGGCTCGCTCGACGATCTGCCCAGCCTTCTAGGCGACGTGGTCATATGCCCGTCAGTTGCGAACAAAAATGCTCCTGAGCACGCCGGCACATACGACGACGAGATTGCACTCCTACTGGTTCACGGACTGCTTCATCTTCTCGGCCATGACCACGAGGAGCCCGACGAGGCTGAAGCGATGGAGGCGAAGGAGAAAGTCCTGCTTAGCCGCCATCACTCCACGCAAGCGACCGGCGGGTCACCGGGAGTCGAAGGGTCGCCTTGAAACCTCCAGGACTGGTCGCCGTCATCGCCTTCGACGGCGCGGACGCGGCGCTGCTGGCGCTCGTCGTTGTACTGATCGCCCTTACCGGGTTTCTTGCCATGGCCGAGACTTCCCTCACGAGAATCTCGAAGGTGAAAGCCGTGGCGTTGGTCGAGGAGAAGCGGCGCGGGGCGCAAACGGTGCTGCGCCTCGTCGAGCAGATCGACAAGGTTCTGCCGGTGGTGCTATTCAGCCTCGAACTGTGCACGCTGGTGGCGGCGACGCTCGTCGGTGTACTCGCCGAGCACTTTCTCGGAGGTCTCGGCGTCGTGGCCGCGACCGCTTTCGAAGTGATAGTCGTGTTCGTCGTGGCTGAGCTCGCACCGAAGACGTGGGCGGTGGAGCGCCCCGAGAGGGCAGCGCTCTTTGCGGCTCCCGCGATCCGCCTCCTGGTGGCGTTTGCCCCTATCGGCTGGACCGCGAGGGCGTTGATAGCCGTCACCAATGGACTCCTGCCTGGTAAAGGAATCAAATCCGGTCCGTACACCTCAGACGAGATGCTCCGCGCCTTGGCTGACGAGGCCGCTCACGAGGATGTGATCGAACACTCCGAGGCAACGCTCATCCATTCGATAATCGACTTCGGCGACACCGTCGTAAGGGAAGTGATGGTCCCACGACCTGACATGATCTCGGTGGAGTCGGGCT
>JAKCEB010000163.1 GCA_021838305.1 Actinomycetes bacterium | reverse complement strand
CCGACCCGACCAGGGTGTTCGGCCAGGAGATCACCCTGATCCGCAACGGCACCATCTGGACGCCGATAGCCACGACAGCTACCGAGGTCGGCCTCGCCCTCGCCGTGATAGTCGTCGTCGGAATCCCCCTAGGACTCATGTTCGGGCGTATATCGCTTTTGCGTCAGATGAGCGACCCGATCGTCAGCATCTTGAACTCGGTGCCGTACGTCCTGTTCCTCCCGCTGATCATCTTCTGGTTCGGTCTCGGCGAGAAGGCACGTGTCATCGTCGTCGTTTGGGCCGGGATCCTGCCGCTCGTCATCAACACGACCGCAGGAGTTCGCAACATCGACCGCGACTACCTGCGGGTCGGGACGGTCTTCTCGGCGTCGCGGTGGCGTTTCTTCACGTCGATCCTGCTCCCGGCCACAATGCCATTCATCCTGACCGGTTTACGGCTTTCGGTCGCGAGAACGCTGGTCGGGGCGATCGTCGTCGAGTTCTTCCTCTCCGCGAACGGCCTCGGATACTTCGTGCAGAACGCCACCTCCAACTTCCAGATGAGCACGGCGATGGCGGGAATCGTCGTCGTCGCTATCGCCGCCCTCGCTCTGACACGCCTGATCGGCGCGATCGAGCGGCGGGTCATCTCGTGGTCGCAAGCCCAGTAGAGCAGTTCGGCAACCCAACCGCTGGTTCGTTTTCAAATACACAAGGAGCGTCAATGATCAAGACATGGGGACGGATGACTGCGATAGCTGCGGGGACGGCGCTTGTCGTCGGCGCCTGCGGCTCGTCGAGTTCCTCGTCTAGCAGCTCGGCTACCACCGTCGCACCCTCGTCGCAGTCGAGTACCGCTGCGCCATTGACGAACATGACCATCGCATACGCCGCGACCGGGGCGGGATACTCGGACCTTTACGTCGGTGTCACCGACGGCATCTTCAAGAAGTACGGGCTCAACGTCACCCTTCAGCAGATCACGCCTGCGAACCTGGTGTCGGCGCTCATAAGCGGCAGCGCCCAGATCGGCGGCGCGGTAGCCGACGGCGTCGCCAGCGCGATTCTGAAAGGCGAATCGCTCAAGTTCGTCGCTCTCACCGAGGGCACGTACAACCTCCAGTTGTGGGTCAACAAGAACATCACCTCCGTCAGCCAGCTCGCAGGCCAGACGTTGGCGTTGACGACGCAGGGATCCGAGACCGACTTCGGTTTGACGGACCTTCTAAAGCAGAACGGCATGAGCGCCACGTCGGTGACCCGGAAGTTCCTCGTGTCCGCCGCGCAGCAGATCTCCGCGGTGCGAAGCGGCGCCGCGGCCGGGGGCCTGTTCCAGCCGCCCACAGCGCAGTCGCTGACACAGGTCGGCGGCCACGTGCTCACCTCGCTGTCAAATCTTCCCTACGCGGTCGGGGCGTTCTCGGCGACGTCCTCGTACGTGGCGAGCCATCCCCAGGCTGTCAAGGACTTCTATGAAGCCGAGACCGCGAACCTCGCGTTCCTGCGGGCTCATCCGAACCAGACCGAGGCAGCGATCGAGAAGTACAACCCGCAGACGAGCGCCGCAAACGCTGCCATCGCCTACAAGTTCTTTCTCAACGTCTGGAAGACGACGCCGGTCGTGACCCCGTCGCTGATCCAAGCCGCGTTCCAGCGGGCGGCGACCAAGGACAAGACGACGCCGCCGTCGAGCATCACGAACTACATTTACACCGCCTCCTAGATGACGTTCGAGCTCGAACGTTCGACGTACACCGTCTCGACGAGGGAGAGATTCACTTGACGACAATGAGCGAACAGCGAAGCCGCCTCGACCGACTCACGACATGCGATCTGAGCGACGCGATGGAGCGGATGGGCGTCGTCAGCTCCTCGATCAGACCCCAGTGGAAAGGCGCCGCCTTCCACGGGACAGCCCTGACCGTGTGGACCCGGGCGGGAGACAACCTGTTCGTGCACAAGGCACTCGACCTGTTGAAGCCGGGCGACGTGCTCGTCGTCAACGGCCAAGGCGACGAGACCCGGGCACTCTTCGGTGAGCGTATGGCTACGAAGGCCAGGAACAATGGGGCGCTAGGCGTCGTCATAGACGGCGCTGTCCGAGACAGGGACGCCCTCGAGAGACTCGGCCTCCCCGTGTTCGCCCGGGCGGTCACGGCCGCAGGCCCGTACAAGCACGGCCCCGGCCAGCTGAACGTCCCGATAGCGCTCGGCGGTGTCGTGGTGCGCCCCGGCGACCTCGTCTTCGGCGACGGTGACGGCGTCGTGATAGTCCCTCCCGAACGCCTCGAAGAGATCATTGTGTTAGCCGAGGCCGCAGCCGACATGGAACCGTTGATCTGATGGGCCTCGAACCCTCCGTGTTCGACCTGCGCTCTTGGCTGGAGCGCACCGAGGCCAGCGGCGACCTGCTGCGCCTAGAAGGCGTAGATGCATCACTCGAGATCGGCGCGGCGAGCCAGGTCAACTACCGGCGTAACCGGCCTCGGGCGCTGCTCTTCGACGACATCCCCGGCCACCCAACCGGCATGAGGGTACTGACAAGCTCGCTGTCGAGTTCCTATCTGATGGGCGCCGGCCTCGGGCTCGGCGAAGGACTTTCGGACCGAGATCTCGTCGAGGCGTTGCGCGGGAAGCCGGCGCAGTGGACCGCCCAGGCAAAGGACTTCGCCGCGGTGTTCGTCGAGGACGGCCCGATCTTCGAGCATCGCCTGAGCGGAGACGACATCAATTTCACCAACTTCCCTTGCCCGGTGTGGCACGAGGCCGACGGCGGCGCCTACATCGGCACCGGGTGCGCGGTGGTCACCGTCGACCCGGACAACGGGGTCCCGAACCTCGGCGCTTACCGCATCCAGGTCCAAGACGCCGGCCGCAGTGTCACTGTCAACATCGAGGCGGGCAAGCACGGATTCCAACACCTGAAACGCTGGTTCGCCAAGGAAGGCAGAGCCCCGATCGCGGCGTCCCTCGGACATCACCCGGTCCTGCTCGTCGTCGCCGGCACCGAAGTGCCGACGGGGATCTCGGAGTACGACTACGCCGGGGCGATCCTCGCCACCCCCGTACCGGTCGTCGCCGGTCCTGTTACCGGGCTTCCCCTCCCGGCCGAGAGCGAGTTGGCGTTCGAAGGCTGGGTCTACCCGAACCGCACCCGCCCCGAAGGCCCGTTCGGCGAGTGGACCGGCTACTACTCGGGGGGCACCACCGAGGTACTGTGCGTCGACGTCGCGGCGATCTACCACCGCTCCGACCCGATCAATCTCGGGGCGCCGCCAGGCAAACCACCACACGACTACTCCTACATGCGCTCAGTAATGAAGTCGGCGATGGCCACCGACGCTCTCATCGCCACCGGCCTCGCAGGCGTCTCCGGCGTGTGGTGCCACGAGGCGGGCGGCGGCCGCTCGATCATCGCAGTCGCCTTGGAGCAGCGTTACGCCGGGCACAGCCGCCAAGCGGGATATCTCGCCGCTCAGCATCCCGCGACGGCATACATGAACCGACTCGTGATAACCGTCGACTCAGACGTCGACCCCCGCGACCTACACGAGGTCATGTGGGCCGTCTCGACGCGCTGCGATCCGGCAATCGACGTCGACATCATGCGCCGCTCGTGGGGCAGCCGGGTCGATCCGCTCGTACGTCCCGGCGAGGCGAGCTACAACAGCCGCATGCTCATCGACGCGTGCCGACCATTCGAGCGCCTCGGCGATTTCCCGGCCGTGGCAGAAGCCAACACCGAATCATTGGACGTTGTCCGTCGGCGTTGGCCGGAGCTGGAAAGCTGACGACCATGGAGACCGGAGTAGCTGAGGCAGGCCGACCCGACGCCGCGTTGCGCGCCGACGAGGCGACCGCCCGCTTCCCTCGGGTGAGTGTCGTCACCAGGATCGGCCTGCCAGATCTCCGGGGCGCGGCGGCCCCGGGGGTCACCATTCCCCTGGACCCGGACAGCGCGCTTCGCGACCGGCGCACGCTCATGCTGGCGAGCATGAGAGACGACGCCGACCGGGCCCCTCTCGCCCAGCAGATCTTCGACGAGATAGCCATCGCGATCGTCGAGGGCCGTTTGAACCCAGGAGACAGCCTCAACTCGGTCGACCTTGCTCGACGGTTCAATACGAGCCGGACGCCTGTGCGCGAGGCCCTCGCGGACCTGGAGCGCCAAGGGGCGATCGTCGTGCCGCCACATCGACGCCCGTACGTCGCTCACGTCACTCTCCGCCAAGCAAAGGACGTGTACGACCTTCGCGCTGCGCTGTTCACGTTGGTGAGCGACTTGATCGTCGAGTCCTGCCCGAAGACGCTTCTCGGAGAGCTTTGGCGTTGGCAGGCGGCGCTAGAGGATGACGCTCAGCGCGGAGCGGTCGACGACTACTTCTGGCACAACGTCGGCTTTCGTCTCGTCGAGGTTCGACTCGCAGGAAACGAGCAGCTGCAGCGCATGGTCGGCATGCTCGGCATCCGGACTTTACAATTCCGTCATTTGAGCCTGTCGCAGCCGGGACGCCTCGAGCGGTCGGTGGAGGACCACCGCCGGCTGCTCATCGCCTACGAGGAGCAGGACAAGACGGCGGCGGCAGCTATGAGCCGGGGTTTGATAATGGCAGGCTACCGGGCGATCGTCCGCTCGGGGGTCATCGGCGATTCACACGCCGCTGCAGACGTTCGCATGGAGGATGAGCAATGAGCAACCGCACAGACATAGACGTCCACGCGCACGTCGTCCCCGAGGCCCTGTTGGAGGCGGTTCGTGGAGGCGAGCTTCCCGGCGTGACGAGCGACGGCCCTTCGATCGTCTACGGCCAGAACCGTCTCGGCCCGATCGCCCCCGCAATGTTCTCCCTGTCCGAGCGCATTGATTGGCTGGACAGCGAGGGCATCGCCGAGCAGTGGGTCTCGCCGTGGCTTGACCTCTTCACGTGGGCGACCTTTCCAGACGCCGAGCGGCGCCCGTGGGTGCGAGCAGTCAACGCCGCCCTCTGCGACGCAACCAAAGCGAGCGCCGGCCGCCTCCGGCCGGTCCCGTTCGTCGACGTATCCTCAGGCGGCACGGCTGCACTCGACGACACGAACCGGGTCCTTTCGCAGATAGAGGCACCGGCGGTGATGGTGAGCTCGGCTCCTCCTGGCCCTCCTCTCGCATCCGACTCGTATGCCGACTTCTGGACGGAGATAGCCCGCCAAAGGGTCACCGTCCTGCTGCATCCGCCGGTCAACGGACCGTCGTGTGCGTTCACGTCCCCTGTCGTGCAGAACGTTTCGGGGCGGGTGATCGACGCGAGCGCGGCGGTCGTCGAGCTGATGATCGCCGGGGTGTTCGACCGACTCCCGGACCTGGAGGTGATCGTCGTGCACGGCGGCGGGTTCCTCCCCTACCAGTCGTTCCGCCTGGACGGCCTCGTGCGCGCCGGGCTGCGTGACAAGACGGCGATGACCTCGTCGCCGTCGGATATATTGCGCCGGCTTTGGTTCGACACGGTCGCGTTGGACCCGTGGTCCATCGAGCTTCTCGTGCGGCGCGTCGGCGCCGAGCGAGTGATGCTCGGAAGTGACGCCCCTTTCCCGATAGGCGACCCGCACCCGTCGGCGTCCGTTCGTATGGCCGACCTCCCGCCTGACGTCCACGACGCCATCTGTTTCGGGAACGCTACGCGTTTGGCGGCACGGCGGCGGCATTCCACCGATCGGTCCGGCAATTGAACGACGGCTACTCGTACATAGAACGTCCGTGGGGCAAGCTCGCCTACAAGACGGCAGGGACCGGTCCGACGTTGGTGCTGCTTCACTCCCTCGCGCTCAGCGCCGAGATGTGGGACCCGCTGGCAGGCGACATCGGCCTCGGCCGTCGAGTGGTCGCAATAGACTTGCGAGGCCACGGTCGAAGCTCGTGGGACGGCGGCGCTTTCAGCGTTGAGGACATGGCCGGCGACGTCGCGTGCCTCGTCGACGAGCTCGGCGTGGGGCCGGTAGACGTCCTCGGCATGTCGATGGGCGGCACCGTCGCCGTTGCACTCGCAGCGGCACACCCCGAAAGCGTGGCGCGCCTCGTGGCGTGCGACACCACCGCCTGGTACGGCCCTGACGCAGTCAAAGCCTGGGAGCAGCGTGCGAACACGGCAGAGACGACACCGAGGGAGATGCAAGTCTCATTCCAGACTGAGCGGTGGTTCGGGGACGCGTTCCGTCGACACCACCCGGCGAGCGTCTCCGCCCTCGTCGGCATCTTCCTCAGGACCGCCCCGTCTACACACGCCGCCGCCTGCCGGGCTTTAGGCGCCTACGACGGACGAAGCGCGCTCGAACGGGTGACAGCATCGACACTCGCCGTCACCGGCGAAGACGACTCCGCTACGCCGCCGTCGATGGGAGCCGCCATCGCCGCGGGGATCCCCG
>JAKCEB010000162.1 GCA_021838305.1 Actinomycetes bacterium | reverse complement strand
CCCGGCAGGACGAGGACGTCGATGTCTTCGGAGAACCGCTCCACCAGCCGGTAGCCCTTGGAGAGGCTGGTGCCGCCTTTGAAGATGAAATAGCTACCGTAGTCACGGCCAAGCACACGCAGGACCTCGCTGACCCAATAGTCCTTCTCGACCGCCGTGGGGCTAATGCCGAGCCGCTCGGCGGCGGCATCGAGCGTCGGGGCGAACTCGCCCAGGTCCGCGAAACGGGCCACCGGCTTACTTAGCCGGCGAGCGTTGGATCGCGGCGGACGGACCGGCTACGCGCCGGGCGGACGCCGTCGGTCATGTCCGGCCGTCCGAGCGCGACGAGGAGGCGGCGCAGCCGTTCGCGGACCCGGGGCGGCTCGGTCTCCGCCGCCCGAGCGACCCGGTCGAGGCGGACCGTGCCATCGTTGGCGAGCCGAGCGATCCGCGCGACGGCGTCGCCGGGGGGGACCTCGACGAGGCCGTCCCAGTCCCGCAGCACTTCCAGCAGCGCGACCTCGGCCGGGCGCAGCCGCTCGTCGCGACGCTTGGTGCTCGCCACTCGGCTGACGTAGCGGACAGAGCCGGGACTGCGAGGTGACCGGCCCGGAACCGCAACCGCCTCCCGACGAGGCACCTGGGTCGACAGGCCGAGCGCCACGGCGGCGCTCCATCCGGCCGGACCGAAGCCGGTGCCGCCCACGACCGCGCTGGCGAGGCTGCCCGCCGGCGGGGGAGCCATGCCAAGCCGGGTCGGCGCGCCGCGCCAGTACAGGCCACGCCGTACACGGCGAACATCCCCGGAACGGGCCATCCGCGACAGAGCTTGGGCGACCGCGTCGGGGGAGCCGGCGAAGTCCTCGGGACGCCAGAAACGGTCCCGCGAGGCAAGGACCCGCTTGCGGACCTCCGGCGCCACGCTCGTCGCGCTCATGGCTGACATCGTACCAGCAGTGTCGGCAAAGCGATACGCGAAGCTGACAATGGCTATAACGCCGCCACGTCGGCGACGCTGACGACGTCGTCGGCCTCCCGCTCTATCATGCGGGTGTTGATCATCTTTGGTTACTGTCCTGGAATTTCACACACGGGACCGCGGAACGATTCGCGCGCGAGGGTTACTCCCTGGCATTGGTCGCACGGAGCGCCGACCGACTCGCTGACGGCGTCTCCCGACTGAAGGCCGCCGCATCGACGCTACGGCCTATCAGTGCGACGCCACCTTTTGTCAGCGATCGGTGCGGTCGAGCCATTTCTCGGCCACCGTCGGCCGCCATGAATCAAACCGCCCTAGCAGCAAATCGGGGGTCGATTCGATAATCAACATCTGTCGGTGCTCGATACGGATGAACCTCTGTCTCACGGCCTCATCCAGTAGATCCAACAGGGGTGTGAAAAAGCCGTTGACGTCGAGGATGCCGCAGGGCTTCGAGTGCACTCCGAGTTGGGTCCACGTGACAGCCTCGAAGAACTCGTCCAACGTACCGAATCCTCCAGGCAGCATGACAAAGCCGTCGGCCATGTCGGACATTGCCGCCTTGCGTTCATGCATCGTGTCAACCACGACGAGCTGCTGAAGCCCTCGATGTGCGACTTCCTTGGCCAGGAGTGCTCTGGTGATGACACCTACGACCCGGCCGCCTTCGGCAATGGCAGCGTCGGCGAGCACACCCATCAAACCGACACGTCCGCCTCCGTACACGACTCGAATGTCTTGTCTTGCGAGCAAGGACCCCAACGAGGCAGCTGCCGTGGTGTACGCGGCGTCCGCTCCCGGACTCGAACCGCAGTAGACGCAAAGTGACCGCATTAGTGCCCGGGTCCGGTCGTGATCTCGGCTTCGAACGGCTGGCCGGTGTATTCGCAGATCACACGAAGGTCTCGGTCGAAGAACCAGGTGACGACTTCGGCGCCTGCCAACTCTCCGGTTGACGCAATCAAGTAGTCGACGGCGGGGCGGCGGTGATTGCCTTGTGAACGTCTTGCCAACTCGCGCTGAACCTCGAGCGCCCGTCTTGCGGATGCGCTGGAGAGTTCGAGCCACCGAAGAGGCGCCAACAGACCGTTGAAGATCTCCTCGTACTGACCTGATGTCTCCGCCCGGTGCATGACTTCGAGGGCGACTGGAACGCACGTCGCTATCTCGTCGCGCTCCAGCCGATCGGCCAGCTTCTCCTGGATGTCTGGACGGGACCTCTTGTTGGCCCATGCCCAGATAGAGGAATCCGCCAGGTAGACCGGCACGGGTCAGACCGAACGCGTGCGCCTGAGTTCCGGCAGATCTTCGGGTTGTACCACCCCTAGGTCTCCCCGGCGCACCAAGGCGGCCGCCTGACGAAGAGCGGCGACACGGCTTACCTCATGTAGCGCCCTATTCACCGTCTCCCTGGTTGTCCTCGTGCCGAGGACCGCTTGTGCCCGGCGCAGCTCTTTGAGGTCGATGACTAGAGTCGTTCGCTGATCGTTCCCTGACGGCTCCACCTTCGTCATGGCGCTGAGCATATCGCGTTCCTGCCCGACGATATGTCAAAGTCACGTCCTAAATATGCCTTGCGGCTGGTCTTTCTGGCATCACAGTCAAGCCCTTTCGGTGTTAGCCCGTTTCGGTATGCGTCCGCCCTCGCGGATCGGAGGCGCCGCAAAGCTGGGGCACACGAGAGCCTTGTGGGCTTGGGCAGCACAGCGGATGACGACACGACGAGCGAGGTCGGAGTAGGCGCCGTTTTTTCCGAGTCTCTTCGATTAGCTGGGGTTTGTTCGGGAGCAAGGGGACATGAAGGGCGGATCGACTAGTCGCCGGTACGGCGGCACACAAACGATTGATACTTTATACCGGCTATCGCTGTATAACGTATCAATCGATGTCGCGGTTCCGCCTCGTGGAGTGACTCGACTCCCAGGGTAGGTTCGCCGACTTAGTCTGTTCGAATGGGAGAGCGCTGGAGACTGAGCCGGGCGGGCATCCTCAACGTCTACCAGTACGCCAACGAGGTCCTTCACTTCGCCGGCGGGCGGCTCCTGCTACGAGGAGTCAACGGTTCGGGCAAGTCGACGGCAATGAACATGCTCCTGCCGTTCCTCCTCGACGGTGACACCCGCCGCATCGACGCGGCCGGCGAGCAGTCCGGCGTCCTCAAGTCGTGGATGCTGTCCGGGCGCGACGACCCGCAGCCGATCGGATACCTGTGGGTCGAGTTCGCGATGGGCGGCGACTATCTCACCTGCGGGTGCGGGATCCGGGCGAACCGGTCCTCGGACACGGTCACGACCTGGTGGTGGATCACGCCGAGCCGCCCCGGTATCGACCTCGACCTGGTGCAGGACAGCCGGCCCCTGAGCGCGGAGGGCTTGCGGGCTGTCGTCGGCCCCGAAGCCGTGTTCCGCCAAGAGGACAGGAAGGCCTACCGCGAGGAGGTCCGACGCAGGCTCTTCGGGGGAGCCGAGATCGACCAGCACATCCGGCTGCTCCACATCGTCCGTAGCCCCCGCGTCGGCGACCGTATAGACCAGGACCTCCCGTCCTACCTTCACGACGCCCTCCCGGAGCTGTCAGAGGCGGCGCTCGCCGACGCCGCCCAGCCCCTCGACGACCTCGAAGAGCACCGCCGCAACGTCAGCGATCTTGCCCGCACCGCTGACACGCTTTCGGCCCTGCAGGAGGTTTACAGCGACTACTGCCGCTCGGAGCTGCGCCGGAGGGCCGACAGCGCCTTAGCTCTTGTGTCCGAAGTAGATCGCAGCCGCCGTGCCCTCGCGAAAAGCACGTCGGAGCTTCGGGAGGCGGAGGAGGCGCTGCACGTTGCCGCAAGTTTGGTCGAAAGCCTCGACGCCCGGGAACGGGAGCTGAGAGTCGAGCTGCAGGGCCTCCGCGACCTTCCCGCATACCAGGAAGGCGCCCAACTCGACGACCTCCGCGATCATGTAAAAAGTCAGGCCGCGGTGCACAAAACCGCCGAGCGCGAGCTGGAGCGCCGACGCGCCAACGAAGAGAGATCCCGGCTGGAGCTCGTCAACACGCGACGGGCGTCGCGCCAGGACCACGCAGATCTGGGGTCGGTCCTTCGCGAGCTATCCGACGAGGTGCTCTCCGCCGGGCTCACCGTCGCCGCCCCGGACCTGCCGGCGCTCGACACCTACCGACTCGACGAGCACAGCGACCTGGAGGCCCCTCGCGAGGTCTCCGGCGATGCGCTCGCCGGCCGTCTGTCCGAGGTGCGTGCCGCTGCTCAGCACCGGCGTGGCGACGTGGAGGAAGTCCGCCACGAGCTCAAGCAGGTTGCCGCGGCAGCCAACGAGCTCGCCACGGCAACCCGCGTCTTGGAGGCGGCCGAAAGGGACCTTCAGCTACGTCGGGACGCGCTGTCCGAACGCACGAGAGAGCTGGCGGCCGCTACGACCGAGTGGCGTCAATCCCTGACCGCCTGGACTCGCGCCCTCGCAGTCGAACTGACCACCTCGAGCCTGTCGCCGCCGGCTGGCGTCGATCTGGACTCGGACCTCGCCGGCCGCAGGAGCGAGGTGCGAAGCGCCTTGCAGTCGGAGGTAGATCGCCTGGTCGCCAGCCGCGAACGTGTGGTCGCCGCCGCCGAGGCTGCAGCCGGCCAGCAGCGGTCGGCGCTCGACGACGCGACGGCGCAGCTCGCCGGGCTCGAAGCGATGTCGCTTCCCGAGCCGCCTGCTCAGCCCTGGCAACGATCCGACCGGAGTGCCGTCCTGGCCGAGCTGGTCGATTTCGTCGAGGGCGTCGACGAGGCGACCCGGGCCGCGATCGAGGCAGCCATGGAGGCTGGCGGCCTTCTCACGGCCGAGGTCCGCCCAGACGGGGCACTCGTCCTCGACGAGGGCACCCTCCTGGCTTCTCCAATGGCTATCGCCGCGGAGCCGCTCGGTCGGTACCTCGAAGCGGTCGAAGGCGCCGATCCCGTGGTACGCCGGGTGTTGGAATCGGTATCGACCGACCCGTCCGACCTCGAGCGCGGCGGGGTCACGGTCGTCACCTTGGACGGGCGGTTCCGGACCGGCGCCCTCACCGGACGCAACCGCAAGAATCAGGCGGAGCACATCGGTCTGTCCGCGAGGAGGGATCGCCTCGAACGTCTTAGGACAGAGGCACGGCTGCGCCTGGAAACCGAGAAGGAGGCCCTCGCGGCGCTGCAGCACGAGCTCGCCGTAGCGTCCTCCCATCGTGATGTCGCAGCGGCGCATCGCGTCGCGTTCCCCGCTGGCGAAGCAGTCGACGCCGCTGTGCTCGCTTCGCGGCTGGGGCTAGAAGCTGTGCAGGCAGCCGAGGCGGTTACCGGTGACGCGGCTGCCGCCCGGCGACTCGCCGACGACACCCACGCCGATGCAGTTGACAAAAGCCGGCGGGTGGCTGCCAATCTCGGCCTCGTCGCCGACGAGGATACCCTTCGGCGGATCGAGGTCTCGATTGGAGCAGCGATCGCGGTGGCGGATCGGACAGGCAACGCTGCCCGTGTGCTCCTGCGATCCCTCGCGGACTGGGGCCGGGCTGCGGACCGCTGGACCGAGAGTTTCGCTGCCGCCTCGTCCGGCGAGCAGGAACTCGCCGCCGCTAGGGCCGAGCTTGAGCGGCTCGGAACCCGCCTGGCCACCTTGGAGGAACAGTTCGGCGCGGCATTCGAGGAGATACGAGGCCAAGTCCACTCACGGGAAAGTCAACTCGAAGCTACCGGGAAGGAGCTGGGGGCGGCGAGGGATGCCCACCTCGGCCGTACCGAGTTCAAAGTCCGGGCAGCCAGCGACCTCGATGTGCGGTCCGGTATAGCCGCCGACGACGAGCGAAGGGCGCTCGGTGCGCTCCCTCAGCTACGGCGGACCTTGGCGGTGCCCGGCCTAGCGGCGTCAGTCGCCGCCGATGCTTCTTGGGCTGCCGCCCCGGTCGAGGAGTCTGTCGCCGGGTTACAGGAGTTGGCGGCGAGGGTTCGAGCCAAAGCTTCAGGTGAACGTCGCGACGTGGCGGCCGACGGGGTGCGCCAGTCCCTGCGCCAGCGGCGCGATTCGCTCGGCGCAGGCTGGGACGCCGAGGACCGCCAACCCGACGAGTCCCTCCCGATGACCGTCGAGATCAACGGACCCGAGGGCCGTCTACCCTTGGCCGACGCTGCCGCTGTCGTGCAGGCCCGGCTGTCGGAGCTGTCCGCTCTTCTCTCCGCTGAGCAGGATGGCGCGTTGCGCAACCTTCTGCAGGGGCTCGTCGCGCGCGAAGTCGCCGACAAGCTTCATGCCGCCGGGGATCTGGTCGGCCGCATGAACCACAGGCTTGACTCCGTAAGGACCGCGCACGGCATCGGTGTGTCCATCCGCTGGCGACGGCGGGAAGGACTCGACCCGCAGCGTTCGGAGATGGTCACCCTGCTGGCCAAACAGCCGGACCTGCGCACCACAGACGAAG
>JAKCEB010000161.1:3607-6453 GCA_021838305.1 Actinomycetes bacterium | reverse complement strand
GGGATCGTCACCTTATGCGTCTACATCGCACTCGACGTTGCTGCTGTAACTCTAGATCCGAGGATCCGCCTTGGCCATAGCAGCTGAACCCACGATTATCCGACCTGTCGGCGCCCAGACGACCGGCACACGAGAATGGACGAAGTCGGTCGGCCTGATCGCCGGTCTGGTCGTCCTCGGTGGCCTCCTCTTGATGGGCTGGTTCCTCCCCCTGCGCTACGGCCCGAACGCGTTGGGGACAGGCAAAGTCTTACAGGGGCCGAGCGCCCAGCACTGGTTCGGGACCAACCAGGTCGGCCAGGACGTGTTCGCCCGCACGATCCGCGCTGCGAGTACCGACCTTCCCCTGGCGCTGGAGGGAACGGCCCTTGCGACCATAGTCGGCGTCGTCGGCGGGCTGGCCGTCAGCACCAGAAGCCGGGCGAGTGAATGGGTCATGCGAGGCCTTGACGCCTTCCAGGCTCTACCGCTTCTGATCGTGACCATCGCATTGGTCGTGATATCCAACAACAGCCTCACGATGGTTGCAATTGCGATCAGTCTCGTGTCAGGGCCGTTCTACATCCGCCTCGTTCGCAGCCAGGCGTTGGCTTTGCGCGAAAGCAGGTTCGTCGAGGCTTCGAGGGCCGCAGGGACCGGCTCGTTCAGGCTGATGATTCGTCATATGATTCCTAATCTCCGTGCACTGATCTTTACCCAGACGGCCAATACGGCCGCAGTCGCTCTTCTCGTTGTCGCTGCTCTAAGCTTCCTCGGGGTGGGGACAGTGCCCCCGACGGCCAGCTGGGGCTCGATGATCAAGGACGGCTCCGAGCAGCTTGTCACCGGCCAGTGGTGGGACGCAGCTTTTCCTGGGATCGCCCTATTCCTCTGCATCTTCAGTTTCAACCTGGTCGCCGACGGTCTTCGGGCCCGGCTGGCCCGCTCACGAGCACTGGAGCCGGAATGACCGAACACCTGCTTGAAGTGGCGAATCTCTCGGTGGGATACTCCGGTCAAGTGGGAGCTCCCGCTGTCGAGGACTTCAATCTCTGCCTCGACCGACGTGTGCGATTGGGCCTTGTAGGCGAAAGCGGCTCGGGCAAATCCAGCATCATCAAGTCGATCCTGGGACTGATACGCCCGCCCCACACCGTCAACGCGAAGCGAATATATCTCGACGGCGTCGGCGACCTCGCGACGATGACCCCCGCCCAGATGCGGGCCGTGAGGGCTCGCGACATCGGATACATAGGGCAGAACCCCTTCGGAGCATTGCATCCGGTCGTGAGCGTCGCACGCCAATTCGAAGGCTTTCTCAGCGATCACGGAAGCTGGAAAGGACGGAACAGTCTCTCGGAGGTAGGGACGCTACTGAGCAATCTCGGCATCGGCGACCCGACCCGGGTGCTCGGCGCCCACGCAGGAGAGTTGTCGGGAGG
Source organism: Actinomycetes bacterium (assembly GCA_021838305.1). Taxonomy (GTDB): domain Bacteria; phylum Actinomycetota; class Acidimicrobiia; order Acidimicrobiales; family Palsa-688; genus JAJZAM01. The sequence continues at coordinate 5,032 of JAKCEB010000161.1, read as the reverse complement.
GATGGCGCAGCGGGTGGCGATCGCCTTGGCGTCGCTACTGTCTCCTTCGCTTCTGATTGCCGACGAACCGACGACTGCGCTCGACGTCACGGTGCAGCGCCAGGTTCTCGACTTGATAGCGCAGCCTCGAAAGGTCTCCGAACAGGCACTGCTTCTGGTCACCCACGACCTGTCGGTAGTTGCGCAGTACTGCGACGAGGTAATCGTGCTGCAGCTCGGTCAGGTTGTAGAGCGCGGGCCGGTCGCTTCGGTCTTTACCGAACCTCAGCATCCGTACACCAAAAAGCTCCTTTCGTCAGTACCTGGTGCCGCACCTGTGCTCGAGGCCGGAGCAGACCAAGGCGGGGGAGTAGCCGCCCGCTCGGTTCGCTTCCGCCGGGAGAGAATTCTCGCCTCGGACGCGCCGGCGAGTTCGACGACCCCGGTGATGGTGATCGAGCACGTCGACAAGACGTTCCGGCGTGCCGGCACGTCGGTCGCCGCGGTCTGTGATGTCTCCCTGTCGATCGGGCGCGGAGAGACGGTGGCGCTCGTCGGCGAGAGTGGTTCGGGCAAGTCGACGCTGGGCCGCATTGCGACGATGCTCGAGCGGCCAGATGCCGGCCGGGTGGCATTGGAGGGCCGTGACATCCAAAACCTGTCCTCGCGCAACCTTCGCGGTTTGCGCCCTAAGATGCAGATCGTCTTCCAGGAGCCCTACCAGTCGCTCAACCCGCAGTTGAAGGCGAGAAATGCCGTCTCCGAGCCGCTTGGCAATCTGCGGCCCAAACTGTCGAAGACCGACATCGACGATCGGGTCAGGGATGCGTTTGTAATGGCAGGTCTCAACCCTGACAAAGGTACCCGCTATCCCCATCAGCTCTCGGGCGGAGAACAGCAGCGGGTCGGGATCGCCAGGGCCGTCGTCACTAGACCGAGCTTCGTCGTGCTCGACGAGCCGACGTCGTCACTCGACTTGACAGTACGGGCCGCAATCGTCGACCAACTCCAAAAGCTCCAAGAGGAGCTCGGAATGAGCTACCTCTTCATATCGCACGACTTGGCCACGGCCCAGCAGATAGCCGATCGCATCGTCGTCATGTACAAGGGCAGCATCGTCGAGTCGGGGCCGGCCTGGAAGGTTCTCACAGAGCCGCTGCATCCCTACACCCAGACACTGAGCGAGGCGTGCCTCGACCCCGATCCCCGGGTAGCGCCACGCCCACGGCAGCAACCTGTGCTCGTGGGCGATCTTGTTCCTGGTGCATGTCCGTACCTTCAACGTTGCTTGCGCTCGAGCGACCAGTGTAAGTCCGCCCCCAAGCTGGCAGACCCGGTCGAGCACCGGCGGGTCGCCTGCTTCCACCCGCTCGACGCTACGAGCGTCTCGGCGGCTCCCCCGCAAGCGCTGCCGAGCCTCGACGAATTGCTCGTAACCCAAGACCC
>JAKCEB010000161.1:0-3507 GCA_021838305.1 Actinomycetes bacterium | reverse complement strand
TCGACTGTTAACATGATCGTGATAAAGGCGCACGCAATGAGGTAACGTCTCTAGCGTGGGACCGCGTGGGGAATTAGTTAGACCTGAAGGGGAGAGCTAAAACATGTATCCCAAGAGCCTCAGCCGCCGGATCGAGCGACCCTCCCAGACGTTTAGCGGTCAGGCGGTCGAGGTCCTGCGCGAAATGGTGGTCGCGGGCAAGCTCCTACCGGGCGAACGTCTGAACGAAGTGGAGTTGGCTGCAGCGCTCGGGATCAGTCGAGGGCCGCTGCGTGAGGCAATTCACCGGCTCAGCAGTGAGGGCCTCGTCAGTATGGTGGCGAACCGGGGAGCCTTCATCCGGACGTTCAGCGTCGAGGAGCTTCGGGGACTCTACGAAGTTCGCATCGCCTTGGAGACACACGCCGTTCGCCTCGCAGCCTCCAACGACGCCGAAGGCGTCGAGCGGCTCCACAAGTTGCTCGACGCTACCGAACACGCACTCGATTTCGACCCCACGTACCCGCGCCAACTCGATTTCCACAAGACTTTGGTGGACATGTCGGGCAGCCCGATCCTCGTCGAAGCCGTCATCGAAGTCCACCGCAAGATCGACTTGGCCCGCTCACGTTCTGGTCACGATCCCGCTCGCGCCCGTCGGGCACTTGAAGACCACGAGCAGATTCTCCAGCATCTGGTTGCCGGCCGCATCGCCAGCGCACAAAAGGTCTTGACCAAACACCTTCAGTCTTCTTTGGACAACGCTCTCAAGCTCCTCGAGTGCGGAATGCACGACGACGAGTCCAGTTAGGTACTCCAAGTGCTGGCAGCCAACTGTTGACATCTAGACGAATTTAACTTAAGGTCAGAGCGTGACTGAAACTACTGGTGACGCTCTCGTCGAGGTGTTCGGTGGGTCTGCAGAGCCGGCCGGGTGCCTGACAGCGATGTCGCGATGAGCAGACTTCGGGATGTCGTAGCTGGCGCCCACGCCGAGCGTCGTGCGGTGATCGTTCCAGGCGCGACCGATACGATCACTGCGCGCGTTATCGAGGAACTGGGCTTCGAGGCGATCTATGTAACCGGTGCTGGGCTGTCCAACTCCCGCTTCGGCTACCCAGACGTCGGACTCATAACGATGACCGAGATGGTCGACCAGGTAGCTGCGATGGCTGAAGGGGTGAGCCTGCCGCTGATCGTGGATGCTGACACCGGTTTTGGCAATCCCGTCAACGTGCAGCGAACGGTGCGACTTCTCGAGCGGGCCGGCGCCGCCGGCATACAAATCGAAGATCAGATGGCGCCTAAACGCTGTGGACATTTCGAGGGCAAGGAGGTCGTACCGGCCGAAGAGATGGTGCAAAAGATTAGGGCTGCGGTCGACGCGCGCCGCCAGGACACGATGATCATCGCACGAACCGACGCGGCGGCGGTGCTTGGAATGGGCGAGGCCCTGGACCGGGCTATGCAGTACCTCGAAGCCGGTGCCGACGTGCTGTTCGTGGAGGCGCCGACGTCACACCACGATCTGGCTGCGATCCCTCTTGCTGTCCCCGGCTTGCACGTAGCCAACATGGTGGAGGGAGGCAAGACGCCGATTGTCGCCCAATCGGATTTGGCCGCGATGGGTTTTACCCTCGTCCTTTACGCCAACTCCGCTATGAGGGCGTCGGTCCATGCGGTGCGCGAGGTTCTCGGGCACCTTCGTGTCGCAGGGAGCACGGAGATGGTCGCGGACCGCCTGATCACGTGGCACGATCGTCAGAGTCTCGTGCGAAAGCAGGAGTTCGAAGACCTCGAAGCCAGGTACCTCGCAATTGAAAGGAACGGAAATGTCCTCGATTGACCTTGCAGTACTCGGAGGGCAGGTAATGCTTCCCTCGGGGGCTTTGACCCGTGCCGACCTGTGGGTTCGCGACGGACGCTTCGCCGCTGTCGTCGAAGCGGGGACGCCTGTCGATGCGGCGGAGCGCGTAGACGTCGCAGGGCGCTGCGTCCTGCCGGGTGCTATCGACGCCCACATCCACCTGGGCGCCGACATCACCGTCGCTCGGTCACGCGAAGAAGTGGCGGGAGAGACGGCGTCAGCGGTCGCGGGCGGTGTCACGACGGTCCTCGCATATCTTATGTCGGCCGAACCCTACGAAGACCTCTTCCCCGGCGTGGTGAAGGTGATGGAGGAATGGTCGGCGTGTGACTTCGGGCTGCATTTCTGTATCGGAACGCCACACCAACTCGAGCAACTGCCGCAGTACATCGACGAGCTAGGCGTCCCTTCGTTCAAGTTCTTCATGAACTTCAAAGGCGGGGAAGGGGAGTACCTCAACTTGCCGAGCAACGATGACGGGTTCTTGTGGGAGCTCCTGCGACGCTCAGCGGAACTCGGCGCGATGGTCAACCCCCACACAGAGAACATCGAGCTCGTGTGGCGGCTTCGCGACCAGGCGAAAGCGCTCGGAGGGCCGGATCTCGTAGCGTGGAACGCCGCCCGGCCGCCCATCGTCGAGGCGGAGGCGGCGGCACGGGTCGCTATGTTCGCCGAGAACCTCGACGCATCTATCTACGCCGTGCATATCAGCTCCAAGCTCGCCCTCGACGCGCTCGTCGCCCATCGGGACAACCACGACGGGATCTTCATAGAAACCTGCCCGCACTACCTGTTGCTTGACCAGACTTCGGGCATCGGGACATACGGGAAGGTCAACCCGCCGCTTCGGACCCCCGAGGATAGGGAGGCTCTGTGGGCGGCCCTTGCCGCGGGAGTGATCGACGTGGTCGGTTCGGATCACGTGCCGCGCCACAAGTCGGCGAAGGAGAAGGACATCTGGAGTGCGTCCGCCGGTTTTCCGGGAATAGAGTCCCTGCTCACCCTGCTCATCTCCGAAGGGCACGTCAAGCGGGGCATCCCTCTCGCTCGTATCGTGGACCTGGTTTCGACGACGCCGGCTCGACTGTTCGGCCTGTACCCGAGGAAGGGGGCTATCCAGGTGGGCTCCGACGCGGACATGGTAGTAATCGACCTAGGAGGGCGTACCGAGCTGAGGGGTGCCGACATGCATTCCGGCGCCGCTTACACCCCGTACGAGGGCTGGACGCTCGACGTGGCTGTCGAGAAGACGTTCCTGCGGGGACGCTTGGCTTTCTCGGACGGCGAGGTCGTCGCAGAAACCGGCGGCCGTTACCTGCCACGCCGGACGAGCGGGAGGGCGGCGCTCGCAGCCGAGCTGGCCGGGGCGACAAGTTGACCAACTCGCAAATCTGGGGCGACGTGATCACTCCCGACGACGAGGAGCGCTACGCGGCCGCAGGATTCGGCAAGACGATCGGCGTGGGACGCAGTCCTGCCCTTCTCATCATCGACGTCCAGTACCGTACGGTCGGCACCTCTCCGAAGCCGTTCTTCGAGGCCGTCCAGGAATACCCGACCAGCTGCGGTGAAACTGGGTGGGCCGCCGTCGGCCACATCGCCGGACTTCTCGGGACGTTCCGCGACCGGGGCTTTCCCGTCCTGTATCCCCACGTCGCCCC
>JAKCEB010000160.1 GCA_021838305.1 Actinomycetes bacterium | reverse complement strand
CACGTCGGATTGCAAGCCCGCCTCATGTCCCAGGCGTTGCGCAAGCTGACCGCCACCCTGAACCGCTCCAACACGATTGCGATCTTCATCAACCAGCTTCGCGAGAAGATCGGAGTGATGTTTGGTTCGCCGGAAACGACGCCCGGGGGGCGCGCCCTCAAGTTCTACTCGTCGGTACGCCTCGACATACGCCGGATCGAGTCGATCAAAGACGGCGCTGAGGTAGTGGGGAACCGAACGAGGGTGAAGGTCGTCAAGAACAAGGTGAGCCCCCCGTTCAAGCAGGCCGAGTTCGACATCATGTACGGCAAGGGGATCAGTCGCGAGGGTTCTCTCCTCGACGTAGGCGTCGAGCTCAACATCGTCAAGAAGTCAGGCGCCTGGTACACCTACGAGGGCGAGCAGCTGGGCCAAGGCCGGGAGAACGCAAAGGCGTTCCTAGCGGCAAATCTGGAAGTGATGATCGAGATCTCCGAGAAGGTTCGCCAGAAGGTCGGTCTTGGCGCCGGCGGTCCGTCAGATGCGGGCGACGAACCGTCACGTGCCAGCAAGGTGCGCGACGAGGAACCGATCAGCCTCGACGACTGACAAAGCCGGGCAAAGTTACGGTTGCCGGCAAGCTCGGCGACGAGATTGCACCTGGTACGCTGGCAAGCGCCTACCGTCAAGCCGGTATCCGCCGGAAGGGTCGTGACCGATGAACACTTGGACTGCGGTGTATGAACGGACCTCGACAGGGTGGAGTGGGTACGTTCCAGCGTTGCCGGGCCTGATAGTCACCGGCGGGACACGTGCTGAGGTTGCGCGACTCATCAGGGAGGGCATTCCCTTCCATCTGGAAGGACTGGCCGAGGAGGGCATCGTCCCTGACCCTGCAAGCGTCGAGAGCGAGGCCATCGCTGTATAGGCCGGGACTCCCGGACGGCCCTAATCCAGCATCGCCGCCATACAGGTGACGGCTGACGCCTTAGACTTACCGGACGTGACCCGCAGCTTTCACGTCCGAACCTTCGGCTGCCAGATGAATGAGCACGACTCTGCGCGCATCGCGTCGATGTTCGAGGCCGACGGCATGGTGGCGTGCGATGCCGCGGAGGACGCCGATGTCATCGTGCTCAACACCTGCTGCATAAGGGAGAACGCCGACAACAAGTTCTACGGTCACCTAGGGATGCTAAAGGCGCTCAAGGACGAGCGGCCTGACATGCAGATAGCCGTCGCTGGATGTCTCGCCCAGAAGGATAGGGACATGATCATCGGACGTGCGCCCTGGGTCGATGCGGTGTGGGGGACCCACAACGCGGAGCGGGCCTTGGACCTTCTCGGCCAAGCCCGAGCGTCAGGACGCCCTGTCTGCGAGATCATCGAGACTCCCGACGCCGGGTCGGAGCCGCCGCCGGCGCTTCCAGTCAGGCGGGACTCGCAGCACTCGGCGTGGGTCACCATACAGGTAGGTTGCGACAACAACTGCGCTTTCTGCATCGTGCCCTCCGTTCGAGGCCGCGAGGCGAGCAAACCGTTCGCGGCGATCGTCGGCGAAGTTGCCGCAATGGCTGCGAACGGAACGGTCGAGGTGACTCTCCTCGGACAAAATGTCAACTCATACGGCAGGGACATCACCACATCGCTGCGGGCCGACGACGCCTGGCGGGACAAGGCCGCAGCTGCCGGTTCGGCGTGGGTCCGCGATGAGCGCCCACGTGCGAGGCCGTTGTTCGCTGACCTGTTGCGGGCCGTCGCATCCGTGGATGGGATCAGACGGGTTCGCTACACGAGCCCGCATCCGAAGGACCTACGCGCCGACACGATCGAGGTCATGGCGACCGAGAAGGCGGTGTGTTCGCATCTGCACCTTCCACTGCAGTCGGGAAGCGACAGAGTGCTAGCCGCGATGCACCGCGGCTACACCTCCGAGCGATACCTCGCGAAACTGGCCTCGGCGAGGTCCACCGTGGACGACCTGGCGGTTACGACCGACATTATCGTCGGATTCCCCGGTGAGACGGATCGGGACTTCGAGGCTACGCTCGAGGTCGTGGCCGAGGCCGCTTTTGACAGCGCCTACACCTTCATCTACTCGCCTCGACCAGGGACAGAGTCGGCGGCGTGGGTCGACCGCTTCGTAGCCCCCGACGTGATAGCGGAGCGCTTCGAGCGTCTCCGAGCCGTCGTGGAGCGCTCCGCTCTCGCACGCCATCAAGCCAGGGTGGGATTGACCGAAGAGGTTCTGGTCGAAGGAGTGTCCAAGCGACGCTCCGATATGGTTAGTGGGCGTAGCTCGCAGGGCAAGCTCATCCACTTCGCGGCTGATCCCACCGCGCTTCCGGCGGGATCGTGGGTCGACGTTCTGGTGACCAGGGGGGCTCCGCACCACCTCGAGGGCGAACTTGTAGCAGTGACCGGTACTCCGCGCAAACGTCAACTGATACCTGTGGTGGCCGCCTGAGACACCTTGCGCTGGTCGGATGCACCGCCTCGGGCAAGTCTGCTCTTGCGGTCGAGATAGCCAGACGCGTCGGGAGAGTCGAGATCCTAAGCGCCGACTCCATGCAGGTTTACCGGGGGATGGATATAGGCACGGCCAAAGCGACGCCAGCGCAGCGAGCGGGCGTTCCTCACCATCTGATCGACCTTGCCGACCCCGGCGAAGACTTCAGCGTCACCCAGTGGGTCGGCGCCGCGCGTGACGTGCTAGCAGGCATCGAGGCGAGAGGGTCGACAGCGATACTGGTAGGCGGCAGCGGACTCTACGTGCAGGCCCTCGTCGACGGGTTCGAGCCGCCGGGGCGCTGGCCGGATATAGCGGCCGAACTGGATGCCGAAGTCGACACCCTTAGCCTGCACCGCCGTCTAGTGGCGCTGGACGCCCTCGGCGCCTCCCGGATGGAGCCCACGAACCGCCGGCGGGTGATCAGGGCGCTCGAGGTCACGCTCGGAAGCGGAAGACCCTTCTCTTCGTTCGGTCCCGGCCTGCGCAGCTATCAGCCGAGCAAGTGGTACCTGGCCGGGATCGACGTCCCTCGACAGGCGCTGGCCAAGCGCATAACGAACCGCTTGCAGGGGATGCTCGACGCTGGCCTGGTGGACGAAGTTCGCTGCTTGAGCTCTCGCGAGGGAGGCTGGTCACGCACTGCGCGACAAGCGCTCGGCTACCGCGAGATCGCCGCCCATATCGAAGACGGGGTACCCCTCGCCGACGCCTCGGAGGCAGCCGACAGGCACACCAAGCGTTTTTCCGTCCGCCAGCGCTCCTGGTGGCGCCAAGACCCCCGTATCAAATGGTCCGAGACTTCCGGAAATACCCTGGCGCTAGCCGGCGAGATCCTGAGAGACTGGAGCCAGACATGGCCGTGACCCCCGTAACCCTCACCAAGCTTCACGGGCTCGGCAACGACTTCCTCGTGGCTCTAGAGTCAGATGGCGACCCCGACATTGCACGTCGCCTCTGCGAGCGTCACACCGGGATCGGCGCCGACGGTCTCATAACGTCCCGGCTCCTTGGTCGGGGCGGTCCTCGACTCGATTTCCGGCTGTGGAACGCTGACGGCTCCGAAGCTCCGATGAGCGGTAACGGGATGCGCTGTGTCGCGCATGCAGCGCTCGACGCTGGTTGGGTTGGCGAGGACGAGGTTTTCGAGGTGGACACCCCGGCGGGTGTCCGCCAGGTCACGGTGCAGCGACGGGGGGCGGAGACCACCTGGGGGAGTGTCGACATGGGAAGAGTCGGGCTGGGCGCAGACGGAAAAATTTGCAACATCGGTCGAGGCGAGATGCTCGTCGACGTCGGAAACCCCCACCTCGTGATACTCGGATCCGACCCATCGCAGATCGACGTCGGCACGCTCGGACCGGCGCTGGAGCGCTCAATCGAGGGGGGAGTCAACGTCGAGTTCGTGGCGCTCGGTCCTGGGACCGACACAGTGACGATGAGGGTGTGGGAGCGTGGAGTCGGGGAGACTCAGGCTTGCGGCACGGGTTCGGTAGCGGTAGCCGCAGCTGTACGCCACTGGGGCCGGGTCGGCACTGCCGTGACCGTCCGCCAGCCCGGTGGTTCGGTAAGCGTCGAGCTTCACCCGGACGGGACTGCGACGCTCGCAGGGCCAGCCGAACGGATTGCCACATGTCAGGTGGACCTATGGTAGGAGTACTCGTTTGAGCCTGATCGAACGGAGCTTCAGGGAGAAGATCATCCTTGTCGGCGTGACAGTTCCCCCCGGAAACGACCAGGACACCGAGATGCACCTCGACGAGCTCGCCCTGCTCGTGGACACCGCCGGAGCCGACGAGGCCGGCCGGGTCCTTCAACGTAGAGATCATCCCGATCCCGCCACGTTCATCGGCAGGGGTAAAGCTGAGGAGCTTCGGGAGGTTTCGCACGCGCTGGACGCCGATACGGTTGTATTCGACGACGAGCTTTCACCCGCGCAGTCCCGCAACCTGGAGAAGATCCTCGGGCGCACAGCCATAGATCGCACGGCCGTCATACTCGACATTTTCGCCCAGAACGCCCGGACCCAGGAAGGCAAAGCACAAGTCGAGCTTGCGCAGCTTCGATATCGACTGCCGCGACTTCGTGGTCGCGGGCTGCAAATGTCGCAGCAGGCGGGCGGCATCGGAACCCGAGGCCCCGGCGAGACCCAGCTCGAAGTCGACCGCCGGCGACTTGTCCGTCGCATGAACCGCCTCGAGACCGACCTGGCCCGTCTAACCGAGCAGCGCCGCCTGCAAAGAAAGTCGAGACGACGGAGCCGGCTCGCTACGGTATCGCTCGTCGGCTATACAAATGCCGGGAAATCCACATTGCTCAACTATCTGACAGACGCCGGGGTCTTGGTGGAGGACCGGCTGTTCGCGACCCTCGACCCTCGTACCCGCAGGCTCGGGCTGCCAGGTGGGGAGTCGGTCCTCGTCTCCGACACGGTGGGATTCGTTCGAAAACTTCCCCACCAGCTGGTGGAGGCATTCCGCTCGACACTAGAGGTTGTGAGTGAATCGGACCTGCTGGTCCACGTGGTTGACTCGTCGAGCCCTGACCCAGAATCGCAGATCGACGCCGTCCGCTTCGCACTGTCGGAGATAGGCGCAGCGGAAGTGACAGAGCTCCTGGCGTTCAACAAAGCCGACATCGCCGCAGAGCAGGCGGCACGCCTCGTCGATCGCCATCCCGGATCAGTCGCCATCTCAGCGTCGAGCGGCGTCGGTATCGACGAACTGCTGGTTGCCGTCGGGGACAGGCTCCGTGCCCTTGCCGCCGTCGTGGAGATCGAGGTTCCCTACGGCCGCGGCGACGTGCTGGCGGCCGCCCATCGGGAGGGAGAGGTGCTGAGCGAGGTTTTCAACGACGACAGTGTCAGGGTACGCGTCCGGGTGGACCAGGCTGGTGCAGCGCGTTTCCGTGAGTTTCTGGTGGACACCCCGTCATGAGTCCTTCTCAGTCGGTGACGACGATCAGAGCAGCGGAGGCGCCCAGTGCGTTTGAGCCGCCGGCCTATCCATATGACAGGCTCGACGATGCGAAGGCCGCAGCGCTCGCTCGCTTCGGTGCTGTGATCGATCTGTCGATTGGGACCCCGGGTGATCCGCCGCCGCCAGCGGTTATGGACGCTCTAGGGACCGCAGGCGACACGGACGGAAGCGCGAGGGGATACCCGGCGTCGATAGGCGGCACCGAGCTGCGCCGGGCGATCGTAGAGTGGACCGCCCGACGGTTCGACCTCTCGATCAGCGCCGATCATGTAGCGGTGTGCGTCGGGACGAAAGAGTTCGTGGCCACGACGCCACAGTGGCTCAAGCTGCGCAACCCTCAAAAGGACACGGTTCTCTACCCAGCGGTTTCCTATCCGACATACGAGATGGGGGCACGTCTCGCGGGGCTTCGACCGGTGCCTGTAGCCGTCGACGAACGCTGGTCGATCGACGTCGAGAGCATCGACCCCGACGACGCTCGGCGCGCCTTGATGCTGTGGGTCAACACGCCCGGCAATCCTGCCGGAGGGATTGACGACCTCGAAACGGTGGCGAGATGGGGTAGATCCCATGAGGTGCCGGTTTTCAGCGACGAGTGCTACGCGGAGTTCACCTGGTCAGGAAAGCCAGCGACGATTGTCGGTCGGGGCGGCGGCCCGGACGGCATTGACGGGGTCGTTGCCGTGCATTCGCTGTCGAAGCGCTCGAACATGGCGGGACTTCGTCTCGGGTGGTACGCGGGAGACCCAGACCTCGTCGGTTACCTCCGGGAGGTTCGCAAGCACGCCGGTTTCATGGTGCCGGGCCCAGTTCAAAAGGCGGGCGCGGTTGCACTCGGCGACCAGGCTCATGTCGACGCGCAGCGCGATCGCTACCGAACTCGCCTCGAGCGGGTCCGCCAGATTCTGAGCGGAATCGGTTTGCAGGCCTCGATGCCGCAGGGAGGTTTCTACATGTGGGTTGCGGTACCGGGCGGGGACGAGTGGGCGTGGACTGCCGA
>JAKCEB010000159.1 GCA_021838305.1 Actinomycetes bacterium | reverse complement strand
GGACGGCCCAGCTTCGGCCTTCTTCAAAGAAGGCTTCATGTCACAGAACCGGAACTCGCGCGCAGACTTGCAAAGGAGGGGGCGGCAACACTTGTTCTGTTCGACCTCTTGTTTCTTGACGGCGAGTCCCTGCTCTCGAAACACTATGTGGAACGTCGCCGCATGCTCGAAGCCCTGGACTTGGGCGGCGCAGCATGGAGAACGCCCGCTTCGTTCGCCGGCGGTGGAGTCGACGCAGTGAAGTTCAGCGTCGAACACCATCTCGAAGGAGTGATAGCCAAGAAGCTGACGTCGACGTATCAACCCGGCAGACGCTCTCCGGCGTGGGTGAAAATCAAGAATGTACGCACCCAGGAAGTGGTTGTCGGAGGGTGGACGCCGGGCAACGGCCGCCGAGCGGGGCATATCGGCGCTTTACTACTCGGCGTTCCCGCCGAAGGTGCCTTGCGCTACGTGGGTAAGGTCGGCACCGGGTTCAGCGACGCAGTGCTCGCCGACTTGGCGCTCGATCTTGGGAGGCTGGCGACTCCGGTCAGCGCGTTCCAGGCGGTTCCGCCACGCGACGCGAGAGACGCCCGATGGGTGCTCCCACAGCTTGCCGGCGAAGTCTCGTTTAACGAGTGGACGCCTGAGCGCCGTCTGCGCCATCCCTCGTGGCGGGGGCTTCGACCCGACAAGCGCCCTGACGAGGTCACCTTCGAAGACGCTCGGATAATCTCGGGGGATCCCAACGAAGGAGAGGGCGGTTAATGGCGCAGCGGGCGGTATGGTCCGGGGTCATCAGTTTCGGGCTTGTCAACGTCCCGGTCGGCATGTTCGCGGCGACCAAAGAGCACGAACCGACCTTCCACCAGTTCGCGGCGGGGACCACGGACCGGATTCGCTACCGGCGCGTCAACGAGAGGACCGGCGAGGAGGTTAAACTCGCCGAAATCTCCAAAGGGGTGGACCTGGGCGGCGGGAGCTACGTCATGGTGACCGACGACGAGTTAGCCGCGGTTGCCCCCGGGCGTTCGCGGGCGCTCGAGATCTCGAGTTTCGCGGATCTGGATCAGATCGACCCCGTCTACTTCGACAAGACGTATTACTTGGCGCCGGCGACTGCGGAGGCCCGCAAGACCTACTCACTCCTCCGCGACGCAATGTCGGACGCCAACAGGGCTGGTATCGCTTCGTTCGTGATGCACGGCAAGCAGCACCTCGCTGCGATTCGCGCTTCGGGTGACGTCCTCGTCCTGGAGACCCTGTTCTTCGCAGACGAAGTAAAAGACCCGAAGTCGCTCGACCATCTCCCCGACAGAATCGAGTTCAACAAGGGGGAGCTTGCGATGGCGGACTATCTCATCAAGTCGATGGACGAACCGTGGAACCCGGAGGCCTACCGCGATACCTATATTGACCGCGTCAACGAGCTGATCGAGGCGAAGCGACAAGGTAACGAATTCAGACAACTCGACGAGGCCATGCAGCCCACGAACGTCATCGACCTGTTCGAAGCCCTCCAACGCTCCGTGGAGTCAGCCACCGGGGCGAATCGTCGTAGCTCGGGCGCAGCCGACAGTGGCGACGATGTCGCTTCGGGCGCCTCTGCCTAAGACCCGACGACTGTCATGACAGAACCCGGGGACACGCTCGGCGCTTACCACGCCAAACGGGACTTCGCGCGAACTCCAGAGCCTTCGGGTCCCTCGGGCGTTGGGCAGCCGGGCCCAGGGTCGCCCGGACCCGACGTTGGATCTCCTTTGCTTCGCTTCGTGGTTCAACTTCATCGTGCTCGACGACTGCATTACGACTTCCGCCTCGAGGTTGACGGTGTCCTCGCGAGTTGGGCCGTGCCGAAAGGCCCGACGCTCGACCCGTCGGTCCGCCGAGCCGCCTTTCGCGTCGAGGACCACCCCCTCGAGTACTTCGACTTCGAAGGGGTGATACCGGCCGGCCAGTACGGCGCCGGCGACGTGACCGTGTGGGACAGCGGGACGTGGAAGCTCGACAAGGCGGTCGACCCAAAGGCGGCGATGTCCAACGGTGAGCTGCACATGGATCTCGACGGGGCGAAGCTACGCGGTCGGTTCGTGTTGGTGCGGACACGAACGGACTCCTCCGGCAAGGAGGAATGGCTGCTCCTACACAAACACGACGAGTTCGCCTCGCAGGACTGGTCGGCCTCTGACCACCCGAGGTCGGTCCTAAGCGGTCGCACCAACGACGAGGTCAAGTCCGACCCCGATCGGCTCTGGCGCTCCGATCTTCCCCCGGACCGCGCCGAAGTGCTACTACGACCGGGCAGGGTGTCGCCGCCGACCAGCGACGAGATCGCCCTTTTGGACACCCTCGGATCGTCAGGCTCGTGGGCGGTGTTCGGTCGGGAATTGCGGGTGACCAACCTGGACAAGGTATTGTTCCCGCCCCGCCCGGGGGAGCTGCCCGTCACCAAACGCGAACTCCTTCGCTACGCCGCCCAGATTGCGCCGATTGTGCTGCCACACTTGTGTGGCCGCGCTTTGAACATGCACCGCTATCCGGGCGGGGCGGATACATCCGGCTTCTGGCAAAAGGAGCTTCCGACTCACGCCCCCGACTGGCTGCCCCGCTGGGACAACGACGAAGCGAAGCCCGGAGATACCCGCACGTATCTCGTCGTGGACGAGCCTGCCGCCCTGATTTGGGCCGCAAACTTCGGCGCCCTGGAATGGCACGCGTGGACGTCGCGATTAGACGAGCCCCGCCGGCCGACCTTTGCGCTGATCGACCTCGACCCCGGCCGCCAGACGAGCTGGGAGGACCTGCTGGTGCTCGCTAGGCTGCACCGGACTGCACTAGATCACCTCGGGGTCAGAGCGTGCGCCAAGGTTACGGGCCGGCGGGGTATCCAGATCTGGATACCGATCGCATCAGGGCCGTCGTTTGAGGAGACCCGGGCGTGGGTGGAGCAACTTTCGAAGACGGTCGGGGCTGTCGTGCCGAATCTCGTCAGCTGGAAATGGCCGGTCCACGAGCGTGGAGGCTTGGCGCGCCTCGACTACACGCAGAACGCAATCAACAAGACGCTGGTCGCACCGTACAGTCCCCGCGCTGGTGCCGGTGCCCCGGTGTCTACGCCAATCGACTGGGACGAACTCGACGATCCCGGACTGTCACCCGACGGCTTCACGCTGCGTTCAATCGTATCCAGAGTGGCCGAGCGCGGTGATCTGTTCGCGATGGCTCTGCGCCACGACCAGATCCTGCCTGCCCTGCGCTAGAGGCCACGGATCGATCAGCCGGTAACCCAAGTCGTCCCCGCGCTCGGGAACCATCCATCTGAGAAGCCGGCGTGCCGCCTGTAGGACGACATCGCGATCATGTGTGATGACATAGTCGAACTCTCTTTGCATGTCCATCGCGGCGTTACCGGTGTCCCGGGCGAGGAGCGCTCCCGCGAAATGCGGCCCGACTACCACCACGTTCCACTCTTCCACCAGGGGGTCGTCGCTCGCCAAGTCGATCGACAGGACGCGTGACGAGCTGTCGTGGCCTAATCCGGCTGCCAGCGCTGCAGTAAATACGCTGCGCTCGCATAGCTCGCTGTATCGCTTCCGGGTCCTCGACGTGTAGAAGCGCGCCTCTTGGAAGCACCCGATGAGCGCCACCGACTGGCCGCCGACCGTCGCCTGATCTTCGAGGTGCCTGCTCATGGGAAGGAGCAACTCCTTGGTCGTCCGAGTGACGTGGAAGTGGTCCCGGGTGAGCAAAAAGGGGGTGCCATCCTCCTCGTCGGCTGGTGCCTGGCGAAGCGGGAAGGGCGTCGCTACAGCGGGGGCCCGGTCGGGCAGCGGTCCCGGCCTCCCGTAGAGCCATCCCTGACCGTAAGTCGCGCCCAGTACCCTTGCGGCACGCTCGTGCGTAGGAGTCTCGATTCCCTCCGCAAGGATCACCGCCCCAGTCGCTTCTGCATATGCTCTTACCCCGTTCGCGACGGCAGCGACGTGCGCCCGACTACGCCCGTGAAGTAGGGACATATCCAACTTGACGACGTCCGGCTGGATAAAAGGAAGCAGGGCGAGGGAATCCGGCTCCGCCCCCACGTCGTCGACTGCCACCCCGAAACCGGCCTTGCGGACCCGCTGGGCAGCAGCCAGCAACCCGGCGGGGTCTTCACCGATCCGCCGCTCGGCAAACTCCACTACCACCCGCAGACCTTCGCAGGCCTTGGCTATGACGCCGGCGAGATCCGGGGGGCATGGGTATCGAAGAGCACCGGGTTCGACGTTGACGAACCAGCTGAGCCCTCGGTCGAGTCCGGCGGCCGCCGCCGCCTCAAGCGCCGACGCGCGGCAGATCCAATCCAACTCGGGCATTCTCCCGACCTCTTCGGCGGCGGCGAACAAGTCGAGCGGTGACTCGAGTTCCGATCCACGAGGCCCTCGCGCGAGCGCTTCGTATCCTGCGACGGCGCCGCTGTCGAGGTCGATGAGGGGTTGGAAAGCGCAACGCACCCGGCGCGAGTCGACCACAGCATGCAGCACCTGCCTGGTAGTCGACCGGCTTTCGGCCATCGCATCCCGCGCCCCGACGGCCATGTCTGGTTGCGCAACCGCCATAACACGTTCGATCGGCTCGCCGCGTCCCAATATTTAGAACCGATTGCCGCCATGACCCTGTAAAGTCGCGGTAGCTGAGGTGAGTGTGGAGAACCCCGATCTAGGTCCGACCCTGCGGGCGCTTCGCGACCTGGCGCCATCCGATATCACCGACAGCCTGGTGCGGCTCGTGAGACGGGTCGGCGCCTATGATATTACGCTTTATCTGATAGATTTCGAGCAATCGACATTAGTTCCGATACCAGACCGAACCGCGCATGTCGACTCCCCGATCGGCGTGTCCACCCAGGGGACACTCGAAGGCACGGCATTCGTTGAAAGGCGCCTCGCCAGCGAGACGCACGGTGCTGCAACCCGCGTTTGCGTTCCCATCGTCGAAGGATCGGACTACACGGGCGTCCTGGCGTTCCGGGTTGCAGGGGACCTCGACGCGGAGGTTCATGAGCGCAGCGAAGATCTCGGGATGGTGGCAGGAGCAGCGATTGCGGTAGCGGCCCGATATACAGACTTGTTCAATCTTGTGCGAAGGCGCAAAGCAATGAGCCTCCAAGCGAGCATCCAGTGGGATCTCCTGCCGCCACTTCGTCTGAAGACACCGACCGCTACGTCGAGCGGCGTACTGGAACCCGCATACGACGTAGGCGGCGACTTCTTCGACCATGCGGTCAACGGCCCCACCTTGGACGTCGCGATCATGGATGCGATGGGTCACGGGCTTCATTCGAGCATCGTGTCCTCGCTGGCTGCTGGCAGTTACCGACACGACCGCCGCGAGGGACAGCCTCTCAGCGTTATTCACCGTCAACTGGACCGCGTCATCGCCGACAACTTCCACGGAGAGGACTTCGTGACCGGCCAGCTCGCCAGACTCGACCTGGCATCAGGTCACCTTTCTTGGATCAACGCCGGTCATCCCCGACCGCTGCACGTCCGCAACGGGAAGGTCGTCTCGACTCTGCCTTGCAGCCCTTCGCTTCCATGGGGATTGGGAAGCCCGCTAGCGCAAGAAGCGGCGGTAGGCCTACGACCCGGAGATTCAGTCGTGTTCTACAGCGACGGGGTCGTCGAAGGCCGCCTTCGAGCCGGCGGTGAATCATTCGGGACTGACCGGCTCATCAGCATCATCGAAGATGCGGCAGCATCGTCGATTCCGACTGATGCAATACTTCGTTTGGCTATCAAAGCCGTCCTCGACTACCAAGATCATCGCCTCCGCGATGATGCGACCATACTGTGGCTCACTTGGGCTCCCAACGCTGACGATTAGCGTTTAGTCCGTCGACGCTGTAGTGTGACGGAAGCGGAAGAAAAGATGGGCACGGCGAGCCCGTAGGAGAGTGCAAATGATTGGATCAAACGCGCTTTGTCGGCGATTCTTGTCGACGAAGCGGAAAGAAGCCTGTGGCGACGCGCGTTCGAAGGCTGACGCGAGGTCTCGCATCGGCCGCGTAGCGCTCCTCGCTTCGATTGCCGGCGCGTCAATCGTATTGACGCCCACCGCGGCGTCTGCGCAAACGACTGCTACGTCATCAACGTGGACCAGCCTCAATCCCAACCCGACAGCCACGAACACCCCTTCCGGGCGTGACGGCGCTGCGATGGCCTATGATCCTGCTACCAATCAGGTCGTCCTGTTTGGTGGCTACACAGGCAACGGCTACGGGCAGAGCACCTGGGTATGGAACGGCTCGTCGTGGACCCAGGTCAATACTCCGACCAATCAAACGCCGGGTAACCGCGGATACGCGATGATGGCCTACGACGCGACCAGCCGGCAACTGGTCCTCTTCGGCGGGCAGAACCAGCCCGGCTGCGACGCAGCCGGCTTTCTCAATGACACCTGGGTATGGAACGGCAGTGGGTGGACGCACGAGACACCGGCGAGCAGCCCGTCGGTGCGTGCCTTTGCTTCCATGGCCTACGACCCCGCAAACGGCGGCCTGATCCTATTTGGTGGCCAGTCGGCCACAGGAAACTGCA
>JAKCEB010000158.1 GCA_021838305.1 Actinomycetes bacterium | reverse complement strand
GAACGCAAGAATCGGGAACTCCACGCCGAGCATGTCACTTACCGCCGTCTTCATGTTGTCCTCCTTGACCGCGGTCGGCCGTGCCGGGTCCCCCGTCTATTACGACGCAAGCCTAGCCACAACGCCGACCGACGCTCCCGGAAGCGACTCGAGCAGAGCCGCAGGCTGGACTTTTCGCTATAACTCGATCTGAGCTTCACCTATGCCCCGATATAAGGGTAACCTAACGTCGTGGTTGCGACGTTCGTGATCTTCCTGCGAGAAGGCGTCGAGGGCGGGATGATCGTCGCGATCCTGCTGTCCTACCTTGCCCAGATCGGCCAGCGCCGACACTTCCGCGACGTGTTCGCCGGGGTTGCGGCGGCGATGGTGCTGATCCTCGTCGGAGGCGTCGCCGCATACGTGACGCTCAAGACGTACGCCGGTTCACGGGTGCAGACGATCTTCGAGACTCTCACCTACCTCCTCGCCGCTTGTGTGCTCACGTACATGACGTTCTGGATGCGAAACCACTCTCGAAGCATCGCCAAGGAACTGCGAGCAAAGACCGAGGCAGCTCTCGACGGCCGCGCCCGGTGGGGTCTCGGCCTGCTCAGCTTCCAGGCCGTAGGCCGCGAGGGCCTCGAGACGATGGTCTTCACGCTCGCCATCGTCTTCGCCTCGTCAGGGCGGGGCGTGATCGCCGGGGGCGTCGCCGGGTTGATCGTTTCGCTCGTCATCTCCTGGAGCATCTTCCACCTCGGGAAACGACTCAACCTCGGACTCTTCTTTAAGGGCATCGGCGCCCTTTTGATGGTCTTCGCAGCCGGGATCCTCGTTGACGCAGTCGAGAACCTGCAGCAGCTCGGTTGGCTACCGGTGCTCACCAGCCAACTTTGGAACACCTCGGGGGCACTTGCGGAAAAAAGCACCCTCGGTGACATATTCCACACCTTCTTCGGTTACGCCGACCGGCCAACGGTCCTCCAGATCGGCGTATACGTGTTGTACCTGACGCTGGCGATTGCGTTTTACTTTCGTCACAGGCCGGCGCCCGAGAGGTCGAACGCCAGGCGGGTGGCGAAATCCCGTCACGGTCAAACGACTGTCTCAATCGCCTCGTCTCGAGCACCGAGGCACTTGCAAGTGAGGCGCTCTCCTTGGCGATATCGACGTCAGACGTTCAGAAACGCTCCCGGCGGACGTTGGCTCGCTGACCCCGGATCTTGGTTCCCCTCAAAGCGTCGATGACCTCGTCGGCGGCCGAAACGGGAACCTCTACGAGCGAGAAGCGCTGCGTTATCTCGATAGCGCCCACATCTCGACCGCTGAGGCTAGTCTCGCCCGCTATCGCCCCGACGAGGTCCTGCGGGCGGATTCCGGCGTCACGGCCGACGCCGACGTAGAGACGGACCATCTCCGGGCCGGCCCCTTGGCGACGGCCTCCCCCGCTTTGTTCTTGGCGAGAACCTCCACGGTCGAACGGTTGGCGCTGTCCCTCGCGCCCGGCCCCCTGGTAGTTCGAGGTGCGGTCCCTTGAATACTCGCCGCGGTCCTTGGAATACTCCTTGCGGCCGGCCGGTGAATCAGGCCGGACACGCACGTCCGGGATTTCGTGCTCCTCGTCGATGTCACCCTCAGTCGCTGTGTGAGCGAGCTTCACCGCTGCGAGGGCGACCTCCATGAGGTCGAACTCGTCTGAGAGCGACTCGACCACGACGCGAAAATGGTCGAGGTCGTCGCCTTGGATGTTCTCTCTCACGGCAGCCAACGTGCGCTCCAGGCGCCGCTCGCGCAGGTCGGCGACAGTGGGAACTTTTTCTATAGAAATTCGTCGTCTGGTCGCCTTCTCGATGAGCTTTAGCATCCGGTGCTCACGCGGTTCGGCGAGTGTGATGGCGACTCCTTCGCGCCCGGCCCTGCCGACACGGCCCATGCGGTGCACGTAGGACTCGACCGACGAGGGCACGTCAAAGTTGATCACGTGCGACAGGACTTCTATGTCGAGCCCGCGGGCTGCGACGTCAGTCGCGACGATCAGTTCTGCAGCGGCGGATCTCATCCGTCCCATGACCCGGTCGCGCTGCTCCTGGCTCATACCGCCGTGCAGCGCCTCAGCCCGATACCCGCGGCCTGCGAGGGTCTCGGTGAGGCTGTCGACCATCTCCCGTGTGCGGCAGAACACGAGGGCTGCCGTCGGCGACTCGGTATCGAGGATACGCCCGAGCGCTGCGGGCTTGTGTGCTCGTTGGACCACGTACGCGCTGTGTCGAACACGTTCGGCTTCTGTGTCAGAGGACATCTCCTCCGCAATGCGGATTCGCGCAGGATCGTTCAGGTGCCGTCTGGCGATCGCGTCGATGCGATTCGGGAGAGTCGCGGAGAAGAGCACCGTCTGGCGCCCCTCGCTCGGAGTTTCGCCAAACACCGCCTCCAGGTCCTCGGCGAACCCCATATCGAGCATCTCGTCGGCTTCGTCCAACACAACCACCTGGACGGAGCCGAGACGAAGGGTGGATCTCCTCAAATGGTCGACGGCACGACCAGGGGTCGCGACGACGACGTCGACTCCGGAATTGAGGTCTCTCAGCTGGCGGACGATCGGCTGACCCCCGTAGATCGGCAGAACCCTCACCCCGAGCTTGCGGCCGTAGCGATGTACAGCCTGGGAGACCTGTATCGCCAACTCGCGGGTCGGCACGAGGATCAAAGCGATCGGATCGCGGCCACGAGCGCGCGTCGCGAAACGTTCCAGTATCGGAAGGGCGAACGCAGCAGTTTTGCCCGTACCCGTTGCGGCCTGCCCCAGCAGGTCCCGGCCTTCGAGCAGCACCGGGATTGCCGCAAGCTGTATCGGCGTAGGCTCCTCGTAACCGAGCTCCGAAAGGACCGCAAGGAGTTCGGGGCGAAGTTCGATCCCACCGAATGCCGCCTTGGCTTCGCTTTCAGTCAAACTGTCCTCGCCAGACTGCGGGAGCTCTCCAGTTCGCGGGTCACCGGAGTCGAATTCAGACTGGTCCACGGTCACCACCGCTCCCGCGTTGCACTGAAGGCACCGGGGCTGTGCATTCGGATTCGGGTGAGCGCTGCAAGCGGCTGGGGCATCTGCACCATGCCAAGCTACTAGGTCGCCCTCGTATGGGTCATCATGGACGGATGACCGAAGGGCGAGCTCTCGAGCAAGGGACGCCCGGACACCCAGAGTGGCCGGGACGAGCGCAGCGGCCGGCGGGGATCGTGCTCACGCCGGGCGCAGGTTCGGGAAGCGACCACCCGAACCTCCTGGCAATAGAGTCCGCGCTCGCAAAACACGGGCTTGCGTCGCTTCGCGTCGACTTCCCCTACCGCCTAGCCGGACGCCGGGCACCCGACAGGCCAGCCGTCCTGCTCGACACGGTCCGCGACGCGGTGCGGGGATTCGCCGCCAAGCTCGGCGTTGTTCCCGAGCGCCTCGCTGTTGGCGGCAGGTCCATGGGCGGGCGGATCTGTTCGATGGCGGTCGCTGACGGCATGCCGGCAGCGTCGCTGGTCGTCATCAGTTACCCGCTGCATCCCCCGGGAAAACCGGACCGTCTCAGGACGGAACACTTCCCGACGATCGGGGTGCCATGCCTGTTCGTCAGCGGCGACCGAGACGCTTTCGGATCGCCGAGCGAACTCGAAACCGAGGCGACCGCTATCCCGGGGCCGGTCACGCACGCGTGGATAGCCGGCGGAGATCATTCCTTGAAGCGGCGAGACGGAGAAGTCGCCGAGATCGTCGAGAGATGGCTGTGCGAAACTTGATCATGGTGACGGAGCGAGGAAACCTGACATGAAGGAAGTCGACCTGGCCGATCCAATGGCGTCGACGGAGGTCGCCACGTTCGCCGCCTGCGTGGCGACGATCCTCGAGCTTGCGCTCGAAGATGTGCCCCAGCCGGCTGAGGGTCCGAACCCGGCAACCGGTTGGGAGGTCCCGCGCTGGCTCGGAGGTATGGGGCTCGGCTTGGTGCCGGTTGGGGATGTAGCCACGTTCTCTTGGCCCGGCCCGTGGCTAGCCCGGGTCCGACCAGCGGGCGGAGGCGAGATCCGATACGTCGTGATGTACGGCGTGCCGTCCGGGGCCGTCTACGACCCGGCTGCTGTTACTCGACGGGACGGCTTCACGATCGTCGACGGCTACGTGATCTCCCCCGGTGACATCGCCCTTGCCCGCCCCCCGAAGCCGGCGCCGTCCACCGCTTCAGGCACGGTAGAGGAAATCTGGGTAGCCCCGGCCGCCGGAGAGCCGGCCCGACAGCTAGAACATGTCCTTGCGCTGCCCGGCTTGGGCCTCGACGGCGACCGGCACGTGGCCGGAACCGGAACCTTCCCCTCCGGGGTACCCGGAAGCGCCCTCACGTTGATCGAGGCCGAAGTGTGCGAGTCGTTCGACCCGCCGCTGACAGCAGACGACCACCGGCGCAACGTTGTCACCCGCGGCATCGACCTCAACGCGCTCGTCGGTCGCGAGTTCAGCATCGGTGCCGTGCGCTGTCGAGGGATGCGACTTTGCGAACCCTGCAAGGTTATTGCCGGCTACGCCGGAAGGCCGATCATCCGTCCTTTGGTCCATCGAGGCGGCCTTCGAGCGGACATCCTCGACCGGGGTTCTATCGCGGTCGGCGACGAGGTTTCTGCGAGCGGCGAGTAATCGCTTGCGATCCACGATTCCGGTCGGCCTGCGGCCGCCGGCCCGGAGCGTCCGACCGGCTAGCGAAATCCGTCAGAATTGGTCAGGATCTTTGGCGTCGGCGCGCAGCCTGACCATTTGAAGCGTTTTTTCGCACTTTTTGGTACACGATCTTCGCTCCCCAAAAATCCTGTACCAGCCCTCGCTCAGGAAACGCGCTTTTTGGTACAAAAGTTTTTCAAGTTGAAGATCCTGACCAAATTTGACGGTTTCGGCCGGCGATCATCGTACATAGCGGCCCCGTCGGGGATCGCGGATCGCGCATCCGCCACGCCCCCTACTCCTCTATGAAGATGCACTCCCCTGGGCACTCCTCGGAAGCCTCTTTCACGGCGCTTTCCAGGTCAGCCGGAACCACGGCGAGGCCTTCGGCCCCGCCCGGTTCTGACTTGACGTCAGTGCCTTCCTTGACATACGCAAGTCCGTCGTCGAGCAAGGTGAAGACCGCCGGAGCGATTTCCTCGCAAAGTCCGTCACCGGTACAAAGATCCTGGTCTATCCAGACCTTCATTGTTGGCTGCATTCCTTTCGTGAAGACGTAGAGGGCATCGGTCGCTCTGTGGGCAAAGGTTGAGTTAATAGAAACCGAGCTCGAGGCGCCCGGCGTCGGTCAGCCGGCTAGGGTCCCACGGCGGGTCCCAGACGAGCTCGACGTCGACCTCCGAAACGCCCGGCACGGCGAGCACCCGTGATTGCAGGTCGTACGCGAGGACGTCGCCCATACCGCAGCCGGGAGCCGTCATCGACATCTTGATCTCAAGCCGCTTTCCGCCGTTGTCGGCTTCGAGCACCTCGCAGCCGTAAACGAGCCCTAGATCGACGACGTTGACAGGGATCTCCGGGTCGAACACCGTCTTCATCGCTTCCACGACCTGGTCATAGTCGAATGGGGCGTGAGCCGATGGGTTCCCCGACTCGCCGGGAGCGCCCGATCCAGCCGACGGCTCCTCGGCGCCCGCCGAGCTCGTCAGACCAAGCTCCTCCGCGTCCTGAACGGAGACTCGCGCAAGACGCCCTGACTCGGTGACGACAGTGACCGTTCCGCCGAGCGCCTGGGTGACGCTGATCGTCTCCCCAGCCCGAAGGACAGTCGCCTGCCCTTCGGGTATTAGGGTCACGAGACATTCCCTCGGCAAAACCAACGTTCCGGTACTCATACCAGCGCGAGCCCTTCATTGAGCCTCGACGCGACCAGGGCCTCCAGCCGAGCGCGCAAATCCTCGTCACCGACAGTTTCGAGAATCTCCGCCGCGAACCCGGCCGTAAGAATGGATTTGGCCTGCTCCAAGGGAACGCCACGCGAGCGCAGGTAGAAAATGGCGTCAGGGTCGAGCGCTCCGACCGCCGCTCCATGACTGCACTTCACGTCGTCGGTGAGGATCTGAAGGCGCGGCCGGGTGTCGATCTCGGCATGGTCCGACAGAAGCAGGTTTTTGTTCGTCTGGGCAGCGTCCGCGCCGTCGGCGCCTGGCAAGACGACGAGGTGCCCGTTGAAGACCCCGTGTCCCTGCCCGGACGCGATCCCTTTGTAGAGCTGGCGGCTCGTGCAGCTGCGAGCCGAGTGAACCACGAGAACAGGGTTGTCGTGGAAGCGGTCACCGCCCGGCAGGTAGAGACCGTTGAGCGAAACTTGCGCCCGCTCCCCGTCGAGTCGAACCCTCACTTCGTTTCGGGCGACTCTTGACCCGAGCGCAACCGACAGCGACGAGAAGCGACTGCCCTCATGCGCCGTGACGTCGAGGAGGCCCAGGTTGAACGCTGAGTCCGCCTCGTCCTGGATCTTGTAATGGACCATTTCGGCGTCGACGCCAAGCGAGACTTGTGTCACAGCGTTGGTCCAGCTTTCCGATCCGGCAGGTCCGGTGTAGGTTTCGAC
>JAKCEB010000157.1 GCA_021838305.1 Actinomycetes bacterium | reverse complement strand
TTACCCGAACTGCGCAGCAGCACCCTCATAAGCACCTCGGCAGCCGGCCAGGTGTGGCTGCCGCCAAGAGCAGCGCGGAGCAACTCGTCGATGGTCGCTTGCGGGTCGACGCCGGGGCAGTGCAGAGCCAACACCCCCTTCCCTTGGCGTTCGAACTCCCCCCTCACCCCTGGCCCGAGCGCTGGCCTCTCGACCGAGAGTACCTCCCCTACGCCCGGCAGTTCGTCGACGAGAATACGGACCCTGCGAAGAAGCGCGAACAGCATCGACAGCTCACCCTCCGAACCTCGAAGATGGCCGTCCGAGGTGCCCGCCTCGAGCGAACCGCCGGCTAGCACCGCGCGCCACATCACGCTGTCGGCGACATCAGCGAGACTCGGAAAAATCCTGGCGGCCGACTCGGGGTTCACGCCTGCTTGCCTGGCTAGTTGGCGCACGTCGCTGAAGGCGCCGCTCGGCCACGATGTGTGCGCAAAGCTGACGACTTCATCAAAGAGCGCCCGTCCCGCCTCGTCGGCAGGACATCTCGGGTCGCTATCGTAGCCTTCCTCGCTAAACGCCAGCGCCAAAGCCAGGATCGCTTCGCCCACGAGGCGAGCCGAGAAGGCGTCCGGTGCCACATACAAGCGAAGCACCGCACCGTCGATTAGTGCGTGCATCAGCGACACGAGCCCTCTCACGTCGAGCGGGGCCTTCGGTCGCCTCCCTAGAAGAGACAACGTCGCTGCGAGTATCGGCGCGAGGTCATCAGTTACCTGAGAGTAGAGCGCAGCCCGATCATCGAGCAGCTCCCTTGCCACTGCAGCGTCCCTGTCGTTTAGCGCAACCGGGCCCTTCCATCGCTCACTAGCGGTGATCGCCGCCGCGTGCAGCAGCCAACCAACCGGGCCGCCCGGCGCTTGGAACTGCGCCTCGACGTTCGCTGCCATCGAAGCGACTATTGCTTCTTCGAAGCCGATCTCCGCCCTCAGAACCTCGTCGAAGGCCCTCGCCATGTCGGTGAGCGACTCGTCGAATCCCGCCCAGGTCGGGTCGGCTGCAGCGCGCGAAACGGCACGGAGGACAGGGTCAGCGCTTGAGGGATCAGCCGAGCGGAACACCCGGTATGCAGTGTCCTTCGGCACGCCAGATGCCAAGCCGAGAGAGGAGGCGTTGAGAGCAGAGCGCAGCATCTCTATCGGCGCTTCGGTCATTTTCCCGAGGCCTGCGGTAACCATCTCCTCGATCTTGTGCTGCCGGTTGAGGTCCCGTTTCGTCATGTCCTGACCCCGATCTTGGAGTCCACGTCAATGACAAACGGCAGGGCAGTACACCATATAACGGCCCTTTCGGCTGCGAGAGAGAACCGTCCGGCCCGCGTCGGACGTGTGCCTCGCAGGTTCGCACCGTAAGTCTCAACGCAGCAACTTTCTCGGACCATGAGTCTCAAATTAATACAAGCTGCTTATGGCAGTCGGACTGGCTGGCAGTTACGGTCATTTTGAGCAGTACCGGCAAAGGGGCCGACGTAGCCGGCCTCTACAGCGAGGGAGTCATGAGATGACGAGACCCACAGTGTTGAGCGCCCATTGTTCGACCCGCACCCGATTCGTAAGCCGCCTATCGGTTTTGCTTGCGGCTGCGGTCATGCCTTTCGCCGTGGGGGTTGTGGCGCTGCCGGCGCCACCCTCGTCTGCTGCAACCGCCACCAGTTACACTTGGTCTGGTGCATCGACGTCCTCGGCAAATGGGAGCGACGCGGCAAACTGGAGCGACGCGTCGAACTGGACTAGCACTAGCTCTACCTCCCCGAGCGGCACCGTCGGCACTCTTACTTTCCCGGACTTAGCCTCGACGACGGACGGTAGCGGAACATGCGACGCACCGCCATCCTCATCGTCCTCGACGCAGCCCCCGACCTGCTACAACTCGACCGACGACGTCGCCGGCGTAAGTGCAACCGGCCTGAATCTGACCGGAGGCCACTACACGATCTCGGGAACCGACAGCCTTACTGTCGGCGGAACCGGCCTCACCGAATCCTCACCTTCGTCGGCTACGTTTCCGACCTTCGACACGCTCAGCCTGCCACTCGTTCTCGGCGCTAGCCAGACCTGGTCCGTCACAGGCGCGGGTCTGGACGCGACGGGAGGGATCACGGGATCCGCGTCGACCCTCACCGCGGACTTGACGCCAAACGGCCACTCCCCTGCAACCCTCGGCCTGTCGGGAACCGTTGCGACCAGCTCGTTCACTACGTCGGGTCCAAACCTCAGCCCGGGCCAGTTCCCCTCCGATAACGGGTCGGTCGTGCTGTCCCCCGGCACCCAGCTAGACACGTCCGGGTCGGTAACCTTGAACAATGTAGGCCTGGAAGGATCCGGGACGAGCAGCAACGCCACGGGAATAGGCAATCTGACAGCTACCGACTCGTCTATAGAGGTGTTCCCACCCTCGGCGCCCGGCAGTTCGGCGCCGGGCGTCCTGTCGACTGCTTCTGCAAGTTTCAACTCGGGGAGCAGCCTCAGTCTCGAAGTCGCAGGACCAACCTCAGGTACGTCGGCCACGGCGGGTACGGACAACTCGGAGCTCTCCTCGACGGGGACGGTAGCCCTTGGAAGCGCCCAGGTCGACGTAGAAGCGGCCCCCACCTCGTCGACTTCTTCCGCTTGCTTCGTCCCGCCGATTGGTACCGTCTACACCCTCGTGTCGGCGCAGTCGATCACCGGAGAGCTCAGCACGTCCGGCCCGAACGGCACCGGTAGGGCAGCGATCCCCAGCGGGGGAACGGTATCGATCGGAGGCCTCGGCTGCACTCCTGCAAACCCGCCAACCGTAGCGCTGCAAATCGACTACAACACTTCCTCCACTTCGACACCAGAAACGGTCACAGCCACTGCGGTGGCCGCAACGTCCACGACGGTCACCTCCCAGGGGGGCGGACCGGTCGACTACGGAACGTCGCAAACCTACTCGGCAACAGTCACCGCATCAGGCGGCTCCGCCTCGACGAAGGATACGGTGGCATTCAGCGCGATCCCCGAGCCAATCGGCCCCACCGGAACGCCGGGAACGCCGGTAACCCTTTGCAGCGCGACAACGCAAACCGGCGGCTCTTGGTCATGTACGGCAAGCACTGCGCCAGCCGGCAACGACCAGATCCTCGCGACATTCACGCCGGCGACTGGGTCGAACCTCGGCGGATCGAACGGATCCAGCTTCGAGCAGGTCGTCTACACAACGTCGATGACAGCTGCAGTCAACGGTGCCCCCAGCGGCGCTGCCTCTGCCGGTGAGCCGGTCACCTTCAGCGCTACCGTCGCCAATACGAGCGCGGGGACGACCGCATTCCCAGCCGGTCCGGTCACTTTCACGGACAACCAGGAACCGCTTTGTGCTGCGGAGCTATTTCCGACGTCCACAGCGAACCAGTCGGTGGCGTCGTGTACCGCTTTCGGCGCGCCAACCGGACCCAGCACTATTTCCGCCTTATACGGCTCAGGAGAGCAGGACTTCCATTACGGTTCGGCAACAGCCGCCCTCGACGTCACCGGAGCGCCGAGCGCCACGTCGGTCACGACGTCAGCTGGCACCACCCCGGTGACCGCAGGCCAGGACATCACCTACAACGTTTCAGTCGCTCCGGCTTCGGGGAGCACGCCAACAGCGACCAGTCCGTCGGGGACCGTCCAGATCGTCGGCGGTTACGTCGGGCTCCAAGTGCCGCTGTGTTCTATCACTCTCAATTCCACCGGGAGCGGATCCTGCTCCTCCAACGAGGTCCCGATCGCCCCGAGCGTCCCGACTACCTGCACCTCGAATTGCCCACCGACTGGCGTCCCTGTCTTCGCCGTGTACTCCGGCGACGCGACTTATGGCGGCTCCTCCGGCTCAGCCTTCCTTACGCCGCCGAGTTCCCCTACGAGCGGAGCCCCATCTTTCTCCACGCTCTCACTCTCGAGTTCCACTACAACAGCCGGCACCTCTGTCACCTACAACGTGACCGTCAACGGTGACGACCTTGCAACTAACAGCGGGACCACAACAGGCCCACCGGACAACCCGTCTGGGTCGGTCACCGTGAGCGTAGGATCGATGATCCTTTGCACAGTGACGCTTGGAACTTTCTCGTCCAGTGTGTTCGGCGTTGCGCAAGGATCCTGTTCCCCAACGAATGCGCCCGCAGGCAATGACACCGTTGACGCCGTCTACGGCGGAGACAGCCATTACGGGGCGTCCTCGGCCTACGCTGCCCTGGCAGTCAGCGGGGCCGCATCCACGACTTCGGTGACCGTCAACAGCTCGAACTCGACGAGCGTCACTGGAGACAGCACAGTCGCCTACGCTGCGAGCGTCTCAGCGAGTAGTACCGTGACCGGCGGGACTGTCACGTTCACCACCTCCGGCAGCACTCTTTGCAGTGCTGCGGTCTCTTCTGGAACTGCCAGCTGCACGGCGAAGAGCGCTCCCATAGGCACCGACACCGTGACAGGAACCTACTCGGGAGACGCCACCCTCGATGGCTCGTCTGGTACGGCGACCTTGAACGTAGCCAGCACCGCCCCGATTTTTACCTCGGCCAGCGCTCCGACCGTCGCGGCGGAGGGCTCAGGTTACGACGCTTCGTTTAGCGCCTCCGGGGACCCTGCCCCTACCTTCAGCCTCTCGGGCGCCACGAGTTGGCTGTCGGTGAACGCAACGACAGGAACCGTCAGCGGCGTCGTACCGGCGGGCACCGCGAGCTTCAGCTACTCGGTCGTTGCATCCAACGGCACCAGCCCTGACGCTACCGACGGGCCTTTCACCGTGGCGGTCAGCGCCCCGCCCGCGGGAACAACCACGTCCACCTCGACGGGGACGGGCGTCAACCCCACCGCCTCCAGCTCGGGAACTAGTAACGGGACTACAACCTCGGTGGACGCTTCCGCTGTAGGGACTGGCACGATCAACGTGGCGACCTATCCGAGCGACCCGGTTGGAGTCTTCGCGGGAGGGTCCTCCTACTTCGACGTCTCGGCGACGTCGGGAAGCTCGTTCAGCCAGATCGTCTTCACGGTGTGCGGCCTTCCAGCCTCCGACACCCTCTCGTGGTGGGACTCTGCCACCGGTTCGTGGGTTCCTGTTTCGGGCGCAACCGCAGTGAACTCCTCCGGGTGCGTGACGGTTACCATCACCTCGTCGTCGAGTCCTGACGTAGCGGAGATGACCGGCACAGTCTTCGCAGCGGCACCAAGTTCCCCCACCACGCCGACGACCACCTCGACGGCGGTTTTGGGCTACTGGCTAGCCGCCGCAGACGGAGGCATCTTCAGCTTCGGAAACGCCAACTACTACGGCAGCATGGGAGGCCAACACCTAAACGCCCCCATCGTCGGAATGGCCCCAACGCCCGACGGCAAAGGCTACTGGCTAGCCGCCGCAGACGGAGGCATCTTCAGCTTCGGAGACGCCAACTACTACGGCAGCATGGGAGGCCAACACCTAAACGCCCCCATCGTCGCCATCACCGCAACCCCCGACGGCAAAGGCTACTGGCTAGCCGCCGCAGACGGAGGCATCTTCAGCTTCGGAGACGCCAACTACTACGGCAGCATGGGAGGCCAACACCTAAACGCCCCGGTGGTGGGTATCGGAGGATAGCCACCACCGGGGCGCAGAGGGGGCAGGGACGCCCGGAGAGCGGGGACTTCCGGGCGCCCGGGGCACTCGCGTCACTTGTGTACCTTGACATATGCTCGAACATCCAGAGTTGTCGTCGAAAAGGCGGTAGGAGTTGGCAAAGCATGTCGAGGGTGGCGAGCTGGGCGAGCCGACCGGCTGGTTTGCCGTAGCCACTGCCCGAGAACTGCTGCGGGACCGAGTTCATCCTTCCCAGATAGGGCGCCACGAGCTCGTCGTGTGGCGTGCCCAGGATGGCCGGGCTCGTGTCGCCGGCGCCCAATGCCCCCACCTGGGGGCACATCTCGGCCACGTCGGTTCGCTTAAGGGCGGCAACCTCGTATGCGGCTTCCACGGTTTCAGCTTCGACGGCGACGGTGCGTGTGTCTCGACCGGCTACGGCGGCCGGGTGCCACCCCGGGCGTGCCTGAAAATTTGGCCGTCGATCGAAGTCGACGGTGTGGTCCTCGCTTGGCGCCACCCGGAAGTGTCCGACCCGACTTGGACGGTGCCACCGGCCGACGAGGCTGGTTGGACGAAGCCTCAGTGGCATACTTCGAGCTTCGCTGGGCATCCGATGGAGATCACGGAAAACAGCGTCGACCTCGGCCACCTGAAGGTCCTTCACGGTTACGCATCGCTACACCAGCCCGCTAGCGCTACGACGGACGGCCCGGCGCTTCAAGCGAGCTACTCCTTCTCGCGCCCCTGGCGTCTGGCGTGGCCACCCGCGCCAACCCTCGACGCCATGATCGAAGTGTCCGTATACGGCTTGGGTTTCTCCCGGGTGGAGCTTCACGTCACGTCTATCGGTGCGCGATTTCGTCTCTGGGTGCTACCGACTAGCAGCGGGGACGGCCAGGTGACGCTCCGCCTGGGAGCCGCCGCGCGACAGCACTGGGATCACGACGCCCCGGGCCCGCTCCGACGCG
>JAKCEB010000156.1 GCA_021838305.1 Actinomycetes bacterium | reverse complement strand
CGAGCCGGGCGGTCCTGTTGTCGCTGTGCTCTGCGAGCCAGGGCGCGCTCTAGTCACCCGCGAGTTACTCGGAGCAGCAGCGACGATAGCCGAGGTAATCGGCGGTACCGTCTGCGCCCTCGGCACCTCCGAGGTCCGGGACTCCGCTGTACTTCGAAGCTGGGGAGCCGATGAAGTAGTCGACATGACAGGCAGCGTGGCCGAGCAGGACATCGCATGGGCAGTAGCGGCGTGGTGTGAACAGGTTCGCCCTTGGGCGGTGCTCGCTCCCGGAACCACCTGGGGTAGGGAGGTAGCGGCCCGGGTCGCAGCGAGACTGGACGCTGGACTAACCGGCGACGCAGTCGCTTTCGACGTCGACACGACCAGCGGGCGTCTGGTCGGCTTGAAGCCCGCTTTCGGGGGAGCGGTCGTAGTCGCTATCACCGCGACCTCCGAGGTGCAGATAGCTACTGCCCGACCCGGAGTCCTCGCGCTGCTCCGTGAACGAGATGCCGTTGCGCCGACCTTGAGTAGTCTTGACGTGCCGGTGATCGGACGGGCTCTACGGGTGTCGTCGGGCCGCGACGACCACATCGAGGATCTAGCTTCGGCTCGAGTAGTGGTCGGAGTCGGTTTGGGCGTCGAGTATGACGAGTACGCACTTATTCGTCCGCTTGTGGAGATCCTAGACGCCGAGCTCGCTGGCACACGGAAGGTAACCGATCGACATTGGCTGCCCCGATCACGACAAGTAGGCGTCACAGGCAGGAGCATCGCCCCCGAGCTATATGTAGCAATAGGAATCTCCGGCAAGCTGAATCATCTGATCGGCGTACGAGCCGCAGGCACCATTGTCGCGATCAACTCCGATCCGCAGGCGCCGATCTTCGACTTAGCCGACATAGGTATCGTCGCTGACTGGCGGCAGGTCCTCCCGCTACTCGTTGACCAGCTCGCCGCGCGAGACGCTAACCGTTCACGTCCGAATCAGGCGCACAACGGGTGGGTGGATCCAACAGCGGAGGCGACCGTGAGTTCACAGTAACCGGACGATATCTCCCTACCGTCCACAGGGACTCCTAGACGTCCTAACGTCATAGACAGGGAGACGCCATCAGAGCCTCTCAACTCCGACATTCGATTGGTATAAACCATTGTGGCTGAGACCCCTTAATCCAAGCGCACATGCCCTCCGCTGCGCCCCGTCGTGTCCAGAACGTAGTAATCCGGCTTGCATGACGTGAACCATGTCGACGAGCACATTCTGAGACGCCAGAGTCGTCTGAGGCGGAATTGAGTTGCTTCGGCATCTCGTCTTGAAAGACGGCAGGACTGGCACACCATTTTTGGTCGAGCTTCGTCCGTACTTTCGCCAGGTCGCAGGGCTCTTGGTTTGCGGGTCGGTCGCCGGGGTGGTGATGAATACCGCCATCGTGTTACCCGCGGTGTTCCTCGGGCGGGCGATCAACGCTGTGCTGGCCTACCAGCGCCACCAGGCGAGCTCAGGCAGGGTGACCGAGTCGGTGGCTCTATTTATGGCGGCGACAGGAGCTACCCAGCTGCCGCGCATAGCGAAGCGTTGGTGGCTCGGACTGGCCAGGAATCGGTTCCGGGCGAATGTACGTGCCGACGCGTTGCGCGGCGTGCTCGCCTGGCCTATGGAGTCGCTCGCGGCTATGTCGGTTGGCGGAGTGATGGCTCGGGTAATCGGGGACGTCGAGGTCCTTGGCGTCGGAGTCGGCGAGGTGATCGTCGAGACCTGGGACACGCTGCTGTTCTCCGTCTCGCTGGTCGTCACCATGTTCGTCTACTCTCCGGGATTGGCTGCGCTGGCACTGGCACCGGTACCGTTCGCTCTCGGATTGGCGAAGCTCGCCGGCCGACTCGTCGCAAGGCGCACGACCCGGTCTCGAGAGACCGAGGCGGCGCTGACTACCGTATTGCACGAGCAGCTCAGCGGTCATCGAGTACTCCGTCTGGCGGGGCGGGCAACCGCAGCGACAGAAAGGATACGTGGTCTCGCGAGTCGCCAGGCATCGGCCGAGCTCGAAGCCGTAGCACTTGACGAGGCGCTGGGAGCGGTTTACTCGACGTTGCTCAGCGCGGGGGTATTCTTCATTATCTGGCGTGGCGCCCACGAGGTAGCGACTCGGGTGTTAAGTGTCGGAGCGCTGGTCACCTTCCTCCAGCTCTTCGTCCGATTCGCCGGCCGCGCCCCGCGCATTCCACAGATGGCCAACCGTGTTCAAGCCGCGGGGGCCGCCTACGCCCGGCTCCGGCCGCTTCTCGCCCTCCCTCCGCCTTTTGATGACGAGCCGGTGTGGTCCTCGTTTCGCGCCGGGCACGTCGCCGGGATCGAAACGCTCCCCGCTCTCGCCGAGTGTTCCGAACCAGGGTACAGGCGCCGGGCGGCGACCGTGTCGTTCCGCCATGCGAGCTTCACCTACCCGGGGGGGACGCGCCCGGCGATCCACGACCTCGACCTCGACGTCCCAGCCGGCAGTTTCGTTGCCGTCACGGGCCCAGTCGGCTCGGGAAAGAGCGCTCTCGCTCGCCTGGCAGCCGGCATCTACAGCCCCGAGGAAGGCCGGGTCCTCATCGACGGCAAAGCGGCAAGTCACCTTACACCAGCAGAGCGAACCCGAAAGGTGGGCTATCTCGGCCAGGATCCGCAACTGTTCGCCGGGAGCGTGATATACAACGTGCGACTCGCCGCCGAGTCACGCGCTGACGGGGGGCGCGACACAGCTCTGCTGCGCGCAGTCGGGCTGGCCGGTTTGGACGCCGACATCTTGGTGATGCCTGCGGGGCTCGATACCCAGGTCGGCGAGTCCGGAATACGCGTCTCGGGTGGCCAACGTCAACGCATCGCCCTTGCCCGAGCGCTGACCGCTAACGGGACCGTGCCGGGTGTCTTGATACTCGACGAACCGTTCTCCGCGCTCGACGTGCACACCGAAGCGTCGATCGCGGTGGAACTTAGGAACGCGTTCGGGCGCCGGGCGCCGCTCGCAGCGCAGGCGACGATCCTCCTGTTCTCCCATCGCCTCGCCGTCTTCCCCTCGGCCGACTCGGTGGTGGTCTTGGACGGAGGCCGCATTGAAGAGCAGGGCACCCACGAAGAACTGCTTGCCGCCGGCGGTCTCTATGCCCGCATCTATCGCGCCCAGCTTCGACTAGGCGCTTCAGCCGGGCAAGAGCGGCCCGGGCCCAGGTGAGACCGATGTTGATCCGAGGCGCCGGAGGGCCTCGAGGCGCACACCACGCCCGGAACGTCGCTTCGCTGCTCCGACCGTGGCGAACGTCACTTGTCGTCGTGGCGGGATGTGTCATCGCCTCGGCGCTGGCAGAGCTGGTGCCACCGTTCGTGGTGCGCTTCGTCGTCAACCACGACCTCGTGGCACGACGCACCTCCGAGGTGCTGGTTGCCAGCAGCCTCTACTTGTTAGCCGTGGCGGCCAGCGCAGCATTCGGCTTCGCCTACACCTATCTCGCAGCCAAAGTCTCTCAGTCGGCGATCGCCTCCTTGCGGGTGCAGCTGTTCACGCACGTGATGACATTGCCCGCCTCCTACTTTGACACCACCCCAATCGGCGAAGTGATCAGCCGCTCGACCGCCGACGTCGAGACGATCGACGAGCTGTTGGCCAACGGTATCGCCACGCTTGTCGGCCAGCTTGCCGCGCTTGGCGCCGCAGCCATCGCCATGATTTTTCTAAGCCCGCTGCTGAGCGCTGTCTCGGCGGTGGTCCTGCCGCCCCTTCTTGTCGTGACCCGCTTCTTGCAGACCCGCGTTCGCGATGCCCAGCGCAAGGACAGGATCGCTGTCGGGCGGCTTAACGCCGAACTCGCCGAAGTCGTCGGCGGCGTGGAGACCCTTCGAGCCTTCGGCCGGGAGGCGGTGTTCGTCGTCCGGTTCCGGCAGGCGCTGCGCCGCACCCTCGTCGCCCAGGGCGACTCGGTGAAGTACAGCTCGTTCTTTGTCCCGGTGTCAGACCTACTGTCCTCGGTTGTCATCGCCATCCTAGTTTGGGTCGGCGCCGGGCGCACCATGGCGGCTGCCGGCGTGAACCTTGGGACCCTCACCGCCTTCGTCCTACTTTTCCAGAGCTTCTTCGCACCGATCATCGCTCTCGGCGACCAGTGGCAGTCAGTCCAGGCTGCCGTAGCGGGAGGCGAAAGGGTCTTCGAGCTGCTCGATCTCGCCGCCGATGTCCTACCAGCGGAGGCCCAGGCCCGGACTTGCACCACAGCGCGAATAGAGGTGACCAAAGTAAGCTTCGGCTACGACCCCGCCCGGGCAGTTCTGAACGAAGTATCACTT
Organism: Actinomycetes bacterium; assembly: GCA_021838305.1. Taxonomy (GTDB): domain Bacteria; phylum Actinomycetota; class Acidimicrobiia; order Acidimicrobiales; family Palsa-688; genus JAJZAM01. The sequence goes on along the minus strand of JAKCEB010000156.1, from coordinate 2,386 downwards.
TCGGTCGGTCCCGGGGAACACGTCGCCCTCGTCGGGCGCACGGGCGCCGGCAAATCCAGCCTGCTGTCGCTCATCGGCGGCGTCTACCCTCCAGGATCGGGCTCGGTGCGCGTCACTGGAGTCGACCCTCGCGCTATCGAGGAGGACAAGCGACGCGCCATCCTCGGGGTTGTTCCCCAAGCACTCCAGCTTTTCGGTGGCAGCGTACGAGAGAACCTTACCCTTTTCGACGAGGACATCGACGATGCGGCCATATGGCGCGTGATCGAGCTCGTCGGACTCGGACCACTTGTCGCCGCCCTGCCCGGCGGCCTTGACGCCCTACTCGCAGGGGAAGGACGGGGCGCCGGCACGGTCCTTTCGGCCGGCGAACGCCAGCTCGTCGCTCTGGCGCGGGCCTTGGTGAACGAACCGGCAGTGCTTCTCCTTGACGAGGCAACCGCCGCCATCGACTCCGCCAGCGACACTGCACTCAGGGCCGCTTTGCGCGACACCGCACGCCGGCACGGCTGCGCGACGCTGACCGTTGCCCACCGCATCTCAACGGCTAAAGAAGCCGATCGCGTCGTCGTCATCGACGGCGGCCGCATCGTTGAAGAAGGCCCGCCAGACGTTCTTGCCACCGCCGGCGGACTCTTCGCCGCTCTGGCCGATCTCGATGCGGCCGGCTGGGACTGCAACGACATTTCGCCGGACCACCCCAGCTGCGATGAACTGGACTCACGAGCCGGCTCGCAGGAAACCGTACAGCTGTCAACAAGAAAGAAGTGAGATCTTTGGCCTTTTCCGACACCTATCTCCAACCCGACGCCCCCGATCCACTTCTCAACGAGGAAGTCGTCGTAGGGTCCGCCCGCCGGCATGCACCCGCCGCTGGCCGATTGCTCCAAATCGATGAATCAGGCGGGGAGGCCCGCGCCTACCTCCTCGAGGGTGGCATCGTCATGAAAACCCAACGCCCGCATCGGCTCCGCCCACGCACGAGCCTCGAAAAAGAGGCCCTCTTCCTAGCCGAACTCGAGCGTCACGGAAACATCCACGTTCCGCGAGCGCTAGGACACGGGCACGTCGAGGGCATCGAGTACATCTGTCTCACTCGTGTACCGGGCGTCACGGTAGCCAAAGTCACGCTCAGCGCCGCCCGGCGTGTAACTGTCCTAGAAGAGCTCGGTCGCACCATGCGGTCGATCCACGAGATCGACCAGTCCAGGCTCGCCGAAAGCGATCTGCTGCCCGGCGACCGCAGTGCCGCTGACCTCACAACACGTTTCGCTCGCCTCTTTGACCAACTCGCAGCATCGCTCGACTCGACCGACAGTTGGCACGACTGCCTGAACGTTGGCGAGATCGCTGCAGCACGCCTCCAGCTCACCCCCACCGACACGCCCCCAGTCGCGCTCCACTCCAACCCGGGACCCGAGCACACCTTCGTCGACCCGTTGACCGCCCAGCTCACCGGCCTCATCGACTTCGGGGACGCCTACCGCAGCCACCCCGCCCTCGACTTGCGAACCTGGACCGACCCGGCTGATGCCCGAGCACTTCTTGCCGGCTACGAATCCATCGGCACCCTCCCTCCAAGCTTCAAAGACGTCTTGCGAACCGGGCAAATTTTGATTGAACTCACCCGGGCCGTCAAACGACAGCGTACTACCGAACAAACCACCGCAAACCTCAAGCGATTGCTCAACTGATCAAGAGGCACCATCAGAACAGAGGACAATGGCAGACACACAGCTCAGGGCAATAGCCCAACTCCCAGCTCACAGGGCCAGGCAGCCCTCACTCCTACAGCGCCGCACCCGAATGCTACCGGCTGGCGGTGAAGCAGGCCCGTTAGGTAGTCATCCGCCGACGAGACAATCACGCCGTGCTCGGTGAGGAACTCGCGGGGGAAGTCACGTCGGTTCCGAGTCAGCAACACCGTGGCGCCACCGAACGCGCATGCGGCCGCATGCACTCTGTCGTCGGGGTCTCGGCCCGGAACTTCCTGCGTCCGGTCTCGGTAGGTCGTCGGGTCAATGTGGGTCGTTGGGAAGAATCGGCGGATCGCCGCTGACACCGACCTAGCGGTCTCCGGGGTCCGCGTGCCTTCACGGACGATCACCCTCTCCCACTCTTCGAGGAGCTCGTCGGTCCATACGAAGTCGATCAACAGGTCCTCGGCCAACGAGAGCACCAAGTCCATGACGCTGAACGGGAACAGCTCGTTCGCGTCAACGAACACCCGATCACGCCCACTCACCCCCGATCAGCCGGGGATCCCAACACCGCACGAATCGCGTCCGAACCCTGCCGGGGGCGGCTTCGTTCCTCCGCAAGGGCCAACACGTCACCGACCTTGATCCGCCGGTGCTTGCTCCCCGGGAGGCGGCGGAATTCTAGG
>JAKCEB010000155.1 GCA_021838305.1 Actinomycetes bacterium | reverse complement strand
ATCGGCCATCTTGTCGGGGTGACCTTCGGTGACCGACTCCGAGGTGAACGTCCAACGGCTCATCACAGCTCCTTAGCTTCGAGGAGCATCGTGTGTGCTCCGGGTCAAGAGGTTAGGCTCCGGGTCAAGAGGATACGCTCCGCTGCGTCGACGACAGCAACGGCTACCTTCTCTTTGGTCGTGAGGGGCACCTCGACGCTGCGGCCGTCCCGGTCGACGATTACGACAGCGTTGGTCGCATGCCCGAACCCGACTCTCGGCAACGCCACGTCGTTGGCGACTATCACGTCGACGCCTTTGGAATGCAACTTGGAAAGCGCCAACTCCTCCAAAGTGGGGCCGCCCGGGCGGACCGTCTCCGCGGCGAAACCGACGAGAAGCGGCCCTGAAGCGTTATTGGCATGTCGGGCCTGCGCGAGCCCGGCGAGGATGTCGGGGTTGGCTACTAGCTGGACGTCTGGCACCCCGGACCCTCTTTTGATCTTCTGATCGGAGCTCATCGCTGGGCGAAAGTCCGCTACCGCAGCGGTCATCACCAAAAGATCGGCCGAACTCCCCGGCGCCGTCAAGCAGGCCTCGACCGACGCCAGCATCTCCATAGCCGTCTCTACCTCCACCACGTCGACCCCGGCGGGAGCGTCGAGTGAGGAGGCGACGGTGCTCACCAGGGTCACTAACGCTCCCCTGGCGGCGAGCTCCGCTGCGACCGCGTAGCCCTGCCGGCCGGAAGAGCGGTTCCCGATATAGCGGACCGGGTCTATCGGCTCCCTCGTGCCTCCGGCGGTCACCACCGCCCGCACGCCGTGCAGCGACCGCACGCCGCCCAACGACCGCGACGAGCGAAGCAGCGTGGAGGCGGCGTCGACGATGTCGGCCGGGTCGGCCAGGCGGCCGGCCCCCAGGTCGCCCCCGGCGAGGCGCCCTACACCGGGCTCGACGAAATGCACGCCCCGCCGTTTGAGCGTCGCTACGTTCTCGGCGACCGCCGGGTGCTCCCACATCTCTGTGTGCATTGCCGGGCACATGAGCACAGGAGCCCTCGTTGCGAGAAGCGTAGCGCTCAGCAAGTCCGACGAGATCCCAGCGGCGTAGGAGCCTATGATCCGCGCGGTGGCCGGCGCTACGACCACAAGGTCGGCAGACTGGCCGAGGCGGGTGTGCGGTATCGGCTCGGGGCCGCCCCACAACGAGGTTCTCACCGGTTCAGATGCGAGCGCGGAAAGCGTGGCTTCGCCTATGAAACGCTTGGCCGCAATAGTCATCACCGGTGACACTGTCGCGCCGGCGTCCATGAGGCGCCGGCAAATCTCCGCTGCCTTGTAAGCAGCGATACCGCCGCTCACGCCGAGGACTACCCGGCGGCCGGCGAGATCCCGTTTGACGCCGGGCTCCCCGTTAGCGCTCAGCTGGCGTCGCCCGATTCGTCCGGACTCTCGTCGTCGCCCACAGCCTCGTCGTCGCCCACAGCCTCCTGGTCGCCCGCAGCCTCCTCGTACACTGCAGCCTCCTCGTAGAGCGCTACCTGCTCGTCATCGCCAAGCCCGGCGACCAGTGCAGGATCCGTGCGGCTGTAAGTGATCTTGCCTACCGCGATCTCCTCCATCGCGATCGACAGAGGTTTGCGTGAAACCGATGTCACCTGCGGCGGGACGATCGACCCAAGACCGGCTCCGAGCTGGTTGAAGTAAGCGTTCACCTGACGGCCTCGCATCGCAGCGAGACTCACGAGGGTAAATTTGGAGTCGACCCGCTGAAGAAGATCTTCGACAGGTGGCTCCATCATCGTGGCTGGGCGTTCGCTCAAGTTGTCTCCATCGGCTTGCGGTAGGACTCGATTATACCTGCCAGCTCCGCTGCGGCTCGGACCACGTCGTCGTTGACCACCACATGGTCCGCCAAGCGCCGCCCGAGCACTTCTTCGCTGCGACCCACTTCGAGGCGGCGAGCCACGTTCTCCTCGCTGTCGCCTCTGCCTCTCAGCCTTTCCTGTTGAACCGACGCCGACGGCGCAACGACGAGTATCACGACAGCATCGGGATAGTCCCGGCGGATCTGCTGGGCTCCGTCCATCTCGATCTCGAGTAGCAGGTCCGCCTCCGCTGCTTCGCGATCCATGTCCCCCTGCGGCCTGGGGGTCCCGTACAAGTGACCGGTACCGGCGAACTCGGTCCACTCGAGGAATCCACCCTCAGCCGCCTTGGCCTCGAACTGCGCTCGATCGACGAACACGTAGGCCTTCGGGTCCTCCCCCGGTCGGGGCGAGCGGGTGGTCCACGAACGGGAAAGCCGCAGCCCGTCGACGAGCGTGACGAGGCGGTTCACTACTGTGCCCTTTCCTACCCCTCCAGGGCCGGACACTACGAAGATCATCGCTTCGCCGGACCCCCCGCGAGAACCCTCGAGCTCAGCCCAGAATCTCGAGGAGCTTCTTGCGCTGCTGATCGCCGAGGCCCTGGACGCGTCTCGTCTCGCTTACGCCGAGCTCGTCGAGAACGCGCCGCGCCTTCACCTTGCCGAGCCCGGGGAGGGACTCTAGAACCGCGAGGACTTTCATTTTCCCGGCGATCTCGTCGGATCCGGCGCGTGCGAGCAGGTCGCTCACGCTCAGCGAGCCCATCTTGAGCTTCTCTTTTAGCTCGGCGCGTGCCCGCCGGGCTTGCGCTGCCTTCTCCAGGGCGGCTTGTCTCTGCTCGGGGGTGAGGGTAGGCGGTTGAGGCATGGCGCGCACCCTAGCGCGCCGGCGCGGTGCTTGCGCCGCCTTCGGAGGAAAAATGAGGCTGCAACGATGCGAGTATCGCTTCGGCCGCCGCCTGGCGATCCTCGGCTGACGTGACGGCCCTTCCGATCACGAGAAGGTCGGCTCCCGCTGACAGGGCCGCGGCGGGAGTAGCGGAACGCGCCTGGTCGTGCGACGGGATGCCCGGCGGCCGCAGGCCGGGAACGACGGTTATCAGTCTCGGGCCGATCTGCTTCGCTTCGACGACGTCGGATGCTGCGCACACCACTCCAGCGCAGCGGGCCTCGATCGCAATCGCCACCCGTTTCGCAAGGATGTGAGGAGGCGCGTCCGAGTCGCTTGTGAGGACGGTAACAGCGAGAGCCGCCGGCGTCTCGAGACCGGCCCGCTCCGCACCCTCGCGAAGTCCGTCGACGCCGGCGCGAAGGACCGCCGGTCCCGCGAATGCGTGGAACGTCAGGTACGAGGTGCCGAGCGACCCGAGGACTCGCGCGGCCTTGCCGACGGTGTTCGGGATGTCAGCCATCTTGAGATCGAGGAACACTTTGTACCCCTCGTCGATGAGCAAGGCCACGACGCTCGGCCCGGCGGCGCTGAACAATTCGAGCCCGACTTTCGCCACCCCGAACCACGGTCTGAGCTCTCGCGCCAATCGCCCGGCCTCGACGGCGTCGTCGACGTCGAGAGCCAAAGCCAGGTGGCTTCGAAGGTCAGGTTCCGCTGCCTCGGTCCCGTTCATGCGCTATTCCTTTCAGCTGATCGAGGTCTTTGATGTCATGCTCGTAGGCCCACTCGCGAAGTTCCCTGAGGACACGCGCCGGGGATGTCGGGTCGGCGAAGTTGGCGGTGCCTACCTGCACTGCGTCGGCGCCGGCAGCAATCAGCTCCGCGGCCCCGGCTCCCGAAGATACACCACCCACCCCGACGATCGGCAGATCGGGCAACGCCGCCCTGCAGTCGAATACCGCTCTCACCGCGACAGGATGGATCGGCGGCCCGGACAGCCCTCCCCCTCCCCCGCCTAGAAGCGGGCGGCCGGTGGCGGGGTCGAGGGCTAGGCCCATGACGGTGTTGATCAAAGTGACCGCCGACGCCCCGGCCGCCTGCGCAGCGCCTGCCATCGCAGGGAGGTCCGTGACGTTCGGGCTGAGCTTCGCCCAGATCGGCAAACAGCCTTGGAGGCCCTCGGCTACCGCCTCGACAGCGGCCTTCACACCCTCACTGCTATGTGCGAACATACGCCGCCTGTCTTCCACGTTCGGACAGGAGATATTCGCCTCGACAGCGACGACCCTCGGCGCGTTCCCATCCGCGTGGGCTTTGCCAACGGCTGCGGCGACGTCTCGGTAGGCGTCGGTCGTGAAACCCCAGATCGACACCACCACGAAAGCCCCGGTCGCTGCAAGCGCCGGCAGGTCCCGGCGTAGCCATTCCTCTATCCCGGGGTTTTCGAGCCCGACGCTGTTCAGCATTCCCGTGCCCTTGGGGAGCAGCCTTGGCGCCGGGTTACCGGCCCAAGGCCGGGCGGAGATCGACTTGACCACCACTGCTCCAAGAGTCGCGAGGTCCATGTAGTCCGCGAGCTCTCTGCCGCGACCCGACGTCCCCGAGGCTGTCATCACCGGGTTGCGCAGCGCAACGGATCCCACGCTCGTCCCTAGGTCCATCGACGCCGGTCGGGGCACCCCGGAGCGCGAACGGCGTTTCACGAGTTTTGCGGGGCTGCCTGCGTGCGCTGGTGGTACTCCTGGAGGCTTCGCACGCCGAGAGGCCTGCCCGAGCGCTCGGCGATGCCGCCCACGGCGGCCCGTGCTGCGGCGACTGTCGTCAGGCAGACGATGCGGTTCTTGCTCGCCGCGCGACGGATGTAGGCGCCATCGGCGCGGGGACCCCGACCTCGTGGTGTGTTGACGACGAGGTCGATCTTGCCGTCCCGGATGAGGGTCGCAGCGTCCGTTTGCTCCCGGATGAGGGTCGCAGTGTCCGGCGCGTCGCCGACCTTGCCCACCCGAACGGCCACCGGCACACCGGACTCCTCGAAGAAACCGGCGGTGCCCTCGGTGGCGGCCAACTCGAAGCCGAGCTCGACGAAGCGGCGTGCCACCTCGACGCCTCCAGCCTTGTCCCGGTCGGCCAGCGAGAAGAAAACGGTGCCCGACGACACCAAACGGTCCCCCGCCGCATCCTGGCTCTTCGCGAAAGCCAAACCGAAAGTGCTGTCGATGCCCATCACTTCGCCGGTGGAGCGCATCTCGGGGCCGAGCAGCGTGTCTGCGTCGGGGAAGCGAGCGAAGGGCAGTACCGCCTCCTTCACCGACACGTGCCCGCCGCGCAGAGCCTCCACGAGCAGTCCCTCGCTTCGCAGCTCGTCGAGGGTCGCTCCGGCCATGACCCGCGCCGCCACCTGCGCTAGAGGAACCCCGGTCGCCTTCGACACGAAAGGCACGGTTCGACTGGCGCGCGGGTTCGCCTCGATCACGTACACCTCGTCGCCGACAGCAGCGGACTTCACGGCGAACTGCACGTTCAAAGGTCCGACTACCTCCAAGGCGTGGGCGATAGCCACCGTGTAGGCCTCGATCTTCTCCACCGTCGGAGCCGACAGCGTCGGCGGCGGTATCGCACAGGCGCTGTCACCGGAGTGAACGCCCGCCTCTTCCACGTGCTCCATCACAGCCCCGATCAGAACCTCCCCGGAGCCGTCACGGACAGCGTCCACGTCGACCTCGATCGCGTCCTCCAAGAACCGGTCGACCAGCACAGGGCGCGCAGCGGACAGGCCGCCCTCGCGTCCAAGCGATCCGAAGATGGCCATCTCCTCCATGGCGCGTCGAAGGTCGTCGTCGCCGTAGACGATCTCCATCGCCCGGCCGCCGAGAACGTAGCTCGGCCGCACGAGCGCCGGGTAGCCCACCCTCTCGACTATCCGAAGCGCCTCGTCCACGTTCGTCGCGGTCCCGCCGGCGGGCTGAGGGATGCCCAGACGCCCGCACAGTTGGCTCCAACGCTCCCGGTCCTCGGCGAGATCAATCGACGCGGGCGGTGTCCCGAGGACAAGCTCGGGTGGCAGCAGAGATGCCAACTTGAGCGGCGTCTGACCACCCAGGGAGACGATGACTCCCCGCACGTCGCCCGAAGCCGTCTCGACGTCGAGGACGTTTGACACGTCCTCCCACGTGACCGGCTCGAAGTAGAGCCGGTCGCTCGTGTCGTAGTCCGTCGAGACGGTCTCGGGGTTGCAGTTGACCATGACGGTCTCGAAGCCGGCGTCGTGGAGGGCGAAGCTCGCCTGCACGCAGCAGTAGTCGAACTCGACGCCCTGGCCGATGCGGTTCGGGCCCGAACCGAGGATCACGATCTTCGGTCGGGTCGAAGTCGCAACCTCGTCGTCGTCCTCGTAGGTCGAGTAGTGATACGGCGTCGAGGCGTCGAACTCGGCGGCGCACGTGTCCACCGTCTTCATCGTCGCGCGGACTCCAGCCGCCAAGCGCGCCGCCCTCACCTCCGGCTCTTGCACCTTCCAAAGGTAGGCGAGCTGCGCGTCGGAGAACCCGAGGCGCTTCGCTTTGCGCCAATCGGAGCGCGACAGCTCGCCCGGTCCCGCGAAACCGCCTAGGCGGGAGCGCTCGTCGACGACGAGGCTTATCTGGTCCAAGAACCAAGGGTCCACGCCGGTCGCCTCGTGGACGCGCTCGACGCTGATCCCCCGCCGCAGCGCCGCCTCCAACTGGAACGGGCGGTCCGGTGTGGCGATCGACGCCCGGCGCACGAGCTCGTCGTCGTCCCAGCGATCAGAAAGTATCTCCGCTGGATCACAGTTGAGGCCGCTGCGGCCGTGCTCCAGGGACCGCAACCCTTTCTGCAGAGACTCGGGGAACGTACGCCCGATAGCCATCGCCTCGCCGACGGACTGCATCCTCGTGCCGAGCACGTCGGGTATTCCCGGGAACTTCTCGAACGCCCATCTCGGGATCTTCGTCACGACGTAGTCGATCGCCGGCTCGAAAC
>JAKCEB010000012.1 GCA_021838305.1 Actinomycetes bacterium | reverse complement strand
CAACGCCACAGTCCAGGAGGCAAACTCACCGCCCTCGGAGCAGCCAGAGCCATGCTCACGGTTCCCGCATCCCCTGGGACCGCCCTCGGCGGACCGAACGCGGCGGCCATAGGCCCGTCCGCCGTGCTTCTTTCCGGTCTCGCCACCATCGCCGCCGGCGCTGCCGCCGTAGCCATGGCCGCCCTCCGCCGCCGTCCGACACAACCACGGGACGAGGTGGCCGGTCGCTCCATATGACCAACGGCTTCCGGCGACACCCCGCGTGACGCGTCCACTTGGCGGGGCCAATCCCGCAGGACCCGCCCGGTGAAGACTCCCGCTCGGCCCCCTTATACGGTGACGCTGGCCGAGCAACCGTCCCCGAGCGAGGCGGTCACTGGCGACCACTCGTAGAACTTGTTCACCGGCGACCACAGCATCTGCGGCGATCGAGTTCAAACGCGACCTCCTACCACGACCGGCGCCTGCGGCCCTTCGGATGCCGCCCACGCCCCAGATCGGGGGACCGAAGAGAGCGCCCGCCGGAGGTCGTTGAGTAGGGCAGCTGCATGGCGCTGCATAGGGCATGCCCTGTGCAACGCTGGAACGCCGCCTGCCTCGATGCGCGAAACCGCAGCGTGCCGGCCCGCTCGTGCCCTGGCGCGCCGCCTTTTTGCCCTGTGCAGGAGTTGAGTAGGACCCCACAAACTCGCCCCATAAACGACAGGCCGCCGACCTAATCATGCTGGTCAGCGGCCTGTGCGTATGCAAAGAGGCGCGAAAAACGCCCTTACTTGGTGGCGGGGGCTGGATTTGAACCAGCGACCTTCGGGTTATGAGCCCGACGAGCTACCAGACTGCTCCACCCCGCGGCGGAGCCTCCACTATATCACGCTTCCGCAACGCCCCGTTCCGGTCCGGTCCGGCCAGTGCCGGCAGGCTATTCGACTAGATGGCCGCACCGCTGCGACGCCTGGAGCCCGGCGCAATCGACGGCGGGTCGTAGCCGGCGTCGGAAAAAGAGAAGTTGGTACCAGGCTTGACTATCTCGTCGATTCGATCGAGGACGTCTGCCGGGAGATCCAGGTCAGCGGCCTCAAGCTGGCTTTCGAGGTGCTCCATCTTTCGGGGGCCGATGATCGCGGACGTTATGGCTGGGTGCTCGACGACAAACGCCAGCGCCATGTGGACCAGCGAGATGCCCGAGTCGTCGGCGAGTGCACCGAGGGCATCGGCCGCCGCGAGCTTCGCCTGGTTCGCCGGTATCGAAAGGTCGTATCGCCCGGGGAGACGCTCCGCTCGCCGGCTCGTCAAGCCGTCAGCGCCAAGGCGCCACTTCCCCGAAAGCCAACCCCCGGCGAGGGGACTCCACGGGATGACGCCCATACCGTACTTCTGGCAGGTCGGCAGGACTTCGGCTTCCACGCCACGCACCAGCATCGAGTAGGGCGGCTGCTCACAGACGAAGCGCTCCCGGCCACGGCGCTCGGCCGTCCACTGCGCTTCGACGATCTGCGACGGCGGGAAGGTCGACGAGCCGAGATAGCGCACCTTGCCTTGGCGGACGAGTTCGCTGAGCGCGCTGAGCGTCTCGTCGATGTCGGTCTGGGGGGCGGGCCGGTGCACCTGGTAAAGGTCGATGTAGTCGGTGCCGAGACGGCGCAGGCTTTTCTCGCACTCCGCGATGATCCAGCGTCGCGAGTTGCCGGCGCTGTTGCGATCCGGTCCCATTTTTCCATGAACCTTCGTGGCAAGGATGATGTCGTCGCGCCGTCCGACAAGCGCCTTCGCGACGATCTCCTCGGATTCGCCACCGGAGTACACGTCGGCCGTGTCAACGAAGTTGATCCCTGCGTCGAACGCAGCGTGGATGATCCGAACGGAATCCTCGTGATCAGTGTTGCCCCAAGCTCCGAACATCATCGCCCCGAGGCAGAAGTTGCTGACGGAGATTCCGGTCGTGCCCAGGTTTCGGTAGCGCACTGCTTTCCTCGTTTCGTTCGAGCCGATTTCTCGGTCACCCTACCCGAGCAATCCCTGATGGCGTCATCTCACGGTACCGTGTCAGGATGCAAACTTTGGACGAGAAAACCGATCGGGAGCAGGCAGACTTCTGGTTCGATCCGCTCTGCCCGTGGGCCTGGATGACCTCACGGTGGATGCTCGAAGTGGAGAAGGTCCGCCCGGTGGACACCCGCTGGCATGTGATGTCGCTGGCGGTGCTCAACGAGGGACGAGACGTTCCAGAGCAATACAAGGATTTTATGAAAAAGGCCTTCGGCCCGGTCCGGGTCTGCATCGCCGCGGCGCAATCTCACGGGCAAGAGGTGCTATTGCCTCTTTATAGCGCCCTTGGGCAGCGGATCCATCTCGAAAAGCGCGAGGACGACGCGATCATCTCGGACGCCTTGGATGCGTGCGGTTTGCCTGCCGATCTCGCCGCCGCTGCGACCAGCACGGACTTCGACAAAGAGTTGCGCCGCTCGCACCACGAAGGCATGGACCCGGTGGGCTACGACGTCGGGACGCCGGTGATCCACGTCAAGGGCGTCGCGTTCTTCGGGCCTGTGGTGACCCCCGCGCCGAAGGGTGAGGTCGCCGGGCGGCTGTGGGACGGCGTCACGCTTTGCGCTGGGATCGACGGTTTCTACGAACTGAAGCGCTCCAGGACGCTCGGTCCGATTTTCGACTGACAGTCCTGCCGATCCGCGCCCACTCGAACATATGTTCTGGTAGACTCGGTGCGGGCCTCGAGGTCGGCCCTTCGACCTCCTCCAGGAATGGGATTTTCTGAGGAGGTTGCAGGGTGTTCGTCGACGCAGCGCACAGGGATGCGGAAGGACCGCCGTATTCAGGCTTGTTCACGAATTCGGGTGAGAGTGCTAGCGATGTAGGCCAGTGGCTCGTGGCGCACCGCCTCGACATCGACAACGCCGAGGCGGAGTGGCTGGAGAACCTCAGCCAATTCGACAGGGAGCAGTTGTGGGCGTTGGACGGCCAGTTCAGTTGCTGCTCGTGGTTGATGTGGCGCACGCAAATGGCCCGCTCGACGGCCTTCGAGAAGCTTCGGGTGGCACACGAGATGTTCCGCCGACCGATCATCGCTGAAGCTTTCCGCAAGGGTACCCTGTCCTATTCGGCGGTCCGGATAATTACCCGCATGGAGCGACCGAGCGCCGACGTCGACCAGGCGCTCGTCGACCTCGCGGCGAGTGACAAGGCGAACGTTGCGGACATCGAGAAGGTCGTTCGTTCATACGAGCTGTACTCGAACCAGGAGCGCCCTCCGGCCGACAGATCACTGCACACACGCGGGGTCCGTATCCGCCGCAGCTGCGACGGGAAGGGCGTCGGCCAGGTGACCATCACTTTGAGCGACCTGGAGATCGAAGAGTTCGCCGTCGCCCTCCAAGCGTTTATCGACCTTCGCTATCGCCCGGCTGGCCCGGCACCCGCAGGCGCCGGACCCGCATCCGCCGGACCCGCATCCGCCGGACCCGCATCCGCCGGACCCGCATCCGAGCTCCCTGTGGACGAGTCTCCACAAGTAGACACTCCTGCGCCCGAATGGCCCGAGTCGCCCGAGTGGCCCGACGGGCCTGTCGACGAGTCTCCACAAGTAGACACTGACACTAATACTGACAGTAGTGCCGGCGCCGAGCCGGGGGAGGCGCCGCTGGAGGAAGCCGGACGAGCCGGCAGGATGGCAGACGCCTTCATGGACCTCGTAAGCGCCGGGCTCGGAGCTGCAGACGGAGGCCACGTTGTGGGAGCCGACCGCTACCTAGTACATTTCGTCACCCGGGACGGCGGCGAGACAGTGACACTGACAGACGGCACGCCCGTGGTACCCGAAGACGCCGGTGCCGTCGATTGCGACTCCAGCAGGGTGAGCCACAACGTGGACGAGCACGGTGAGCTGTTGTCACTTGGACGCAAGACGCGCAACTGGAGCACGGCCCAGCGCAGGGCGATCAGAGTGCGGGATGCGGGCCGATGCCGCTTCCCGGGCTGCCAATATACATATGTAGACATCCATCACGTTCAGCCTTGGGACCAAGGTGGCGACACCGACGTTGCCAATGGCTGTTACCAGTGCCGGCGCCATCACAGGATGATCCACGCCGGGTACCGGATGGAGGGGGATCCGAACGGGGAACTTCGCTTCTACCGGCCGGGCGGTAGCTACATCGGCTCCACCTATGGAAGGCTCACCAGCCAATCGACGAGGAGCTTGCTGACAGCCTCCGCTCTCTCCTGCTGGACCCAGTGACCGCAGCCGGGCAGGATGTGACTGCCTCGCAGCCCTGGAAGTGTCTGCGAGTGCCTCTCGATCGCGCGGGCGCCCCATATTGCGGGGCCGTCCTTCTCGCCGGCGATGAAGAGAGACGGGACGGTGATCGGTTGTCCCTTCCATACCTGCAGGTCGCGCCAGTCGCGGTCGACGTTGCGGTAACGGTTCAGCGGCCCGCGAAAGCCGCTGTATTGAAACTGCTCGACGTAGACGTCGAGGTCGGCCTCGCTCAACCAGGACGGCAGGTGGTCGACCGGCTGGAAACGGTCACGCAGGCGCCCACCTCGGCGGATGGTCGCTATCGTTCCACCGTCCGGCGACCGGGTCGCCTCGCCGGACGATCCCATGTAGAAACCGAGAAGCCACGACCTCACGTCGGGTTCCGCCTCCGCCTCCGCACGGCCCGGCTCCTGGAAGTAGCTGATGTAGAACTCCTCCCCGGACGCCTCCCCCATCTCCGCGAACGCCTTCGTCGGCTGCCTATTGCCCGGAGGGCTGTAGGGAACACTCAGGAGTGCGACCGCACGGAAGATATCGGGGCGCAGCATTGCCGAGTTCGCCGCTATAGGCGAACCCCAGTCGTGGCCGATCACGACCGCCTCGTCGACACCCAGCGCCTCGAGAACCCCCAGGTTGTCGGAGACGTGAGCCAGCATCCCGTAGGCGTCGACCTCGACCGGCGTCGACGAGCGCCCGTAGCCCCGGACGTCGATTGCGACTGCCCTGAATCCCGCAGCAGCTATCGCCGGTATCTGATGGCGCCACGAGTACCACGACTCGGGGAAACCGTGGACGAGAAGCACGAGCGGTCCGGCGCCCTCCTCGACCAGGTGGATGCGGGTTCCGCGGGCGTCTACGCAACTGTGCTTCAAGGTGTGGTCTCCCCCGTGGTCGAAACCGGAAACTCCGCCAAACGCTTCGTCGATGTGAGCCCCCCGTCTACGACGATGGTCTGGCCAGTGACGTACGACGAGTCCTCCGAGGCGAGCCAGACGGCAGCGGCAGCGATGTCGGCCGGAGTGCCGATGCGCCCGAGTGGTGTCCCCGCCGATACGCCTGCAGCGACCAACGCCAGGACCTCCTCGGCGGCTAGCGGATCGGAGTCCACGCCGAGTCCCTTCGCGAAGATCGGCGTTGCGATACCGCCCGGGTTGATGCAGTTGACCCGGATATTGAACGGGCCCTGCTCGAGTGCGACCGAGCGGGTCAGTCCGATGACCGCCGCCTTGCACGCACTGTACACGTGAGGTCCCATGCCACCCATCAGCCCGGCCACCGACGACGTGGAGATCACCGACCCGCCGCCCGTTGCCTGCATCGAAGCGCAGGCGTGCTTCATGGTGAAAGCAACCCCTTTGAGAAGCACTGCCACCGTGCGGTCGAATCCTTCCTCGTCGAGGTCGGTTATAGGTCCCGTCACTCCCCCGAAGCCAGCGTTTGCGACGCACACGTCGAGGCAGCCGTAGGTGTCGACTGCGGCCCGAACCGCTGCGGCGATGTCGGACTCTATTGCGACATCACAGTGGACAAAGGTGGCCCCGAGCCGGGATGCGACCCCCTCGCCCCGCAACCCGTCGATGTCGGCGACGACGACACGAGCCCCCTCCGCAACGAAGCGGGTGGCGATACCTTCACCGATGCCGCTAGCAGCGCCGGTTATGAGCGCATTCTTGCCTTCCAGACGTCCCATGCCACAGACCTTAACTGGTGAGTAGCGTGGCCAGATGAGCGAAGTCACCCTCCACAGATCCGAGGAAGGACGGGAACGTCTACTTCGCGTGACACGTCGCCGCGCCGGCGCACTGCTCGGCGCCGTCACCGTCGTGTTCGTGGCGTCGACCGTGTTCCGCAGGGATGCCTCCTGGCTTTCGTGGGTGCAGGCTGCGAGCGTCGCTTCGATGGTAGGTGGGCTCGCCGACTGGTTCGCGGTCACCGCCCTGTTCCGCCGTCCTCTCGGACTGCCGATCCCCCACACTGCGATCATCGTGGAGAGGAAAGACCGATTCGCGCAGACGCTAGGGTCGTTCGTAGCGGAGAGCTTCTTCAATACCGATTCGGTGATGAACAGGGTCGACTCGACGGAGGCCATCCCTCGCGCCGCCCGGTGGCTCTCGGATAGCGCGAACTCGGCGCTCGTTGCCTCCCAACTCGCCGAGCTGCTCGGCGGGGCGATCGGTGCCCTCGACGACGCCGAGACGGCGGACCTGCTCAGCACAACGGTGCGTACCCGGGTGGACGGCGTGGCGTTAGCTCCCCTCGCCGGGCGCGCCCTCGAAGCGCTCACCCGCGACAGCCGCCACGAGGCGGTGCTCGGCGCGGCTTGTGGTGCGCTCGGCGGCTGGCTGTCCTCGAACGGAATGGCCCTTCATGCACGGCTCGGCGCCCGATCACCTTGGTGGCTGCCCGGTCCGGTCAACCAGCGCCTGGTTGCGAGGATGCTGTCCAGGCTCGCTTCGGTCCTCACCGATATGTCGGCCGACCCCTCGCACCCCGCCCGTATCCAGCTCGACGAAGCAATCGCAACGCTTGCTTCGCGGCTCCAGAGCGATCCGCAGCTCATCGAACGCGGAGAAGAGCTCAAAGCGGAACTTCTGGGCGCCCCAGAGTTGCGCGTGCTGACACGCACCATTTGGTCCGAGCTAGTCGGCGAGGTGCGCTCCCAGACCGCCGATCCAGACTCGGCGCTGCGACGACGCATTGCGCTCGCCGTCTCGAACGCCGGAGCCAAACTCGCGAGGGACCCCGCCGCAGCCCGCGAGGCGCGGCGCACTCTACGGGCTGCGGTGAGTTACACGTTGGAGCACTTCGGTGCCGACTTCGCCGGATTGGTGACCGGCACTATCGAACGCTGGGACGGGGCAGAGGCATCTAAAAGGCTGGAGCTCCTTCTCGGTCCCGACCTTCAGTACATCCGCATCAACGGAACGGTGATCGGCGGCCTCGCAGGGCTGGCGCTACACGCTTTGAGCGCACTCCTCGGGTAGCACCAGCCCGCCAGACCTTCAGCCAGGGCTTCAGCCTACTTTTACGGCCGAAACCTCGAACTCGAGGGTTACCTTCTCGCTGACCAGGACGCCGCCGGTCTCGAGGGGGGCGTTGAAAGAGATACCCCAGTCCTTACGGTTGACCTCTACGCGGCCTTCGAGGCCTACACGTGAGTTGCCCCACGGGTCCTTGGCGGGACCGCTCAGTTCGGCGTCGAAGCTGATCGATTTCGTGACGCCCTTAATGGTGAGGTCACCGACAACTGTGTAGTTGTCGTCGCCGGCCTTGGAAACCGCAGTGCTCACGAAAGTGATCTTCGGATAGGTCTCCATGTCGAAGAAGTCGTTGCTGCGAAGGTGGTTGTCGCGGTCCGCGTTCCGGGTGTCGACGCTCTTGGCTTCGATCTCGAGCTCGATTGTCGACGCTGCGGGGTTGTCGACATCCAAGTAGCCGTTACCTTGGATCTCGTTGAAAGATCCGCGCACCTTCGTAACCATTGCGTGGCGGGCTACGAAGCCGATACGCGAGTGGGCCGGATCCAGGTTGTACTTGCCAGTGAGCTCGGAAGCGTCAGCCATCGGTGTTCTCCTTTTGTCGGGGTGAGGTTCTCTCAGACTTGCCAACGTAGTTGCTATCGCAACTATTCCGGTGAGGGTCACAATGTCGGGTATATGTAGGCCGACAGGTTGCTTATCGTGGGAGGTGTGGTCTACCAGCACGTTGCGACGTTCGATGCGCCCATAGACGAAGTCTTCTCCTGGCACGCCCGGCGTGGCGCCATCCAACGCCTGATGCCGCCGTGGCAGCCGGTCAAGGTGGCGCAGGAGGCCGACTCGTTGCAGGACGGCGTTGCCGTCCTTTCGCTGCCGGCGGGCGTCTCCTGGCGGGCACGCCACGAACCGACCGGCTACGTCGCCGGGCGGCGTTTCACCGATGTGCTCGATACGGCGGTTTTGGGCCAAGCGCTTGCGTGGCGACACGTGCACAGTTTCTCCGAGCTGCCCGGTCGTCGCACCCAGCTCGCAGACGAGGTTCGCACGAGGCTCCCGGACCGTTTCCTCAAGCAGATGTTCGGCTATCGGGCCAGACAGCTCGCGGGCGATCTCGCTGCTCACAATCGCTGGGGTACCTCCAGGCAGAAGCCGCTCACTGTAGCGATGACGGGATCCTCGGGGTTGGTCGGCTCGGCGCTCAGTGCCATGCTCAGCACGGGTGGCCACAGCGTCGTGCCCCTCGTCCGAGGTGACCCTCGTCGCGGGGCACGTCGCTGGGATCCGCAGGGTCCAGCCGGCGACCTACTTGAAGGCGTTGACGCGGTGGTGCATCTCGCCGGGGCGCCCATCGCTGGCCGCTTCAGCCAGTCGCACAAGAATGCGATCTACGACAGCAGGGTCACGCCCACGCGTCTCCTAGCGCAGCTGGCAGCGAAGAGCGGCGTCGAGACCTTCGTATCGGCGTCCGCGATCGGCGTCTACGGGGCTGACCGCGGCGACGAGGAGCTCACCGAGACCTCCGGGCGCGGGGACGGCTTCCTTGCAGACGTGGTCGACGCTTGGGAAGCAGCAGCCGACGCCGCTGCCGGCGGAGACACCCGGGTCGTCAAGGTCCGCACCGGCATCGTCCAATCCCCGAGCGGCGGGGCGCTCGCCTTGCTGCGGCCCCTGTTCGCCGCCGGACTCGGCGGCCGCCTCGGAAACGGCCGTCAGTGGATGGCGTGGATCGGCCTCGACGATCTCCTCGACGTCTACCTGCACAGCCTCATGGACGATGCGATCGACGGACCGGTAAATGCCGTAGCACCGGAGCCGGTTCGCAACACCGACTACACCGCGACGCTCGCCAAGGTGCTGCACCGCCCGGCGGTCCTGCCGGTACCGCCGATCGGGCCGCGCGTGCTCCTAGGCGCCGAAGGTGCCAAGGAAGTCGCCGCAGCCAGCCAGAGGGTTCTCCCCACCCGACTGACTTCTGTCGGGCATCCGTTCAGACACCCCGAACTGGAGGAATGTCTCAGACACTGCCTCGGGCACATGCATGCGGACGGGAAGCTCTAGACTCCTACAACGCCCTGAAGGTGCTTGATCAGCTCTCGGACGTCGTATTTACGTTCGAAGGGTCCCCAGTACATCGAAGTCGACGCGCCCTTTCGAAAGCCGCCGCAGTCGGCGAGAATTCGCCTGAAATGATGCGGGACGAGCCTGGCCGCTGCGGTTGCAGCCTCTGACTTGGAGACGACGTTGCCTTCGAGGACGCCCACGGCGAGCCTGGCGGCCTGCAGGACGAACGGGGTCACCTCCGTTCGCATCACCATACTTTTTCCGGAAGACCCGGCCACGAGCCTTGCGAACTCGCGGGAGCACCACGAGCGCAGGTCCGCCTCCCGGTAATGCACCACGGGCCAGTCGGGCCCGACGACTGGGACTGCCTCGTCGCGAAGCAAGGCTCTGGTGAGAGGAGTGTCGAGTCCTCCCTGCGCGAGCGTCGCGTCCTCGTCGGCGATCTCGGCCCAAGTGGAATACCACACGGACGCGTCGCGCTTCGCGTGAGCGAGAACCCGTTCGCCGCGGCGTAGGCGTTCGAAGGTGTCCGCTTCGAGCGGGCCGTCGGTGACGACGACGAGGTCCACGTTCGAGAAGCGTTCGCTGAAGTCACCCAACGCCGAGCCCCCTACCAGGTACAGAGCGCTCAGCTGTGACCCGAGGTTCGCCTGCAGAGTCTTCAGGTATGAACCGATGCGGCCTTCGAGCGCGGCGGGAACCACACTCCCCAGTATGTCGGGATGTCATGCTGAAGTGATGAAAGTACGCCACACCGTCGTAATCGGCGCCGGTATCGTCGGTCTGGCCACCGCCAGGGAGCTTGCGGCTCGCGACACTTCCGCACGAGTGACCGTGCTCGACAAGGAGCTTGCAGTCGCCGCCCATCAAAGCTCGCACAACAGCGGGGTCGTGCACGCCGGTGTCTACTACCAGCCTGGCTCGCTCAAAGCGCAGCTTTGCGTCGAAGGGCGCAGGCTTCTCGAAGAGTTCTGCGACGAGCACGGGATCGACTTCGAGCGTTGCGGGAAGGTAGTCGTGGCTACCAGCCCGAGCGAACTTGCGGCGCTCGACGAGATCGAACGACGCGCAAGGGCTAACCTGGTGCCCGGCTTGCGCCGGGTCGATCGTGCAGGCTTGGAGGACATCGAGCCGCACGCCGGCGGTATAGCCGCGCTGCACTCGCCCTCGACTGCGATCGTCGACTACGACGCCGTCGCACATGCAATCGCCGGCTCGGGCCTTTTCGACTTACGTCTCGGCTTCGACGTCGCGTCGATCCGCCGGCTTCGATCAGAGCTGGTCGTCAGCGCCAAAGCGGTAAAGGGCGCCACAGCCGGAGGGGCCGCAGACGCCCGGGAGCCGATACTCGCCGACCGGGTTGTCATCTGCGGCGGCCTCGACGCGGACCGGTTGTCAGAATCTGCCGGCCATCGCCCGGCGGCGACGATAGTCGCGTTCCGAGGCGAGTACTGGCGTCTCAGACCCGACAGGTCGCATCTCGCGCGGGGGCTCATCTACCCTGTCCCGGACCCCCGTTACCCATTTCTCGGGGTCCATTTCACCAAGCGAGTAGGGGGCGCCGTCGACATAGGGCCGAACGCGGTGCTGGCGTTGGCGAGGGAAGGGTACCGCTGGAGCGACGTCGACCGGCGTTACCTTGCCCGGACCTGCGCTTCGCCGGCGTTCCTTCGCATGGCGGCGGGCAATTGGAGAGCCGGTTGGCACGAGCTGGCCGGATCCCTGTCCAAACGCCTCTTCGTCGACCGCGCTGCGCAACTTCTACCCGAGATGACTGTCGGCGACGTGATCCGAGGCCCTGCCGGAGTGCGGGCCCAGGCGCTCGGGCCGGACGGCGCGCTACTCGACGACTTCGTCGTGGAGCGCTTTGGGGAAGGAGGCAACGTCGTCTCGGTGATCAACGCTCCCTCCCCAGCGGCTACCTCCGCGCTTGCCATCGGCCGCTACATAGCCGACCGGGTGCTGACCGGTTCCTGACCGGGTGCTGACCGAACCGCCCTGAAGCTATCCCGACGGAGCCGTCGTCGTCGTGGCGGGAGCAACCGTCGTGGTGGGAGCAACCGTCGTCGAGGAGGAACCGGCCGCACTTGCGGGGAGCTTGTTCGCCTGCTGGATAGCTATCCTCGCAGCGTTCACGTCGGCCTGGTAGGTGCCGAGATCGCCTGCTTGGAGGGCCGCCTGCGCGTTGTCCAGATCGGCGTTCGCCTGTGCGAGAAGCGACGAAACGGTGGAGCCGGCTGCAGGTACTGGCACCGTGGTCGGCGTCGGGGATAGCGTGGTCGGTGAGGTAGACGACGAGCCGGATGCCGACGACGAAGGCGTGATAGTCGGGTTCTGGGCGGCCGCCGTATTGCAGTAGTTGCTGAATGGCTGGCTGCCGTCCGGGTTCGTGATCTGGCAAAGAGCGGCGTCGACTGAAGCATTCGAGCTGTGGTATGCGGTGTTGTTGTAGACGACCACGACGTCATCGAGGGTCGGAATGTGGGCCGCCGTCGACTCGACGAAGATGGGTTCGATGTAGAGCAGCGTGTTGTCGATTGGGACGATATCGACCTCGCCCAGCTCCACCTCCGAGCCGTTCTGATTGTAGAGGGTCAGCTCGCGCGAGATCGCGGCGTTTGACTTGATAGCATTTGAAATCAGTCCCGGCCCGTCGATGGTTTCTCCTGCGGGAAGCTGGTAGAGAGTCAGCTGGCCGTAGGTTCCCTGGTTGGACGAGCCCATCATGAAGGCCGTCAGGTTCTGACTAGAGCCGGAGGCGGAGATCGGCACGAACGGGGTCAGCAAGGAGAAATTCACGCCTGGCTGCTTCGTATCTGGGAGCGCCGCCTCCACATACTGAGGCTGGAGACGAGCGACGGCAGACGTCAATTGCCCGTTGGCTCCGATTATCGTCTGGCCGACGGGCGTCGAGTTGAGAGGACCGCTGCCAGGGTCCGGCGACACCGCCCACGCCTGCGCCTGGCTGTAGAAAGCGGCGGCGTTGTTCAAGTGGTACTTGCCGTACATGTTGGTCTGCACCTGGAACAGGTTCTCCGGGTAGCGCCAATGCGCAGTTATGCCTGGCACCAGTTTGTCGGCAAGCGACACTGGAGTAAAGAGGCCCGGGAAGATCCGCTCGTAGACCTGGAGGATCGGATCACCCGTTCCCATGTCGAAGAAGTACATGCTCCCGTTGTAAGCGTTGACCACGACCTTCACGGAGTTACGTACGTAGTTGAAGTTCCTTTGCAGCCCGCTTGCGAGGGGGAGGCCGTCGAGATTCGCCTCCTGGGAGTACGGATAGTTGTTGGACGTGGTGTAAGCGTTGAGCACCCAGTAGGTGCTTCCGTTGAGAACCACTGCGTACGGGTTCGAGCCAAGCTGCAGGAACGGAGCCACCTTCGCGACGCGCTGGGACACGTTTCGGTAGAAGATGACCTTCGACGACGGCGTGATCTGCCCCGAGAGTATGAAGTTCGCATCCCCGAAACGCAGCGCGAATGCCGCCCGACGCACGAGGCTTCCGGCGTCGACGCCTCCCGAGCCGGTGTAGTGGTTCGTAATCTGGGCCCCGGTGGTGCTCTCGTAGTCCAACTCGGGCGTTTGGGAGTTCGCTATGACATAGCCGGTGTCGGCCGGGTTGTCGTCGAAATAGATCTGCGAGCCCTTCTCGCTGAGCTGAAGCGAGGGGGCCGAGGCGCTTGCCGGAAGACCGGATAGCACGAAGTTCGGGTTGCCCGACGAGGTAACACCGGCCTGGCCGACGGGAACGGCAACCGCCCCGTAGCCGTGCGTGTACTCGAGGTGCTGGTTGACGAAACCGGACGGGACCTGGCTGTTGAGCTCCCGTACCGAAGTGATGGTCGCGGTCTGTTGGGTTGTTCCGTTGACGTTGAGCTGGTAGCGGTCGAGATAGAGCGAGTTGAACGAGTAGTAGGAGCGCAGAGCCTGGAACTTGTCAATCGTATTGACGATATTGACCGAGGGGTCGAGGAGACGTATGTTTGCGAGCGTCTGGCGATTGACCTGGGCCTGCGGGGATGACCCTTGGATCTCGGATGTCGTTACCGTCGGACTGTAGTTGTAGCCACCGACGACGTTGACGTTGTTGATCCCGTACGCCGATCTTGTCGCGTCGATGTTGCGTTGGATGTAGATCGACTCTTTGGTCAACTCGGACGGGTTGACGTTGAGCGACTGGTACAGAGCCGGGTACACGGTGCCCGCCAGAAGAGACACGAGCGCCCACAGCGCGACGCCGACCGCAGGAAGGACCCACCCGCGCTGGCGTATGTTTGCGAGGAAAAGCAAAGCTGCGATTACAGCTATCACCATCAGCAAGAACTTTGCGGGTGCGCTTGCATGAACGCTCGTTGCTGTGGCGCCGTTGACGATGTGGGATCGGGAAAGAACGAGCGCCAGACGGTTGTAGTAGTAGGCGACCGCCTTGATCAACGCCAGGATTCCGAGCAGGACCGACAGGTGGGCTTTGACGGACGGACGCACCCGCCCGAAGCGAGCCTGAGGGACTATGCCGCCGTTCAGGAAGTAGGCGACGGCTGTGACGATCAGCGTTACGACGATGGCGTCGAAGGCCCAGCTGATCAGGAAGCTGATGAACGGAAGCGAGAAGACGTAGAAGGAAACGTCCTTGTGGAATTGGGGATCGACGATGTGGAAGCTGACCTGGTAGCGGAACATGTCCCAGTTCTTCCACTGCCTGTCAGCCCCGATACCCCCGAGGACCGCGAACACGACGCTGGCGACGAGCCGTAGCCGGCCGGCTCGCGGCGCAGCAAACGACCGGTACCTGATGACGAACTCGCTGAGCGGCCCGACCTCCGAATCGCCGGGTGCCAGCTTGTGCGCAACCGTGAGGCTCGCGAAGAGCAGTACGAAGAACACGGCGATGAACACGGCGGACAGGACGATCTCGGTCGCGATGATCGTCCGGAACACGCCAGCGAAGTGGACCGAGTCGAACCACAGATAGTCGGTCCAAAGGATCGCGAGGCTGCGCAGCGAAAGGATCAAGACGATGATCACCACCGCGGCGGCGATCAGGCCTATCCGCAACTTTCTGGAAGCGCGAGGGATCCTACGGCTGAATTCTGGGGGCGTACGCATCGGCGCCGCCGAGCCTACAGGGTCATCACAGCTGTGAGACAGCCACCGCCACCGGAACCAGCAGGCAACGGCACCCGCTGTGGGCGGGCGGGTGAAGCTGACCGGTCGGAAACTCCTCCGGCTTGGGAAGCTCGCCGGCCAGTGCGTCGTCGTCGCAGTCCGGGCATGGACCGTCGGGGTCGTCGACGATCCACCGCAGAGCCGCCCCTCCCGGTACCGTGCTCCAGGTGCCTCTCGAGAATGCTGCGCAAAGCGCGTCCCCTCCGAGGCGTTCGATGCGCTGCGATTTCCACTCGCGATAGGCGGACCCTATAGCTTCGACGAGGTTCTCGCGGTCCTCCACGTGACCGGCGGGTCCGTCGGCAGACACGGACTCGATGGCTTGCTCGAGTCGGCGGCGAAGCGTGGTCGCGAGGCCCCTCGCGCAGGTATCTGCGAGATCGTCTACAGCCGTCGAAGCGCCTTGGTCCAGCCCGTCGGAGCCGGACGGCCCGTCGGAGCCCGACGATTCGAGGCATTGCGCGGCGAACGCCGACCCTTTGGCGGCAGCCTGCGAGAGTAGCGGCGCCACGATAGCGACGTAGCTCGCCACCTGGGTTTCCTCGACCCCGAGAAGAGCCTCGGCGTTCAGGTCCCCGTTCAGGAGGCGAAGCTTGTCGAGCAGATCGTTCTGCTCATCTTGGAGTGCTCGCTTCAGCGACCTCGTGAGCACCATCTCCAACTCTCCGATAGCCGACTCGCGTCGCTGGAGCAGCGACTCTTCCTCGTCGGATACGACGTCGTCGGGTTCATCGGCTAGAGCGTGACTCTCGTCGTCGCTGACGGCCGTCTCGCCTGAAGCAGGTTCAACCCCGGTCTTCATCTCCGGTTCGGGCGGCGCTTCGCTGCGGTTCGCTCTGATCCGAGCGAAGAGCTCGTCGACTGCGCTGCCGGTAGCGCCAACGCTTGCCGCCTCGACGCTGTCGCTGGCTTCACCGGTCTCCTGGTCATTCGAGGGCGGTTCAGTCGAGGGCGCCTCGATGGATGCCGCCTCAATCGAGGACGGCTCTAAGGACACCGGCTCTCCGACCTCGCTGCGAAGGCGCCTCCCGACGGCATCTGCGGCGGCTCTGGCCTCTGCATCTGCGCGGGCCAGTTCGGACTGCACGTCGTCGAGGGTTCTTCGAACCAGGGCGTAACTGTCGATCAGCCGCTCCCGCCCAGCTCGGAGCTGCTCGATCTGCACAGTAGCCACCCGCCGGCGACGAGCAAGGTCCTCCAGGATCCGTTCGCGGTTGGCGCTCGCGCCCTCGATAAGTACCAGGCGGTCCTGCTCGGCTTTCGCAGCTATGGCCGCTGCTTCGTTGCGGGAGCGCTCCAAGAGCTCCGCTGCGTCGCTTTGAGCTTTCTCGAGCAAATTGGAGGCAGATTCCTCTGACTCACGCAGCTTCTCGTCGACCGACGCCGCGCAATCACTTCTCATCGCTTCGACATCTTGTTCCGCCTTGTCGATCAAGCTTTCAGCTTGAGTCTTCGCATCCGCGAGAAGTGCTTCGGCCTCGGCCCGTGAATCGGACATGCGCTGTTCGGCATCTGCGGCCGCCTTCGCTCGAAGCTCTGCCGCAGCAGCCCTGGCCGTGCGGAGCACGCTGGCGGTTTCGTCGCCGACTGCGTCTATCAGAGCTTCCTCGTCGAGCACCGGCGGCCGCGCCGCCCGCTCCTCTGCCGAACGCCAAACCGACTCGAGGTGCTCCGCGCGTTCCCTCCACGCCCGCACATCAGTGGCTACCCGAGCGAGAAAGGCGCGGACCTCCCCTGGGTCCAAACCTCGGAACGCAGACGTAAAAGACTGAGACTGGATCAGCTCAGGGGTCAGTGAGGGGTCAGGTCCCATGTGTGTAGAGATTACGACCCGCTCCCGCCCCGGTGGGCGATGCTCAGCAAGACTCAGCCAGACTCAGCCAGACGCGGCTACGACGCCGCCCCAACGGACGACGGGATGGAACCGCCGAGAGCCTTCAGGTCACCGAGGGCCTGCGACAGCGACGAAACTGCGTAGACCTTCATACCTTTCGCTTCGCTTCTAGCCGCCGACAGCTCCTGGACCGGGACGAAGAACACCTGGGCGCCTGCCTTTCGCACGGCGACGGTCTTCTGCGCCACTCCCCCGACGTCCCCGACGGCTCCGTTCAGACTTATGGTGCCGGTGGCAGCGATGCGACGTCCTCCGGTGAGCTTGCCGTGGGTGAGCGAGTCGAGGAGCCCGAGGGTTAGCGCAAGTCCCGCCGACGGGCCGCCGATCGCCCCGACATCGATAGAAACGGGAAATGGGTACGAGAACGTGGCGTCGGTCTGGGTCGCCACTCCGAGAAAAGCCTTGTGTGGGTCGGGCGGTTGCGTGCCCTCTCGCGGGACCGAGGCGAGCTTGACCTTGAGGTCGACGTTTTTCGCCGGACCTTTCGCAGGCGTCCTGGAAACAGCGACCGTCACCACCGAACCGGGCGAGTAACTAGCGATGGCGCTCGCAAGTGCCGAGCTCGTGGCGATCGGATGTCCGTCGATCGCCGTGATCAGATCGTTGCACTGCACCCCGGCCTTCGCGGCCGGCGTGGAGGGGACGACTTCGACGACCTGGGCACCCCGGTTGTTCTCGGGCACCTTGTAACCGAGGGTACGCAGCGCCACGACGGAAGCGGCCGACTGCGCTCCTGACATCTGCTGGTTTTGCTGGCAGCCCAACTGCGACGCTGGAAGTCCGCCCAGTATCGCCTGTTTGGGATAAAGGACAGTCGCGTTGTCCAACGAGTGGAGGAGGCCCAACTTCGCCAAGGCGAACTCCCAGGGCGTCGCCGGCCCCTCGAGAACGTCCACCATCCTGATCGAACCTTGGACCGGGCTTGTCGCCGACGCGGGGACCACCAAACGTACGCACGGCTGTCCGCCCGGCAGCGCCCAATTTCCCCCACCAACGGATTTGCAGGTCGGCGACGCCGACACGATCGGCGCTGTACCGGGCGAGATCGCGTAGAAACCGCCCGCGCCGTGCAGGACGTAGACGGTGAGCGCAACGATGACGGCGATCGCCACACCTATTGCTATCGCCGTCACCCGGCGACTCTTGCCGGGACGCCCGCGCTGCGAGTCGGGTTGCGATACGATCTCTGATCTGGTGGTCAACTCGACTCTTTCCGTGCGCACCGGCCGGGTCGGCTGGTTCTTGAGGCCGCTCCAGCCTGCCATGCGCAGCTTCGCAAGGGCTACGCGCCTCCCGTGACTACGCAGCGAGCGACGGGACGGCGGGTATTCCGTGCCGTTGGTTCTGCGACCGCTCTCATCTTCATCGCGATACTTCTCGGCCTGCTACTTGCAGGCGTTCTCGGCGGAAGCGTCTACGGAGTCGCTGCCCTCCTCCGCCATCTTGCCAAGCAGTGACAGTCCCCGACAGCGCTGCCTTCGCGCACCCAGTCGCAGCTCGTCGTCGAGCGGGCGTTCTCGCCGGCCACAAAGGCGACGAAGCCGCCGCTCGCGCGGCCTTCGTCGATCCCGACGCTCAAGTACGCCGAGCCGGCCTCGCTGCCCTGGTACGACTGGGTGCGCTGGACTCGGATGACTTCGACGCAGCCGCCGGCGACGAATCCCGACTAGTGCGCCGCCACGTCGGGGAGTTGGCGGGCTCGATAGCGGAGCTGCGCGGGCGTCAGACGGTCGTAGCAGCCCTGGTGGGTATGCTCGACGACGAGGATCCGGCCCTGGTGGAAGCCGCTGCTTTCGGGATAAGCGAGGCCGGGCTTGGCGACGCCGTGCCGATCCCGCCTAACGACAAGGCCGCATTGGACGCCCTCTGCCGGATCGCCGGCGAACATCCCGACACCCTCTGTCGAGAGTCGGCGGTTGTAGCTCTCGGCGCCAGCCAGTCGGAGGAAGGACTGCGCGCCCTGCTGAATGCGATGGGCGACAAACCGTCGGTCCGGAGGCGCTGCGTCATCAGCCTGGGAGCCTACGAATCCGACCTGGCGCAAGAAGCCATCGAACGGGCTCTATCGGACAGGGACTGGCAGGTTCGCCAAGCTGCCGAGGACCTGACCGGCGCCACCCGGAGCGAGGCGAGCTGAACCTGAGCAAAGTTCGCCAGCATTTCACCTGTGCTTCGTGAGTTGTTCACCTCCAAGGCGCCGGGATCACGCTAGAACGGGACACGTGAAGACGGAAGTCAGCCGACCAGAGTCGAATCCGGCCACTAGGGGGCTCGACCTCGACGGTGCGGTCAACATGAGAGACCTGGGCGGCCTGCCGACCCGGGATGGGCGGATGACAAAGAGGAACCGGCTGTATCGCGGCGACAACCCCGGCTACCTGAGCGACCGCGACGTGGAGACGTTCGAGAAGATCGGCCTACGGACGGTCATCGACCTCAGATCGCACGTGGAACGTCGCCGTGATCCTGTTCGGCCCTTGAGCCGGTGCGTTCCGGCGATGCTGCACGTAGGTTTGCAGTACTCGTCGAACCCCGACAACGCAGTCGCAGACATATTCCCCGACGGTGTGACATCCCTGCGGGACCTCTACGTCGCGTACCTAACGCACAGCACCTCGGAGATCGCGGCGGTCTACGCGATCCTTGCGAGCCTTCGCACACTCCCGGCACTCGTGCACTGCGCCGCAGGAAAGGACAGGACCGGTCTGATAGCGGCCCTCGTGCTCGGCTCGCTCGGCGTCGACGACGAGGTCATAGCCGACGACTACGCAGCCACCGCCGCCAACATGCCGTCGCTGATCTCTCTTCTGGCATCGGCGGATCCTCAGGCAAGCGACCACCTTCAGCACCTCGACCCGGTCATCCTGAGCGCAGATGGCGACACGTTGCTCTCTGTGCTCGAGTGGGTTCGAGTGCTTCACGGTTCGCTAGACGCGTACGTGCGCCACTGCGGGGTGCCCGACGAAGACATCTCGGTGTTGCGCCACCGTCTTCTCGAATCCTGACAGCGCGGCCGCTCAGTTCATAAAAAGGTCGCGCACGGCCTCGAACTCTTCCAGGCACCTGCCCGCCCCGATCACCACGCACTCGAGCGGCGCTTCGACGAGATGCACAGGCAGCGACGTCTCCGACGAGATTCGCTTGTCCAACCCTGAAAGCATCCCGCCCCCGCCCACGAGGTGGATCCCCTGGCTGATCAGGTCCTGGGCGAGCTCGGGCGGCGAATTGCCGAGGCACTTGACGACGGAGTCGACGATCGCTCCGACCTGCTCCTCGATCGCTTCGCGCACCTCCTCGGGGGCGAGGATGACGGTCTTCGGGAGGCCGGACATGAGGTCCCGGCCCCTCACCTCGGCCTTGACTGCGTCGCGTTCGGAAGGCCAGGCCGACCCGATCGCCAACTTGATCTCCTCCGCGGTCCGCTCCCCCACTGCGATCCCGTACTCCCTTCGGACATACGTCTGGATTGACGCGTCGATGTCGAAACTCCCGACCCGGATCGCTTCCAGAGCGACCACACCGCCGAGCGAGATCACCGCCGTTTCGGTCGTCCCGCCTCCGACATCGACGATCATGTTCCCGAGCGGCTCGTTGATGGGAAGACCGGCGCCGATAGCAGCCGCCATCGGCTGCTCGATCAGGTAGGCCCCGTTCGCTCCGGCACCCCGAGCCGCTTCCTGGACGGCCCGCCTTTCGACCTCCGTGATCGCCGACGGGACGCAGATGATCACTTTGGGCCGGTTGAAGCGTGAAACCCCGGTCCGCTGCAGGAGGAGACGGATCATCCTCTGCGTGATGTCGAAGTCGGTGATAGCCCCCTTGCGCAGAGGTCTGACCGCGATGATGTAACCGGGCGTACGGCCGATCATCTGCCACGCTTCGTGACCCATCGCAAGGACTTCCTGGCTGCGTGAGTTCAATGCGATAACCGTCGGCTCGTTGAGCACGATCCCCCGCCCCCGGGAGTACACCAAAGTGTTCGCTGTTCCGAGGTCTATAGCCAGGTCTCTAGCCATTTGGACCGCTCCGTTCCTCGCCGACGGGCGCCGGCGCGTCCCTCACCCGCAGGTGGGACACTTGCGGGGCGACGGGCCTCACCTTGAAGTTACCTTCCGTGCCTAGTCCCGTGGGTCGGCCGGTCGAGCCCGACGTATTTCTGTCGGGCGCGAGGGCACTGAGGCCCTTTTGGAACGACGCCATCTTCGCGTCGACCGACGTCGGTACACGGTGACGCCACCAGAGGACCAGGATCCCCACCCCGGCGACCGCGACAGCCCCGATCAGGTAGATGACGTTCGAGAGAACCGTGCTCGACGTCGCTGTCATTGACCGACCTCTGCTATCTCGTGCGCGTCGAGCCCCCAGCCGTCTCCGCCTGACCAGACTTCGCGTTTCCAGATCGGCACGGACCGCTTCACCGTGTCGATGCAGTAGCGCGCTGCGTCAAAGGCCTCCCCCCGGTGCGCAGCCGAAACAGCAACAACGACCGAACATTCTTCGAGCTCGAGTGGTCCTGTCCGGTGCCAGATCACGACGCGCCCGAGACCCGCCCATCGGGACAGTGCATCTCCCGCTATCGCCTCCATACGCGGGACCACCTGCGACTCGTATGCCTCGTATTCGAGCATGGTGACCCCGGGGCGATCTTCGGCATGGTCTCGGACCGTGCCGGCGAACACGACTATCGCACCACAGTCGGCCCGGCGTACCCACGTCCAGGCACGATCCACCGGCAACTCGGAAGTGGTCAGCGCAAGCCACACCACCTCGTCGTCGCCCGGTGGATTCTCTAAAATGTCCACCAGCCCATGCTAGGGCGCCGGAGCCGCGATGACACCTCGATATTGACGCTCATTAGGCTCGTAGCTCGTGGGCCCGCCGTTCGACAGCACCGAACCTGACCCAGAATTCGATGACGGCCCAACCGGCGAAGCAGGCTTCGACGACTCGGGTCCTGTCTACGCGTGGCTGCCTCCTCCCGACGATCGACTTTGGCGGCATCCCTCCGAATCGTGGACGGCTACGTTCCCCTCCCAGCAGACCGTCCTGGCGCAGCCGACTCTCGTCGGTCGGCTGGCGTCCAACGAATGGGGCCGTTTCGTGGTCACGGGGGTCGTCGCGGGGCTGGTCGCGGCCTTGGTCGTGTCCGGCCTTGCGACCGCCGAGGGGTGGTGGGGTGGGCGAACGATAGTCTCGCCTGGAGGCGGGGCCGCGTCCTCGGTGGTCTCGCTCGCCACTCAGGGAAGCTCCACGAGCACCGCAAACGGCGCGGACTGGACCTCGGTGGACGACATGACCGTGCCGTCGGTCATGGCCATCACCGTTAGCGGCGCAGGCGGCCCCCAGCAGGGCAGCGGTGTCGTCCTCGCCTCCTACAGCGGCCGCTCCTACCTCGCAACGGACCTCTCGCTCTTTGCTCCCGGTGAGGCCGCCGGCTACGTCGGAACGGTATCGCTCACCACGATGGCCGGCCAGACGGTTTCGGCAAGGCTCGTCGGCGAGGACAAGGCCGAGGGGATCGCAATCGTCGAATTTTCCAGCGTTCCTGGTCTGCCTCCTGCGCTGACGGGCAGCGTGGCCGACATCCGAGAAGCGTCGACCCTGCTCGCAGTAGGCGCCCGAAGCTCGTCGTCGCTCGGCCTCGGTGTCGTGAGCAGCACCGACCGGGCGGTGGACGTCGCTAATGGCGATCCGATGTACGACCTGGTGGAAATGTCAACGTTGCCGCTCACGGCGGCCGGGCGCGGCAGCCCCCTCGTCGACTCCTTCGGCCAGGTGGTGGCGATCACCGTTTCGGTCGATGCGACAGCGTCAAGCGACCAGCAGGCGACGTTCGCCGTACCCATCGACAAGGCCGCCAGAGCCACCCGGGAAATCGTCGACGGGCTCCGAATCTCACAACCGTGGATAGGCGCCACGAACGCGACAGGCATACCGTCACAGATCGCTTCGCAAATGGGTATCCAGGGAGGGGTGCGTATAGGCGAGGTCATAGCGGGAAGCCCTGCCCAAAAGGCCGGGATACAGGTCGGCGACGTGGTCACGAGTTTCGACGGAGCGCCGCTTGATTCAGCGGGGTCGCTCCTCGCCGACGTGTGCGCTCTCAGTCCTGGCGCCACAGTACCGGTGACGTTCGTTCACGCGAAGCAAACAGTGCACGCCCTCGTCACGGTCGCAGCCCAACCTCAGGAGTAACACAGCCTCAGGAGTAACGCGCCGACCTGGTCGTTCTGCGCCTTCTGGCTAGGAAAAAGGTCGATACAAGGGCAAGGACGCTCCCCGCAGCGCAGAGCGCAACGACCGTGTTGAAGTTCTGGCGCTTGCCTGGTGGCAAGTCGTCCCAATGCCACTTCCCGTCGGTTTCGACGAGTGCTTCGGCGCTCGAATACGCCGGACGCCAACCCAGCGACACTAAGCGGTCCGGGGACACGACCCAAGGGTGCGTCGCGTACGCGAGTGCTTCGGGTGGCACCCCGCGCCGTCCGAGCTTCCAGCCGAGGGTGCTCAGCGCGTAGGCAAGCCGGCCCGGCACGCCTACTTTCGCGATACCGCCGGCAAGCTGGCGGGCTTCGTCCTCGCTGATTCCGGAATCGGGGGCCACGTTGAAGACCCCGTCGAGGTGGTTCTCCCACGCGAAGATCACTGCGGAGACCAAGTCGTCCACATGGAGGTACTGCACTAGGCGGTCAGGCTGCGCCGCGAGGGGCGTTCTGGTGGCCTCGAGCGCCTGGTAGAGCGGCTTGTCGCCGGACCCAACGGTCACCGCAGGCCTCATCACCGCTACCGGCACGGACCGATGAACGTCGGACCACTCGGCGATGATCCTCTCCGCTTCTGCTTTGGCAACGGCGAAAGGAAGCTCAGGATTCGGAAGTATCCGGGATTCCTCGCTCAACGGTACGTCGTTGTCCGCCCACGCGCCGTATACGGTGGCGCTCGAAACGTGGACGATCGAAGCAGCCCCGCACCGGGCGGCAACTTCGAGGACGGCCCTGGTCGAACGAGAGTTCGCAGCCGCCACGAGCGGCCGGTCCTGCGAGTCGAGACCCATCGTGTCGCCAGCCGCCCAAGCGAGATTCACCACCGACGCGTTGCCTTCGATACCGGCGACGATCTGGGCGTAATCGACCGTACCCGGCTCTGAGAGATCCGCGACGACGGCCAGCAGCTTGGGGTGGCGAGCTTCGCATCGAAGCAGGTCGATGCCGACAACTTTGTGGACGTCGTCACGGCCAAGAAGGGTTTCGACCACCCGGGAGCCGATGGAGCCGGCCGCACCGGTGACCACGACAGTGTTCATTGGCCTACGATGCCGATACGCTGGGAGGCGCTGCCGGAGCGAAACGAGAGCAAGTGAGCACACCACAGGGATTCGGGCCAGGCGGACCGTTCGAGGGCGGACCTTTCGCCGAGCTGATGCGCAGCATTGCCCACATCTTCGCCAATCAGGGTCCTCTCAACTGGGAGATCGCCAAACAGATGGCTGACTGGGCTGCCAATGACGGGCAGCCGGAGGCCAATCCCGACCCCGTGTGGCGCGTGCGCCTCGAGGAGTTGCTGCGAGTCGCAGAAATGCACGTTGCGGAGGCTACAGGCTTGGCGTGGCCTTCGGAAGGTTTGACCACCGTCGCTTCGATCACCCGGGTCGAGTGGGCGAGGCGCACCCTCGACGACTGGAAGGGTCACTTCGAGACGCTGGCCTCGCGGATTGCGACTACCGCGGACCAGACGGGCGAGAACCCTACGGCACCTGGACAGTTCCCGTGGCTGGCGCAAGGCCAGGAGCCGGGGGGTGATCCCCTGGCTTCGCTGTTCTCCGGCATCCCACAGATTCTCGGGCCGTTCCTCCTCGGTCTTCAGGCGGGGTCCATGGTAGGACAGCTCGCCAAAACGGCCATGGGGCAGTTCGACCCCCTGATGCCGAGGCCGTTCAGGACCGAGATAGCGGTTGTCACCTCCACAGTGCAGCAGTTCGCCTCCGAGTGGAGCCTGCCCGAAGACGACGTGCGCATGTGGATCTGCCTCAACGAGACGTTCCACCGGGCGGTTCTCGGTCAGCAGTTCGTGTCAGATCGCCTGAACTCCCTCGTCGAGGCGTACGTGGGCGCGTTCAGCGCCAGGACGGACCCGATCGAAGCACGCCTGGCAGGAGTCGACCTGAGCGACATGGCAAGCATGCAGGAAGCTTTCGGTGATCCCTCGACCCTGCTGGCGGAAATGCAGAACGACGTTCAGCGTTCGCTTCAGGCGCAGCTCCGAGCGATCCTCTGCGCCATCACCGGCTACATCGACTTCCAGATGGACTCCGTCGGCCGGAGGCTGGTCGGTTCGTACCCTGCGATGGCCGAGGCGCTGCGCCGGCGACGCCTCGAGGACACCCGAGGTTCGACGATGCTCGCCCAACTCTTCGGGATTTCGATGTCCCAGGAGGACTACGAGGCAGGGCGGTCATTCGTCCATGGCGCCGTCGAGCGGGCGGGTGAGCCCGCACTGGCGCGTCTGTGGAGCTCCGAGCGTAACCTGCCGACTCCAGCCGAGCTCTCCGCACCCGGTTTGTGGCTCGCGCGCATCGACCTTCCGGGCGAATAGGGGGAAAAAGGGAACATCCTTCAAGGATCGACCTGCAGCGTACCGATAACGAGTTCATGGCTGAGCTCCCGAATCCGCCCGACCCCGACAAGAGCGGGCCTCCCGCTGAAGCATTCCGACGCCAAGCGCTCGAAGCGACCCTTGCGGAGGCGCTGCGCGACTCACGCCTTTCCGCCGGCCCTGAAGCCCCGCAGTCCGGAGGCGGGCGGCCAACGGTTGCGCCGCCAGCCAATCCCGGCGCGTCTCCACGGCCAGCGCCGTCGATGATCGGCTCGAAGCTTGTCGCGGCGTTAGCTCCGGCAGCGTCTGGCGAACCGGGAGCCGGTCGTTCACTCGGGGTGAGCCGGCTTGTCCCTCCTACCGGCCTCAGCGGCGACTCTCGAGTCTCCCCCGACGCAGCCGCGACAGTCGGCCTCGGGGGTAGTCTCACCCAGAGCGGCGGGGCCTCCGCCTATTCGCTCGGCGGTTCCAACACCCTCGAACCTGACGAGGTGAACGCCGTAATCGAACTGCGCAAACCTTCTGCTGGCTCACCCCGAGGTGACCGGTCTGGGTCCGACGCCCCCGCGTCGCCTGGCGAGGGGGCAGTCCAGAAGTCGGCGGCAGCCAGCTCGCGAGACGAGGTCGCCCGCCGCGCTGCCGCAATCGGTGCAATACCGCCCTGGAACCCTGAAGCCGACGACATCCTGCCCGGCTTGACGAACAAGCGGGGAGCCAAGGCGGCGAAGCTCGCGAAGTCGCGCAAGGCACCGAAGAATCAGAAGGCCGCGAAATCTAAGAGGCGCTGACCGGCTCGTCCACCTTCGGGTTAGTGTCTCAACTTGCTATGGCCACTGGACGTGCGCGCAGAGCAGTCCGCGAGACCGGCATCACTTTGATCACGCTCGGCGTGGTCGTACTCCTGTTCGTCGCCTACCAGCTCTTCGGCACCAACTTCTCGGAGAGTCACAGCCAGTCGGTACTGGCAAAGCAGTTCTCGGCCCTTGCGGCAGCCGACGCATCGCTGGCGCCGAAACGCTCCTCCGGCGCCACGGCGTCCACCCCGGCAGCTTCCGCGCAAAGCGCGAACACCGGGACCACGACCCAGCCGAGCGGGTCCGCTACGGAAGTGTTGCCCTCGGTGCCTACAGGACACGCTATCGACCATCTTTCGATTCCCGCTATCGGCGTCGACAAGTTCGTGGTTGAGGGTACCGCTGAAGCGGATTTGGCCGAGGGCCCCGGACACTACAAGGGAACGGCGCTACCGGGCCAGGTCGGCAACGTCGGCATCGCCGGCCACAGGACAACGTTCGGAGCGCCGTTCTTCAAGTTGGGACAACTCAAGGCCGGCGACTCGATCTACATCACTGACCTCTCTGGGCACACCTGGCTTTATTCGGTCTCGGAAGCACCACTGGTGGTGAGCCCGACCGACGTGGCGATCCTTGCTCAGACACCGTTTGCGCAGCTGACGCTCACCACCTGCAACCCGATCTTCTCTGCAACCAGTCGGCTCGTCGTCGTAGCCCGCCTTGTCGGTAGCGCCGTTCACGTGACGACTGCACCTGCGCCAGCTATCTCCACGCTCGCGTCAGGCGCGGCGAGCGCCACGAGCCCCGCCAAAGCGCCTTCCTCGGCGACGACGTCGAAGACGCCGGCGGGGAAGGTGACCGGCTTCAACTCCGGCGGCGGCAGCTCAAAGGCGTGGTTCCCCGCCCTGTCCTACGGGCTCGGGGCGATCCTTCTGTGGCTGTCGGCTCGGATCTTGATGACGACATGCAGGCGCTGGCGTCGCCTTGGCGTACTAGTCGCCGGTATTGCTGCGTGCGCTATCCCACTCTGGTTGTGCTTCGAGAATGCAACGCGACTGCTACCGCCGAGCGTCTGAGGATCAGCCCGCTAACGCTCCGGACAGGGCGTCTATCACCGCCAGGTCGTGCGGGTAGCTCAACCTCGACTTTGCCTCAGGCAGCGACACCCACTCGGCGGTGTCTACCTCGTTGGCTCCAGCCGGCTCGCCGGAGGCGACGGTCATCGCCCAGTATCTGACCCGTTTGACGAGCCCGCTGCGATCAAGGTAGGTCGTCGCAGGCAGTTCGGGCCCGAGCGCCGCGCGAAGTGTCGTCTCCTCTTCGACTTCGCGAAGGGCGGCCTCTTCGTCTGTTTCGCCCGGGTCGACTTTGCCCTTGGGGAGGCTCCAGTCGTCGTACCTCGGCCGGTGCACCAGCACTACCTCCAGCGCAGACCCTTGACGCCTCCAAACGACACCGCCCGCCGCAAGAACCATGTCACCGGTAAGTGTCATATCAAGACATCCGCTTCGGGAGCGCGCCTGCCGGCTCTTGCGAGAGCCAGATCCTGCATTATCTGCTGAGCATTGACTACCCCTACGACCGGCACTTTGTGCCAGCGTCCCGCCGAGTCGAGCATCCAGGTCCTCGCGTCGTCGGTCAACTCCACCTCGAGGATCTCCCAGAGGCGTGCGCAAAGCTCGGGCGACTCCACAGGTACGATCGCCTCGACGCGACGGTCGAGGTTACGGTCCATCATGTCGGCCGATCCGATGTAGAACTCTCCGTCGGCTTCAGCGCCCCCTGCGGAGAACCAGTAGACACGTGAGTGCTCGAGCCAGCGCCCGACGAGGCTTCGAACCTTGATGTTCTCCGATAGGCCCTCGATGCCGGGCCGCAGGCAGCAGATCGCCCTCACCATCAAGTCGATCCCGACTCCCGCACCAGACGCCCGATACAGGGCGTCGATGATCCCCGGGTCGACCAGGTTGTTGAGCTTCCAGATGATCCGGCCGCGCTCGCCGAGGGCGGCTTCGCGTTCGATCAACTCCACGATGCGCCGCCGGAGGGAGCTTGGTGCCACCAGCAGCTTCCTGTACTCCTCGCGGCGGCTGTAACCGGTGAGATAGTTGAACAGGTCAGTCAGGTCGGCGCCGATGTCGGGATTGCATGTCAGGATCCCGATGTCCTCGTAGCTGCGGGCAGTTGTGGCATTGTAATTGCCCGTTCCAATGTGGCAATAGCGGGAGATGCCGTCACCTTCTTGGCGAACGACCAGCGACAGCTTCGCGTGCGTCTTCAGACCGACCAGGCCGTAGACGACGTGCACTCCTGCCTGTTCAAGTGCTCGCGCGAAACCTATGTTTGCGGCTTCGTCGCCGCGGGCTTTGAGCTCGACGATCGCCGCAACCTGCTTCCCGCGTTCGGCGGCCCGGATGAGGGACCTGACGATCGCACTGTCACCTGAAGTCCGGTACAGCGTCTGCTTTATCGCCTGAACGTTAGGGTCACGAGACGCCTGATCCACGAACTCCTCGACGGAGTCGGAGAAGCTTTCGTAGGGGTGCTGTACAAGGATGTCGCCTTGGCGGATCGCTGCGAACACGTCTGCTGCGCCGCCGTTGCTCGAACCGAGTCTTGCCGGCGTCACCGGGACGAACATGTCGTCTTTGAGATCGGGCCTCGCAAGCCCATAGAGCTGCCACAGCACACCGAGGTTGAGTGGACCCGGAGAGACGTAGACGTCCTCGTCTTGTAAGTCGAGCTCCCGGGTCAGTAGCGCACGGACCTCCTCGGTCATTGTCTCGTCGACCTCGAGGCGCACGGCACGTCCGAAGCGCCGTCGGCGAAGTTCCATCTCGACCGCGAGCAGGAGGTCGTCTGCCTCTTCATCTTCCAAGGTGAGGTCAGCGTTTCGCGTGACGCGAAACGCGTGATGGCTCTCGATCGTCATGCTTGGGAACAACGTCGCAAGGTTCGCTGCTATCACCTGTTCGATGCAGATGAAGCGCTCACCGTCAGGCAGCGCAAGAAGGCCCGGCAGAAGCGGGGGCACCTTCACCCTTGCGAAGCGGCGCTCCCCCCCCTCCGGATCCCTCACGATTACCGCCAGGTTGAGCGAAAGGTTGGAGATGTACGGGAAAGGATGTCCTGGGTCGACCGCCAGCGGCGTGAGCACGGGGAAGATACGTTCCCCGAAAACCTTCTGCGACCAGACGCGGTCAGCCTCGCCTAGGGAGTCCCAGTTGCATAGCGTCAGTCCTGTGGCCGCCAAGAGCCCGACCAGGTGGTCGAGCACGGCCACGCGTCGTGCGAGCAGCCCGCTCGTTACCTCACGTATCGCGCGCAACTGCTCGTCGACGGGGAGTCCGTCAGGAGCAGTGCCGATACCGGCCGCGAGCTGGTCTTTGAGGCCGGCTACCCTCACCTGGAAGAACTCGTCCATGTTCGACGCGTATATGGCGAGGAACTTCACCCGTTCGAGGAGGCGCATGTCTTTGCGCTCGCTCATGTCGAGGACCCGCTCGTTGAAGTCGAGGTTCGACAACTCCCGGTTCAGGTAGCGCTCGCCCTTCCACGCCTGACTCCCTCGGTGCTGGTCGGGCGCTTCGAAGTCGATTACCGATGACCGCCCCGTCGAGGTCATCCGATCAGGAGCCGCCCTCTTGGTCGGGCATGCCGAGATCCCAGTCCAAAAGCAGATTTTCGCGCTCTGCGTCGCGGACCACCCTCTCGCGGTTGCGCCGGAACTGGGGATCGTGCGGCGGAAGGAGCAAAAGCCGCGCTAGCACCCGCTGGCGGAAGTCCTCTATGACAGGCCGCTCACCGAAGTCGGAGTCGACCCGCCAATGTGGCGCGACCGGACCGAGGTACATGACCCGAACGTGGCCGCGCGGCGGAGCTTGACCGTCTGTTGACATGGTGGACATAGGACTCGATCCTACCCGCGGTTGCGATCGCGCAGTCTGTTGGCGGCGCTTATCACGGCGTGGAGCGTCGCGTCGAGAATGCTGGAGTGCATCCCGACACCCCACAAAGTGACCCCGTCGGGTCCTTTGGCAGACACGTAGGCAGCCGCGCTCGCCTCCGACCCCGAAGTCAGCGCGTGCTCGTGGTAGTCGCACACCTCCATGTGCATGCCGAGGGTCTCGCGAAGCCCGTTCACCAGGGCGTCTACAGGTCCGTTTCCGTCGCCGCAGACAGTCTCGTGGTGGCCGTCGAGCAGGATCTGGGCGGTGACGCGGGTACCTTTTTCCCCCGAGGAAACTTCGCTGGTGAGCAGGCGCATGTTGGCCCCGTCAGCGAGGTAGTCGGAGCTGAACGCGTCCCACAACGCGGCCGGCTTGATCTCGGTTCCTGTCGCCTCGGTAATCGCCTGGACGGTCTTCGAGAACTCCACCTGAAGCCCGCGTGGCAGGTCGAGGTTGTGCTCGAAGTCCATGAGGTAGGCGACGCCCCCTTTGCCGGACTGGCTGTTGACCCGGATGATCGCCTCGTAGTTGCGCCCGACGTGCTTCGGGTCGATGGGCAGGTACGGGACCTCCCAGCGGCTGTAGTCGTCGGGCAGGGCATCCATCCCTTTCTTGATCGCGTCTTGGTGCGATCCCGAAAAGGCGGTGTATACGAGGTCACCGGCGTACGGGTGGCGGGGGTGCACGGGTAGGCGGTTGCAGTATTCCGCCACTTGGCGCAGGTCGTCGATGTCATGAAGGTCGAGGTGCGGGTCGATACCTTCGCTCATGAGGTTAAGCGCCAGCGTCACGACGTCGACGTTTCCGGTGCGTTCCCCGTTGCCGAACAGCGTTCCCTCGACACGGTCGGCGCCCGCAAGCTGAGCGAGCTCGGCGGCAGCGACAGCGGTTCCGCGATCGTTGTGCGGATGGACGCTGAGCACGACTGCGCCGCGGTTGGGAAGGTTTGCGTTCACGTACTCGATGACGTCCGCGTAGACGTTTGGGCCGAACATCTCGACGGTGTTCGGCAGGTTGATGATGATCGGGTCGTCGACGCTGGGCGATATCACGTCCATGACTGCGGCGCACACCTCCACTGCGTAGTCGGGCTCGGTGCCTGTGAAGCTTTCAGGCGAGTATT
Source organism: Actinomycetes bacterium (assembly GCA_021838305.1). GTDB lineage: Bacteria > Actinomycetota > Acidimicrobiia > Acidimicrobiales > Palsa-688 > JAJZAM01. The sequence continues at coordinate 286 of JAKCEB010000012.1, read as the reverse complement.
CGTAGCTGACCCGGGTCTCGGGGATCGTCGCCTCGAACTTCTTGACCATACGGGCGGCGTTCGTCGCTATCTCGGTGATGCCGTCCCTGTCCAAGCCGAAGACGACTTTGCGTTGCAGGATCGACGTCGAGTTGTAGAAGTGCACGATCGCGTGCCGTGCGCCGGATATCGCCTCAAAGGTTCTCTCGATCAGCTCAGGCCTGCATTGGACGAGTACCTGGATGGCCACGTCGTCTGGGATGCGGTCCTCTTCGATGATCTGGCGGATGAAGTCGAAGTCGGGCTG
>JAKCEB010000154.1 GCA_021838305.1 Actinomycetes bacterium | reverse complement strand
CCCCACCGGCACGCACGTACGCTCGGCGACTCGGCGCCGGGCGGGAGTCCGCAGCCGCTTCGGTCAGCGGAACAGTCACTTGGGCACGCCAATGACTGCCCGGGTCACGAGGAGCGCCTCGATGATGCCCTCATCCCCGACATCCCCAGGTCAACGCCCGCTTCGCCGCGCAGATTGTTGGTGAGCAGCCGCCACGCCTGCTCGGTCGTCAAGTCCATGACGGCGACCACACGATCGGCAGGGTCTGGGTCGAACCGCCAGCGTCCAGCGCGAACGAAGAGGTGCCAGAAGCCGTCGAGGGGATCCTTGGGTGGCCCAAAGCCCGCGCCGATCCGCAGGTCGGATATTCAGCGCCTGGTCTCGTACCTGGTCAGGACCACGCCGCCGGTGAACGTCCGGGTCTCCACCAGGTTCAGGTTCACCCAGTTGTCCAGTGCCGTGAAGAACGGCGTGCCGCCACCCACCAAGACCGGTGCGGTGGCCAGCACGTACTCGTCGATCAGCCCGGCCCGCATGGCCGCTGCGGCGAGGGTGGCGCCGCCGATGTCCATGGGACCGCCATCCTCGGCCTTGAGCCGGGTGATCTCGGTGACAGCGTCGCCAGTGACCAGGCGGGTGTTCCAGTCGACCGCGCGGGTCGTCGAGGAGAACACCACCTTTGCCATGTCCTGCCAGCGGCGGGCGAACTCGATCTCCGCCGGTGTGGCGCCGGGCTGCTGGTCGGCGGTCGGCCAGTAGGAGCTCATCGTCTCCCACAGTTTGCGTCCATACAGCGCCAGATCCGTCGTCCCCACTCGGTCGGACCACCACTGGAACAGCTCGTCGCACGGCACGCTCCAGCCGAGGTCGTCGCCGGGCGCAGCGATGTAGCCGTCCAGACTCAGGTTCATCCCAAAGGTCAGCCTCCGCATGAGGTCAGCCTCCCACGAGTCGGCATTTCGGCGTCCAGACCAGTACGGCGCGGCGCGGCGCGGCGCAATCATCGGTCAGGCCACACCGCGGCCGGCTGACCACCACGCCAAGCGGATGCTGCGTACGGAAGGGAACCCTCGACGATCACCATCCAAGCCGAACACGCCCCGGTCCCGGCCGTTCCCGTAACATCCGCCCGGTGACGTTTCCCGCGCCCCTCCCCTATTCGGGGCACCCGCGGTGGATGTGGGGGCGACTCCGAAAATCGGCGTCGCGATGTCGATCCGGCCACACTGTGGTCGTGCGCAGCACTCAACCAACTACGGCCGGCGGCGGCAACAGCGACCGGCGGCGATGGCCGCCAGATCGCCGGTCAGCAGCACGATCAGCGCCCCGAGGTGCCGATAGCTCCGAGCGCCGTTGAGTAGGGCGGCTGCATGGCGCTGCATAGGGCACGCCCTGGGCAGCGCTCGAACACCGCCTGCCTCGAGGCGCGAAACCGCAGCGTGTCGCCCCGCCCGTGCCCTGGCGCACCGCCTTTTTGCCCTACGCAGGAGTTGAGTAGGACCCCACAAACTCGCCCCATAAACGACAAGCCGCCGACCCAAACATGCTGGTCAGCGGCTTGTGCGTATGCAAGAGGCAGCCAAAATCGGCAACCGATGGTGGCGGGGGAAAACACTGATCCGCCGATCACGAAGTTACGAGCCGGACGACTGCTCGGTCTCACACATAGCTCACCGCGACTGGACCTTCGTAAAGTGGCGTGGCCTGAGCGCCCGAATAGGACTCGATGGCCTCGCGCACTTCGTCGCGCAGGAGATCCAGGACACGCAAGTCGCCCTCGACCTCAGCGATCGACTCGATGCGAACGAACTGGTTGCCGTACTCTTGGGCAAACGACGCCAGCCCCTTGAGCTTCGGCACGGCGTCGGCCAGGTGGTCGCCGTGCGGGTCAATCAGCGAGACGCCAAGCTTGCCTCCTGGGAGGCCAGACACGATCAGAAAGTCAACCTGCAGGGACGCCCAGTCGTCATCGCCCGTCTGATAGCCGATGCGGTGAGCCGACACCGTGGCTCGCGACGGGTTGCGGTACCAAGCAATGAATTCCTTACGGCTGATCTCGGTCTTGAGGACGGTCGTTTCCCACGAGTTGAGCTTGACCGGAAAGACACCCTCCTTGTTGACGAATAGGTGTTTCGGGAAGGTCGGTAGAGTCGGTGCGTCTTCGGCGTTCGACTCGCGGGTACTGGCCCTGAGGGTGGTGGGCAGTTCGATGCTGACCGGCTCAGGGGCGGTGGTCTGTCCCTGTACCCGCAGGAACGCCTCCTTAGTGGCGCCGGTGCTGTGCTTAATCGGTACTCGGAACTTGCCCAGCTGTTCGACTACCCAGTCGTTCGCAGCTGCCTGAATCGAGTCGATCACTTCGGGCACGCGGATGAGCGCCGCCAGCTTGGTGCGCTCGGCAAGGATGTCGACCCCGGAGTCGGCAGTATCGACCACGTGCTTCAGGTAGTCCTTGGCGACGCCCTCTTTGACGCTGGCGACGATGCGCCGAGTGTCCCGGTCTATGTCGCGGGCTGCCGTCGCGATGGTGCGGGGCACAGCCTTGGCGTCTGCGGATTCGAACCCGTAGATGGTGTGTCGGCCCTGCATGGTCTCGATATCGTCGACGTTCTTGGCAACCAGCCCGGAATGCTCGACCATCAGACCGGCGAACCGGTTATTGAGCTTCTCGGTCAGCTCGCCTCCAGCCCCGGGCAGGAGCGCAGGTTCGCGGGAGTCGTCCGTCAACAGTTTGGCGAGGGCCTTGGCGCGACGGATCGGATTGGCCAGCGGGTTTGGAGCGGGGAGACAAGGTGCCGACTCGATGACCTCGAACACAGCAGGGTCGAGCTTGATGTTGCGTTCGAACAGTGCCGCGTGGATGACTACTTCGGCCGCCGAGCCGACCTCACCGGGAGCGTTGAGTTCGGTGACGATCGCCGAAAGGGCGCTCATCTTGAACCTGGGCAGGTAGCACCAAACCGAGTTCAGCGAGTCGTCCGTCGTGATGCGGCGAGCCAGGGGCTGGCGCACCATGCGGCCGACCACCTGGGCAATGTGGGTGGCATCCGAGGCTGGACGTTCGCTGTAGAGGACTTCGGCCCGCGGGCAGTCCCACCCCGTCGAGATCGCTTCTTTGGCGAGCACCACGCGAACATGCTGGTTGTCCTCGATCGTCTCGGGCGCTACATAGCGCACGGTACGGGTGCCGACCACGAAGTCGGTGTGCTCGCCGAAGACGTTGACCACCGAATACTTGCCGAGACCCGGCCATTCCTGGTCGACCACCGTCACGAGTTCGGCGAGGCCGGCATCGCTCGCCTTATCCGGCACTTGGATCACCAAGATCGGTAGGACGCGGGGTTCGTTCTCCGCTACCGCGTAGGCCGCCCACAAGTCATCGGACTCCCGCGTCTTGCTGACGGCTTCGCGCAGCAGAGTGGTCGAGAACGTACCCGACTCATCGGGTTCGAATAGCTCAATGCGGTCTTTGACGAGACCTGACGCCCGCACCCGTTCGATATGGACTTCGACCGGTTCGTACAGCGTGCGCGCGGTGACCTCGGCCATGGCCGTCCTGAAGCGCTCGATGGTCGCTGAGATGCCTAAGACCGACGGCGCAGGAGGATTGAGGCCCGGGCGACCGTCGATGATCTGCCGCACAATGGAAGCCCGTTCGGTGGTAGCCCTCATGCCGCGGTGCGCCTCATCGACAACCACGTACAGGTCGGTCGTTCCCGACCTAATGGTGTCGCCGATGATCTCCCAGCCGGTCTTATTCCGGAAGCTGTCCCCCGCCACGTTGGCAAACGAAGCGTTCTTGCCCAACTGCTGGATGTTGAGGAAGTAGACCCTCCCGGGGTTGAGGGTCGGCTCGAAATGCCCGTCGTTCAGAATCTCCAACTGGTTGCCGCTTAGCAGGTCGGAGGCGGCCATCATCTTGTTGCGCGTCTGCCGGTTGAGTGCCGGGTCATCGGTCACCCAAAGGAACGTCGCCCTCGTGTCTGCCTCGATGCCCAGGTCCGCCGAGCCGAACAGCATCGCCTCGATCACGGCGGTAGCGATCACGGTCTTTCCGGCTCCGGTCATGGCGGAAAGAGCAAAGGCCGAACGAGCGCCAAAGCCTCGCCAGTCGTTCTGAGCGCGGGACAAGCGCTTGAGCACCTCCGACGCCGCCTCGCGCTGGTAGTCAATCAGCTCGAACTTCAATCTGGTTCTACCTGGTTGATTGCGAACGTCGTCAGGTAGTTCTCGTACAGCCGCACGGGCTCGATGCCTGCCGGGAGTTCGGAGACGACTGACGTGAATGCCGTCGCCGAGTCCGTCACGATGAAGGCGGTCGTCGCCGCGTCAGGCGCAGCCGAGATGAAGGCTCGCCAGCGGTCGGTGTCCCACAGCACGCCGTAGCGATCGGTCCACGCAAACCCGGTTTCGCTGTGGCTCGTGATCATTGAACCCTGCGCTCCGGCCCTCAGCCAGAGGAGAGGAGCTATGGCTTCGAACGCGAGATCCAACTCGATCGCCGCCGCGTCCTGGTAGGTCAGCTCGAAGAACTCGACGTTCTCCTCGAACCCCTCGGACAGCGCGAACTCGTCGACGTAATTATACTGGCGCCGGGCAGGCGTGCCTCGATGCGTCATGCCCGTGACGGCCGCCTCGATCCGCGGTCGGGTGACGTGTTGGAAGATGCCAATGGTTTCCCATTCGGGGTCACCGGGTCCGAATCCATCCGCGGTCAGTCGGGCCGCTTCACGCTCCGACACTTCGTTGTTGGTCACGAGGATTGACTGACGACTGCCCTGATCCTGACGGTTCAGCCGCATGACCGCGTGGACGGTGGTGCCACTGCCTCCGAAGAAGTCGAGCACCACCGCGTCCGGTTTGTCACCCACGACGAAGCGAACAGTGTCCTCGACGGCGTAGAGCGACTTGGGGTAGGGGAAACGTCGTCCGGGCACAAGGGCCGAGACGATGTTCGTCCCACCCGTCTCAGCATTGTGCGACGCCAAGTGCCAGACTCGCTTAGGCGTTACGCCTCGGGTGATGTCCGGGGTGACGTAGCCTTCGACCGAACCGTTCGATGCTCGCCCGGTGATGGTGATCGCACCGGAGTGGACCCGGTCGATCGTGCCGCCTGGGAGATATTGGACCGTCCCTTTCTTCGTGGCCGGCTTCCAGTTGTTGACGCGTGCCCAGCCTTCCGCCCAGTTACGCCTGAGCACGTCAGGCGTTAGGCCCCACAACATCTCGGCGCCATCTGGTTTCAGCGGCCAGAGCGCAACAGTGCCCTCGGGAACCTCGACTGTCTCGCGGTCAACGTCGTCATCGATCGGGTGGCTGATCGAGTGGAGGGTGCCGTCCTGCTCGTTCACGAAGATCGCGTAGAACTGGTTGGGGCGTGAGCCACGCACGCTGGACGGCTCCCGACGTCTCAGACCGAGCCATTCGATCGGCTCCGGCACAATTTCATCCGGATCAAGATCGTCATCGGCCGCAGCGTCCTCCTCCTCCTCGGCATCTTCGACTCCTCTGTAACTGGGCAACATGTTGGTGACCCATGGGCGGACGGCCGCATCGCCGATGCTGACGAAGAAGATGTGCTCCTCCACCCGCGAGAAATGGCCTCGGCGATAAGCTCCTTTGGCGCTGATGATGCTCGTCACCATCTCGATGTAGGCACCCTCGAAGAGCTGCTCCAGCAGAAGGCCGAGCCGGAGATACTCTTTCTCGTCAATGGTGACGATGAGCACTGACTTCTCCGGGTTCAGAAGCCTTTTCGCCAATTTCAGTCGCCGCTCCATGAAAGCGAGCCACTTGGAGTGCCGATAGATGTCGGCCTCGTCGACATAGTTGTTGTTATACTTCCAGTCGCGCCGCCCAGCGTTGTACGGCGGATCGAGGTAGATGCAGTCAACCTTGCCAGCGTGCGTGAACTGGAGAGCCTCGAGCGCGTGGTAGTTCTCACCGTCGATGACCACATGGGCCGGCTTGTCGCCGCCACGCCTGACAGAGCCCACGGACCTGAGGCCGGGATAGACCGGGTCCCCGAACTCGGCCACCACGACGAGCTCTGTGAGGGACAGCTCGACCGGCGTCTGCTCCTCAGCTGGGATGGCGATGCCGTCGGCATCTCGCAGTGGCACGAGCTTGGCGGTCGGACCATTGATCGACGCTACGAGGTAGAGCGAATCTTCGCCCTTGGCCCGCTCGGTCACCTTGACGCCTCGGCGGACCGGATGGGACGGCAGGCGACCAGTCTCGGGTAGATGTGACTCGAAGACCAGACCGAAGTCCTTGGTTCGCCTGACCTCAGCGACGGCCGACGTCAGTTCGGCCCGAAGCTGAGAGTCGGATACTCGTAGGAGGAGGTCGTCGATCCGTGCCATGCTGCACCGAAGCTACTGCCGCACGCTCGAAGGCGGGATGATCCACGAGGCGTCGACAACCCAGACCGGCGGGCGTGCCCGCCGGATCCGGACGCCGGGGATGGGGCCGAAATGCGTACGCCTTCCGCTCGGTCGGCCCCTCACCGCCGCAAACGCCGATCAGGGCGACTGCCGTAGCTGCGCTACCGCAGCGTACGGCACCGCCACGCCCGCTCGGCCAGCGAGACGCGAATGGCCACCGTGCGGCTGGGGTGGCGCGACCTCGGCTGCCTACCGCTGCGTAGGGCAGTTTTGATCAGGAGTCCACAAATTCTGCCCTCAATCACGCCCGACGGTGATCGAGTGGAGCGCGAAACCGCACGTCAGCGGGTTGCCCCTACGCAGAGGGGCGCGAGACGGCCAGGTAACGGGTGGAGGTGATGGGACTTGAACCCACGACTTCTACGTTGCGAACGTAGCGCTCTTCCGGGCTGAGCTACACCCCCGTATGGGAGGACACAGACTAGCGCAGG
>JAKCEB010000153.1:1922-6858 GCA_021838305.1 Actinomycetes bacterium | reverse complement strand
TTGACGATGTCGCCGTCTTCGAACTCCACGATCGTGCCGGCGATGGCGTCGGCGAGCGACGTTCCGTCCAGGTCGTCGGCGACGATCTGGCGGGGCGTGTACTCACCGGACTCGTCGAAGGTGCCCATCGGCGAGGAGGTTGTGGCGGTCAAGGAGTCGTCGGACATGGAGGTAGAGGCCTTCTTTCGGACAGAGCAAATCGTGGGCAGGGGCGACTCCCCCGTCCCGCTAGAGGTGCGAGTTTACACCCCACTGACGGAGGTTTGGCCGCCGCCTAGCCAGCCGTGCTCGCCGCCCGATCCGCCGCCCGATCCGCCGCCACGGCGTCGTAGGACTCGAATTCGGCCGAAGTGTCGTCGGCGTGCTCGAACTCGAGCAGCCCCGCCTCCTGCCACTGCTTTCTCAGATAACCGTCGTTCGCGTCGAGCAGTCCCAGCTTGCGGACGTTGGGGACGAGTTTGGAGAAAAAAGCCCGCTGGAACGCCATGAACAAGCCATGCCCCATCTCCCCCGCTGCTTGGTGCAGGACCGGCACGACGTCCTCGACGGTGACGCCCATACGCTCCCACACCTCCGGCGTGGTCGATCGAAGCCGGTTGCGCATCGTGTTGTCGACCAGGAACTCCTGGCGCTCCTTGAGTTCGGCGGAACTCAGGGACCGGTAGAGTTCCGACAAACTGACAATACCGAACGCCACGTGGCGGGCCTCGTCCGACATGACGTAGCGGAGGAGCTTTGCGAGAAGAGGCTCGGACGTGCGCCTGAGCAGGTCGCCGAACGCTGCGAGCGCGAGGCTTTCGATGATTATCTGCATCCCCAGGTACGCGATGTCCCATCGGCTGTCCTCGAGCAAACCGAAGATCTGCCCTTGAAGGAAAGGCGACATCGGGTAGGCGTCGCCAACCTTTTGATGCAGGTAGCGGGCGAACACCTCCGTGTGGCGGGCTTCGTCCATCGTCTGGGTGGCGGCGTAGTACTTCGCGTCGATCCACGGGACGGTCTCGACAAGCTTTGCCGCCGTCATCATCGCACCCTGCTCGCCGTGCATGAACTGGCTGAGCTGCGCTTTGAGCGACTCGATACGGAGTTGGGTGAACTCACGTTCGCCCCAATTGCGAAGCGGCGAGCCGGGGATCGTAGCCGCCCGGCGCGCTAGCATTATCAGCGGCGGCTCCTCGGCGCTCACGCGTGCAGGGTCGACGTCTGTCGACCAGTCTAGGTCGGTCACGCTGTTCCATTGCGACGCCGCCCCTTTGTTGTACAAGGCTTCGAGTTGCGGCCGCTCGCGGTCGTAGTTCCAGGTGAAGATGCGATCCGCATGGTCGTGTACCACCCTTACCGAGTCGATGGTGGCGACGCCGGCCAAGGCAGTTTCCCCCTCGGAGCTCGTGGAGTCGTGGACTTCAACAGCCATTGCATTTCTCCCGGTCGGACGGTGGGCCACTGTGACAGTCAGGTCGCAACTTCAGCTAACTCTGTAAACATACCCGTGTGCAGGGCCAACACGCAGTCAGAGCGTCACGGGCCGGGGGGCGCACCATCAGGCTTTCGCTGACGCCCAGTCGTCACCCCACGCCAAGTTCACCGCCAAAGGCACGTCGAGCTCGGCGGCGCCTGTCATTGCGTCCATCACAACTTCGACCGCTGAGTCCTCCTCGCTCGGCGGGACCTCGAGGATCACTTCGTCGTGCACCTGCAACACGAGCTGGCTTTCCATCCGGTTCGTCTCCAAGCTGGCGAACAACCGCACGAGAGCGACTTTGAAGATGTCGGCGGCGAGGCCTTGAATGCCCGCGTTCATCGCTTGGCGCTCACCCGCCGCGCGCACCTGGTAACGCCCCGACTGCAGCTCCGGGATAGGCCGACGGCGCCCGAACAACGTTTCGGTGTAACCGCGCTGGCGCGACTCCGCGACCACCTTCTCCATGTACTGGCGCACCGCCGGAAAGGCGCTCCAATAGGCGGAGAGGATCTCGGCAGCTTCGTCGACTGGGATCGCCAGGCGCTGGGACAAGCCATACGCTTCCATGCCGTAGGCGAGCCCGTATGAGACCATCTTGGCCTTGGACCGCATTGCGATGGTCACCTGGTCGGACGTGACACCATAAATCCTCGATGCCGTGACATTGTGAATGTCAGTTCCGATGCGAAAGGATTCGATGAGGGCCGGCTCTCCCGCCAGGTGGGCTATCACCCGGAGCTCCACCTGGTTGTAGTCGGCCACGAGAAAACGACGCCCCGTCGACGGCACGAAGCACCTCCTCAATCGGCGCCCCTCCTCCGTTCGCACAGGTATGTTGTGGAGGTTCGGCTGGTCGGAGCTGAGCCTTCCGGTTCGGGCGACCGTCTGATTGAAAGTGGCATGGATCCGACCGTCGTCGCCTACCTCGCCTAGGAGGGACTCGCCGTAGGTAGAGCGAAGCTTCTCGACCTCCCGGTAGCGCAGAAGCGCGTCGACGATCGGGTGCTGTCCACGCAGGCGTTCGAGCGTCTGTGCGTCGGTTGAGTAGCCGGTCTTCGTCTTCTTCTGCGGCGTCAGGCCGAGTTTGGAAAAAAGGACGTCCCGCAGCTGTGGCGTCGAGTTGACGACGAAGTCCACGCCCGCCAGGTCCTGGATCTCGCGCTCCAGCCTGCGCACCTCGTCCACCAGCTCTCCTGCCAGGCTTCGCAACTCCCCTACGTCGACGCGGACGCCCACAAGCTCCATCGCGGCAAGGACTCTAACGAGCGGCCTCTCGACGTCTCGATAGAGGCTCTGCATACCTCTCGCGTCCAATGCCGCACCCAAAGGAGCAACGAGGGAGGCGACTGCGCTAGCACGTTGGCCAGCGACCGCCTTCGGGTCCGGAGCCTCGGCCATCAGATCGAGCTGGCCGCCGTCGTTCGATAGTTCGGCCCCCAGATGAACTCCGGCATAACGCGATGCCAAATCCTCGAGGAGGTATTGATCACCGGCAGGGTCCACGAGGTAAGCAGCGATAGTCGGGTCTAGCTCCAGACTCGAAAATGTCACCCCAAATGCCGCAAGAGATCGCATCAAAGCTTTCGCATTGTGCGCCGACGTCCGAGCAGCACCCGGCCCCAACAATCGTGACAGTGCAACCGCCACTTCACTCGACGCTAGGCTTTGACCGCTCACCCACAGCGCTTCAACCGGCGACGGCGAGCCGACCTCTACGATTGCCAAGCCGAGCAGCTGCGAACGCCCCTCCCTCCCCGACCAGGACCCGGCCACCGCAAGGTGGGCGCCCGCGTCGCTCCAAGCGGCGAGCTGTGCGACCAACTCCGAGTGCGAGGGCGCCTCACGGATCGACACTTCTGTCCCTTTGAGCGCACCGACCGTCTCCTCGCTAGACGGGCCATCGACACCTACAGCATCGACCAGACGACTCCAAAGGGTGCGAAACTCGAGGAACTCGAAGAAGCGGCGCGCTTCGTCCACGTCCCAGCCGCCGAGGATCGCCTGATCGGGATCAATCGCCACCGGCACATCCCTCACAAGCAGCGTCACCGCAGCATTCGCCCTGACACGACTCTCGGCACCGGCGAGGCTGTCCCTGAGTTTCGGCGTCAGATCCCCGAGATGCGCGTAGATTCCGTCGATGTCGCCGTATGTCGAGATCAGTCGGGCGGCGGTCTTCTCCCCGACCCCGGGCACCCCGGCGAGGTTGTCCGAAGGATCACCGCGAAGCGCTGCGTACTGCGGGTAGGTCGCCGGGGTTACGCCCGTCCGTTCGAATATGCCTGCTTCGTCGTAGAGCGCGTAGTCCGAGACTCCGCGCCTGTTGTAGAGAACCTTCACGTGGGGGTCCTCGACTAGTTGGTACGTGTCGCGGTCGCCTGTCACAACGATTACGTCGTCTCCGTTGCGGGCTGCGACCGTTGCAAGCGTGGCGATCACGTCGTCTGCCTCGAAGCCTGGATAGTCGAGGATCGGTATCTTCAGCACTTCAACGAGCTGGCGTGCGAGGCCCATCTGTTGTCGAAGGATGTCGGGCGTTTCGGCGCGCCCGGCCTTGTAGTCGTCGACCATGTCGTGGCGGAAGGTTCGCTCAGGTCGGTCGAACGTCGCGACCAGCTGATCGGGGTGATGGTCCTTGACGAGGTTGATCAGCATGGACGTAAACCCGTAGACGGCGTTGGTCACCTGTCCGGAGGCCGTCGCCATATCCGTCGGGAGAGCGAAGAACGCCCGGTACAGCAAAGAGTTGCCGTCTAGGAGCATCAAGGTTGGCATCGCCACAGATGCTAGGAGAACGCAGTGACTGTTCCGCCATGGTCGGGGGCGGCGCTATCCTCACAGTGTGCCGGAAGGTTTTCACCCGCCTGTCGAGGAATACCTGGAAGCGATCCACGAGCTCGGCGAGGAGGGCATGGTCATCATCCAAGCCCGGCTCGCCGAGCGACTCGGGCATTCGGCGCCTGCCATCTCGGAGATGATTCGCCGGCTTCGCTCCGACGGCTATGTCGAGATGAGAGGCCGGGCGCTCGTGCTGACCGACTCCGGGCGTTCCGTCGCCGAAAGCGTCGTGCGAAAGCACCGCCTCGCCGAGCGACTTCTTACCGACATAATCGGCCTGCCGTGGGAGAAAGCGCACGTCGAGGCCGGGCGCTGGGAGCACGTCATTTCCGACGAGGTGGAGGAGCGCATAGTTGCCCTCCTCGGGTTCCCGACCACCTGCCCGCACGGGAACCCGATACCCGGCGCGGGAGGCGAACCTGCGCCGAGCGTGGCACTCTCGTCGATGGCGCAGGGAGAACGCGTGCGCCTGGCCCGCGTGACCGAGCTCGTCGAGCTGGACGAAAGCATGCTGAGCTATCTGTCCTCACATGGTTTCCTGCCGGGCACGGAGGCCACAGTCGCGACCCGGGCCCCCGACGGCACCCTCACCTTGGATCTCGGCTCGGCGACTATCGCACTCGGGCCGACGCTGGC
>JAKCEB010000153.1:0-1822 GCA_021838305.1 Actinomycetes bacterium | reverse complement strand
GGCCTGAAACCCTGGTTGACCCGCTCGGCGATTTCGAGCATCTTGACGCGCTCTTTCATCGCGGTCTTCTGGATCCAGGAAAAAGCGTCATGCTCCTTCCAGCCCAAGTCATCCATGAGAGCGCCCTTCGCCCGATCGACCGCTTTTCGGACCACCACCTGTTCTTCCAGCGATTTGACTTGCTCGTCGAGCGCTTTCATTTCAGCGAAACGTCCAAGCGCCATCTCTATCGCCGGCAGCAGCTCACTTTTCTGGAAAGGTTTCACGAGGTAGGCGAGCGCACCGGCGTCGCGGGCCCGTTCGATCAAGTCTCGTTGGCTGAACGCCGTCAGTATGAGGACTGCGCAGAGGTGGTCGGCGCTTATCTGGCGGGCGGCCTCGAGACCGTCCATCCCCGGCATCTTGACGTCGAGTATTGCCACGTCGGGCCGGTGTTTGCGAACGAGTTCCACGACCTCGTCCCCGCGGCCCGTCTCCGCGACGACCTCGTAGTGCTCCTCCTCCATGATCTCCTTCAGATCGAGGCGGACTATCGCCTCGTCTTCGGCAAGCACGACTTTTACTGCCACGTGAACTCCTTGGGGTCGCCGCGAAACGGAAATCTTGGATGTCAGGAAGCCGGTTGGTCTGGTCCAACCAGGCGGTCGAGCAGATCGTCCTGGGCGGCTTGCAACTCGACCACCTCTGCTGCCACGGCTGTTCGGCTTCTCGCCATGGCTTTAGCATGGCGCTCCGCCTCCGCAAACTCGCGGTAAGCAAGCGGCGTCTCAGACACCATCGAGCGGATGCGCGCCTCGTCGGCCGACTCGGCCATCGCCGCCAGCTGCTCGTCGATGACGGCCAGTTCCTCCCGGGCGCGCTTGAGGCGCTGTGCCACGTCGAAAAGCTTCCGTTCGATGAGCACCCTGGACATGTACCGCCGAGTCTACTCCAAGGTCTCGCAGTGGTCCCTCCCGGCGGCAGTCTCAGCTTCGGCGCGCCGTCGGCGCGGCGTCGGCGCGGCGTTGCGGCGGCGCACGACCCGGAAACGTGATTCGTTCATGCGGATCTCAGCTAGATCGGCCACACTGGATGCGTGCATGTCCTGGTAGTTGACGACGAACCGGCTGTCCGCCAAGCGCTCGACCGGGCGCTGCGTTTCGAAGGCTACAAGACCGAACTGGCCAACGACGGTCCCGGTGCCCTCGCTGCGCACGCAGAACGGCCGGCCGACGCTATCGTCCTCGACGTCGCCATGCCGAGGATGGATGGTCTCGAGGTCTGTCGACGCCTTCGCGCTGCGGGCGACGCAACACCAGTGCTGATGTTGACTGCCCGGGCTGCGGTCAACGACCGAGTCGCAGGGCTCGACGCCGGTGCCGACGACTACCTGGTGAAGCCGTTCGCCTTAGAGGAGCTTCTCGCGCGCATCAGGGCGCTGCTTCGCAGGAGCGCCCCAGCCGAGGAAGACCTTCTGCAGTTCAGTGACCTGTCCCTTGACTCGGGTACTAGGGAGGTCCGAAGGGCCGGCCGCCTTATCGAGTTGACCCGCACAGAATTCCTGTTACTCGAACTGCTCTTGCGTAACGCCCGCCAGGTACTCACGCGCGAACTGATATTCGACAGGGTCTGGGGTTACGACTTCGGGGCAAACTCGAACTCGTTGGAGGTCTACATCGGATACCTCCGCCGCAAGACCGAAGCCGAAGGCGAATCCCGCCTTATCCATACTGTTCGCGGAGTCGGATACGTCCTGCGGGAGCCCTCTCAGTCGTGAGTGACGGGTCCGCCAACCCTTACGCGGAACTTCTTGGCGCGACAAGCGCAACAGGTTCGACGTCCG
>JAKCEB010000152.1 GCA_021838305.1 Actinomycetes bacterium | reverse complement strand
GCAGATCGGGCTGCGCCACGAGAGCCTTGCAGAAGCCCGCCGCGATGTCTTTTGACCAGAAGTACTGGTCCTCGATGTAAATCAGGCGTCGGGCCCTGTCGAGCACCTTTCCGATGGCGCGCGCAACGCTTCGCTCACCGTCGGGGGCGAACGGGTACCGGGGCCGTCGGGCAGGGTAGGTCCGCAGGATCTGCACCGCGTGGGCTCCTCTGACCTCGGGGTCCGGAAGCTGGTCGGGCAATGACCGTCCCCGCGCGTCGGAGAGGCTGAGCCGGTCACGGACGAGCCTCACCGGGTTGAGCGACAGGGGAGTGCGGTCCTGCCAGCGCTCCCGGAACACGGTTTCGATGTCGCCGACTGCCGGTCCTTGGATCTTGAGTTGGATGTCGTGCCACGGCGGGCTAGACCCGTAGACGGCGGCCATCGGCTGGCTCTGGGGGTCACCTCCGTGCGCGGCGTCATCCCTGCGGCTGTGGCACAAGTCGATACCCCCCACGAACGCGACGTCGAGTGCGGGCCGGCCCGGATGGCGCGCGACGACGAACTTTTGGTGGTGGGAGCCGCCTGGGCGGACCCGCTGGTCGAGCACGCAGCGACCGCCGGCCGCGTTGATCTCCTCGCCCAAGTGGCGGTTCTCGCTGGCGGAGAACTGAAGCTTGTCGAGGTGGGAACGCCAGATCAGGCCGCGGACGGCCACTCCGCGCCGAGCAGCGTTACACAGCAGGGATTCGACCTGTGTTCCCTCGGAGTCGAGACGCTCGTCGGGGTCACCCCGCCAGTCGGCGAAGCAGAGAATGTCGCCGTCACCCATGGCTTTGACTACGGCGACTAGGGCGGAAAAATAGTCCGATCCGTGCACCAGCGGGGTTACTTCGTTACCTGCCGTCCATGCTTGGGCGTCGGGGTGGCGTCGGTCAATAAGGGTCGATGGGTTCCCCCGCTCTTCGGCGGTGAGGAACCATTCTGTGGAAAGCATGGAACGTGTGTAGCGCACCCGGCGCCCCCCTGTCGACCGGATTGGGCCGCGAGACGTAGTTGACTGCCATGCCTGGCGAGTTCTAGAGGTTCTTGAGGCTCTGCGACAGCGGAGCGCCCGAGTGCTCGGTCAGCGGGTGCAGTGACCGGAGAAGCTGGCGACGCGACGTTATTCGAAGCTCGGCGTACACGTGGCTGAGGTGGTGCTCCACGGTACGAGAGGACATCATGAGTTGGCGGCCGATCTCCACATTCGTCTTGCCTTGTGCGGCAAGGTCGGCTACCCGTCGCTCGACGGGGGTGAGCGATCCTTCGATTGCCGGCCGGTTGCGACGTCGTCCGCCAGCTATGCGAAGCTCGAGGTTGGCGCGTTCCTCGAGGCGCTTGGCGTTGCAGGAAGCGGCCAGCCGTACGGCATCGGCGAGAACCGAACGTGCCGCAGTCGGGGAGATGTGGCGGCGGAGGAAACCGCCGTAGGCAAGGAGGGTTTCGATCTCCTCCAGCGGCATGGCCAAGTCCTTGTGCCATCGCATGGCGTCCGAGAAGTGCGAGGCGGCGGCATCGGGTTCACCTGCGAGTTCGGCTAGCTGTGCTCGTCCTCGGGATGCTACAGCCATCGGAAAACGGGTCCCTAGAGCATTGCCAGCGTTGCACAGGCTTTGTATGACGCGTTCGGCGTCGCCGTGCCGGCCGGCTGCGATATAGGCGGCGATCGCGACGGGATGCCAAATGGCCATGCTCGGCTCGTAAGCGGAGACCTTGTCGGCGAGAGACTCGGCATGGGTCATCAATGTGCAGGCGGTCTCAGGGTCGTCCCGGTCGAGGGCCAAGACGGCGCGGACGCGCCAAAGCCAAAAGCGCAGAGTAGGCAGCGACTCACCTTCGACTCCGACGACCTGCTCGACTTGTTGGCAGTAACGCCCCGCGTGGGCGGATGCGCCCATCTCCAGGTTGACATGGGCGAGGCCGACCCACGTCCAGACTCCCCCTGCAGGGGCGAACGCTACAACTTCCTCAGCGCGAAGCAAAGTGTCCCGGGCTTCGGTGAGGCGGCCTACCCGGCTCAGCGTGTCCGCATGGACAACGTCATATATCGATCGGGCCATCGGTGTCATCGCCTCGCGCGACCCGTCGACGGCTAGGTGGTAGTCGGCTATCGCGTCGTCGAAGCGTTCCAGGAACTTGTGCGCTTGCAGCTGCTGGAGCAGCGGTCCCCACTCGGTTGCTCCCTGCAAGCCCCGCAAACCCGAGATTGGCGAAAGGCGGGCGAGTGCCTCGGTGATCTCGCGAGCCCCGTCGATCTGCGCCTGCATCAGTCGAGCCATTCCGAGCGCTGCCTTGGCCCACGAGGCGAGCTGTCCGTCGCAATCGTCTGGGAGTTGCGATAGGGCTTGCTCTGCGAAGTGGAAAGCCCGGGCCGGCCCGGACATGTACAAGGCCACTAGCGAGGCCTCCAAGAGCGCCTCGGCGGCTAAAACGGGTTGTTCTGGCCGCGCCAACTCCGCCGCACTTTCGAAGGCTTCCTCAGCTTGGCGCGCCTCGCCCAGTCGGAGCTCCGCCCGTGCGAGACTCCGGTAAGCCAGCGCCTTGGTGGCCTTTTGTGCTCTTGGACTACCCAACGCCTCGCGGCACAGATCGGCGGCCTCGGCGGGCTCTCCTGCGGCACATAATCCGTCCGCCAAGCGCACTGCCAATTCGGGAGAGGGGCGAGTTCCGCTCAGGCGTCGCGCCCCGCGTAACCAGCGTGCGCCCGCAGCATCGATCTCTGTGAGCGCCTCGGAGCGTTCCAGTAGTAGCGCCAGCCCGTCAGAAACGGTGCCCTCGTCCATAGTGTGTAACCCCGTTCGCTCCTTATCCAGGGGGATCACCCCCGATGTTGCAAGCGGCCTTGTGGCACACGGTACCAACATGGCGGGACGATGTCCCGCTAGTAACTGAGCATATGGAGCGAATCCACGTGGCGACGTACGTGAAGCCGCGTGGGTAATGACGCTTCGACCGCTGAGTTAGCAGAGGGAGGGTCGTCAGTGCTCCGAGTTGGCCGGCTGGCGAGTCGACAAGATGCACCACACTGTCTTGGTCGAACCGTCGACGGATGTGCCCCAATCGTCGGCCATATTGTCGACGATCAGCAGGCCCCGACCGTTGGGCTGATCCGGCTTCGGGCGCTTCAACGTCGGCTGACCCGACCCTGTGTCGCTCACTTCGATGCGGATAGTGGAGTCTTTGACGTCGATGGCAAGTGTGAAGTTGGTGGTGGCATGCTTGACAGCGTTGCTTGCGAGCTCGCTGACCAGAAGTTCGGCGAGTTCACTCCGTTCGTCGGCAACGCCGCTCTCGGCCAACACTTCCCGAGCGAAGTGACGGGCGGAGCGGACGCTGTCGGGGTGGCTCAGATACATTTCGATATCAGTCATTTTCCACAATCAGAACGTTCTCTAACCCGGATGCACTCAAGACGGCCCGGATGACCGAGGAAGGACGGTGCAGACGCACTACTGCACCGTTGGCAACAGTACGCAAAAGCACTGCGAGGGTTGCACTGTCCATGAAGCTCACGCCACCCATATCCAAGGCGAAAAGCGCTTCGGGGCGCTTAGCGACGAGCGGATCCAATGCGTCTTCGAGAGTTTGAACGTTTCCGATATCGAACTCTCCGCACAAAGTGAGCTCCCAACCGTCAGGCCGCTCTCGGACTGTCACGCTCGTTTCGGGTTCTGCGGTTTTGCTCATAGATGCGTTCGAATAGCCAGTACGGCTATATCGTCGCCCGCCTGGAGGGGCACGAGTTCGTGGAGGAGATGATCAAGCAGTCTATCCAACGGAAGGTCCACTGACGCAGCTTTGCACAGCCGGTCAACGCCGAGTGTAATCGGCTCGCCTCGGCGTTCGACGAGCCCGTCGGTGTAGGCAAGGAGAGTGCCCCCGGATGGAATCTTGGCGGTCGTGAGGCGATAACCGCCGCCGACGCCAATAGGGGGTCCGACATTGCTGTCGAGCGCACGGCAAGTGCCATTTGCTATCACGAGCGGCTCGGGATGGCCGGCGTTTGCGAACGTCACCTCTCCGTTGAGCGGGTCCATCCATCCACACAGGGCGGTAGCAAACTGCCCGTCGGCGGAAACGTCCAGCAGCCTGCCAATTTTACCCAGGATTTCGTCGGGGCTGTCCCCGTCGATCATGTAAGCGCCAATGGACGTTCGCAGGCGGCCCATCAACGTGGCGGCTCGCAAACCGTGGCCGGCCACGTCGCCGACGGAGAAGTAGAGCTTCCCGTCGACGTCGACTGCGTCATACCAATCACCGCCGACGCTGATCCCGGCGGTCGCAGGCTGGTAGCGTGCGTCCATCTCGACGTTTGCGATCTCGGGAAGACGGACAGGTAACAGTGATCGTTGCAGGGTTGCAGAGATCTGCCGGCTCTGTTCCGCCTCGCGTTCGGCGCGCCGACGCCGGCGCGCGAGGACGTCGACAAGTGCCGCAATCAGCACCGAGATCAGCGCCCCGCCTACGGTGATGATAGTGGTTTGGTTTGCTGCGAAGCCTCCGGTAAGGGATCCTTTCGCTGCGATGGCCAAGCTCAGGGTTGCCGCCCCGAACGGGATGGTCTCGACTGCGTGAACTCCTCGAAGCGGCAGATCTTCGGCATTCGTCTCGATCAATGCTTGCGAACTCGGAGAGGAACCGAAATAGATGGCGACCACTAGGTCTTGGACAGCCGGGTTGGTCGGATCGGTCGCGACTTTTCGATCGGTCGGCAAAGTCTGTTCGGCGTAGACGGCGTAGGTGCCGGCTGGTCCGCTTGCAACCGCCGCATATCCGATCCTTTGGTAGTCGGCTCCGATCAGGTGCACCACTCCGAGGGTGTTCGATTTGCGGGCTTCGGCGATCGCTGTCATCGCGACCGGATCAGGCGGTGGTTGCTCCAAGCTGGCACCGACCGCAGCCACGGTCTGTGCACCAGCACCGAGTTTTAGTAGCTCGGCTCCCACGAACGACCCGGCGCCACCGATCGACGGACTCATGCTCTTGGCGAACGTTGCACCCCCGTTTTGAGCTGCGATCACTGCGGGAGTCTGAAGCTTTTGCTGGAGGTCTGCGGCAGACGCCTGGATCACCGAAGCCGCCAGGCTCGTCTGCAAGTTTGTGAGGGTCTGCTCGGAATGCCGGTAACTGTTGGCGCTCGCTGAAGCGAATATCGAGGTTACGACGACGCCGACCACGAGGACCCCGAAGGCTGGAGCATGAACAGCCAACCGCCGACGGCGGAAACCGGCACGCTGGCTTGGGGTATCAGTCGAAATTTGGCTCACCGTTCGCAGGGCTTCTAGACCGCCGGCTCAGCGCCGGCGAAGAGACGAATCCTCCCGGACTCGCCACGCTGCGACCCTAGCGCGTTCGCCGCCCTAGCCTTGGGACCGAGCAGTGTCGTCGTAGGCGGTCTCCCGGTCGGGTACGCGAGATTCGACATTGTTCCCTCCCGAGAACTGCGATGCGAGGCCGGATGCTCGGGCGATCCGGCGGCGTAGCCCGACTCTGAAGGCTTCTACCGATCCGACGACGCTCAAGGTGGAACGCGCTCGGGTAACCGCCGTGTAGAGCAGCTCCCGGGTGAGCATGCGCGACGACGAAGGAGGAAGGATGAGAGTCACCGCGTCGAACTCGGATCCTTGGCTTTTGTGTACCGTCATCGCGTAAGCCGTCTCGACGCTGGGAAGTCTGTACGGTCTGACAAGCCTCGTCGAATACGCCCCTGAATCGAAAGCGACTGCTATCCCGCCTTCAGGGGAAACGACAGCCACTCCGGTGTCGCCGTTGTACAAGCCCAAGCTGTAGTCATTGACGGTGACTATTGCAGGTCTTCCTACATACCAGGCCTCTCCGTCCTCCGCAAGCGGCCGGCTGGCGAAAAGCCAACGTCGAATCTGCTCGTTCCACGTCGATGCGCCTTCGGGCCCTTGGCGATGGGCGCAAAGTACCCGATGCGCGGACAGGGCTTTGAGCGCTGCAGGCGCGTCGCCGTCGAGTGCCGGCGACAGTATAGAGAACGCAGCGTCGGTCAATGTCGTTGACAGAACTGACATTGCGGAAGAGTCGATCCACGATAAGGTCGGATCCCCGCACGAAAGTGCTGACAGTGCGGCGTCATCGTCGCCGTCCCTGATCGCGGCAGCGAGAGAAGCGAGAGCTCCGCTGGAGCGGTGATTGGTCCGCAGGATCGAGACGTTGCGAGCGAGCGGCGCGCGCCCCGGGGACACGTCAGTGGGTCCCGATCGCCCTAGACGCACGACGTCGGCGAGCACGGCACCCGCCTCGACTGACACAAGCTGTTCCGGATCGCCTACCAGCACCAGCCGGGCATCCGGACGGACAGCTTCGAGCAGCCGGGCCATCAAAGTCAGTGAGATCATCGAGGCCTCGTCGACGACTATCACGTCGTGGGGGAGGCGCATACCCCGATGGTGGCGGAATCGCCCCGAGCCTGCCCGGGTCCCTAGGAGCCGATGAATCGTCGACCCGCGCAGCGACTCGAGCTGTGATGCGACGGACGTCGAGATAGCGCCGCGCGAGGCCATGGCCGCCGCCGAGGACCGGACCGCTTGTTCGAGACGCGCCGCCGCCTTCCCGGTGGGGGCGGCGAGACCCACCATTGGTGAGCGGCCGCCGGTTGTGGCCGCCTGCTCGAAGAGAAGCGCCAGGAGCCATCCGACTGTGGTGGTCTTCCCTGTGCCTGGACCGCCGACTATCACGCTCAAGTACCGTCGCGCCGACGCCGTCACTGCCCGTAGCTGGTCTGTGTCGGTGATCGCCGCCGAAAGCGTTGACCCGCTAGGAGGCAGTATCCGGGCGCACCGCTTCAAGAGGTCCGTCCCTACCGCTTGCTCCTCTCGCCAGTAGCGGTCGAGGTACAAGGCGGTTTCCACGAGACGCAGCGGCCTGGCCGACTCCGCGGCGTCGTCCGTGGGGTCCTGGTCCTCGTGGGGGCCGCGGTCATCGGAGGTGCGCG
>JAKCEB010000151.1 GCA_021838305.1 Actinomycetes bacterium | reverse complement strand
GGGGGGACTTGAACCCCCACGCCCTTGCGGGCACTAGCCCCTCAAGCCGACTCCCTGGGGTTTTGCCGAACATCGGCAAACGTAAAACCCTGCAATCACACGGGTTTCGCGTTTGATGGAAAGTGACGGACGTTCCGGGACGCGCGATAAACGCGCGATAATCCAGGACCTAAAGTCGGGACTCAACTGATCGAATCTGTTTGGTTGCTATACCACCTGGGGGTATTAGTGTCGCCTCCGCGCTGGAACGATCGATATCCCGCATTCGCTAACCAGTCCTCCCCACTGAAGGGGGTTACGCCGCTGCCCCGGCTTCTGACGGCAAGTCACTGCACCCTTCGTCGGCGTCACGGAAACGACTCGTGTCAGCGTCTTGCGACTCATAGACGCTCGCAGACAGCAGCGTGACTCCTACGTGCCATACAGCAACTGAAGGTGTATGGCCTATACTACCTACACACGCGGCAGGACGGAAGCGATCTGACGACATTCCGAGACCTACACGGCGGTCCCGTCGCCGCCCGGCACCTTCGAGACTATCTTCTCTCCCGTGGCAGCCACACCGTCGACGTTACCGACGTCACAGCGCTGACAGGCCTGTCAGTATTAACGCGATGACGGATTCGCACTGTTTCACCTCCGCCCTGTCCGCAGTTACAGACACTAGGGCGTCGGATAGCGCGTCGTCTCCTGACGCCCGGCTTCATCGTGAGTCGAGAGTCTGGCTGACGCCGTTCATCGACGTGATCTCTGGTGCAGGCATGGGGGTTCTCGATCTTGGCTGCGGCCGCTACTGCACCGACGCCAGCTTCCTCGCCGACAACGGTTTCACCGTGTTCGCTTGCGACCGCGTTCCGCCCCAAGCGTCTGGCACAACGGTCCATGCCTTCGTCTCTGACATCACGGAACCTCTCCCGGTACGGACAGGGACCATCGACACTGCCCTGGCCTCCCTGTCGTCGAACTATTTCTCTTGGGACACGGCTCGAAAGTAACCTGGCCATGGGTCGACTTTCGCGCTTGCAGGGAGACCGGCCGGTGGTATTCTCAATAGTGCCTGTTGCGTTGAGCTTCAGGAAGTGAGCCCGGCAGCCTTCCGGACGGTTGGTAGTGCCGGGCTTCGCGCTGTCTAGAGTCAGACGGTGCGGACGGCGGCGATGATGGGTTCGACCCGACGCCGCCATTCTCCGCCCTTGGTCCAGGCCCACGCCGCTATATCGGGAATCGCCAGGAGTGGTTCCGCACTGGCTCGTTGGTGCTCGTAGCGGAGGGGATCCCGCTGCCCGGCAGCGCGGGTCGCCTCGATCAGCCATCGGTTGTCGTGGCGAACCAGGCCGTCGTCCTGCTCGATGGTCAAGGAGGTGTCGCCTTCTTTGAGGTCCGCCAGGAGCGCTCGCAGGCACGCGGCCCTCGCTGCCAGCTCGCTCGGGTGGTGGTGCCCGGCGTCGTAGATCGTGGTCGTCACCGCCAAGGCACAGACGGCGTCGATGATCTGCCGCTTGCGAGCCTGGCGCTCGCGGACCATGTGGACACGGCGCTGACCCGGCAGGATCAGGCTACGAACGGCCCTGCGCGCCGCCACAGGATCGGTGACCGACGCCGCGGCGATCACGTACCCACTCCGCTTCGTCTCGTCCAGGTAGACCCACGTCGTCACCCCTCTACCCGTCGCTCTCGTTCGGACCGAATGGCGTGCTGGGCAGACAGAACCGATGCCGGTCGGCTCGGTTCCAGGGCCGCGCAGGTGCGCTGTCGTTCTCGGTCATCGCGGGCTTCCTACGGTAGAGCAGCGCGACTGTCCACCGGCGGTCCATCGTCCTCGGAACCGTCAGCCGACATCGCTCGGTCTCGGGGCCGGCGGTAGTTGGTGACGAAAACGGTCGAATCGGCCACGAGAAACTTACGAGTCACCGCCGTACCAGCCAGGGTCGGACCGTCAGCGCCGGCTGTTCGCCAGGCTTGGCCGGCTGGCTCCAGTCGAGGTTGATCCGGACGGGGACCTCGGCCCATACCTTCTCGCCGGCGTCGAGCACGACCCCGACCCCGTAGGGGGCGAGCGGCGCGGTCCGGCCGAGCGCGCTGCTAACGCCCAGGCACTTGTGCGCACAGGATTCGAGCGCGAGGCCGACGACTTGCGCCGGGAGATGAAGGCGATCAGGGCTGACCTCATCACACCCGACAACATCCCATCCGTAGCTGAGCTTCAGCGCCGACTCCAAGAGGAGAACCGCCGAGCTGACCTCCAGAACCTCACAATCGAGATTCTGCAAGCAACCGAACGGCTGGCTGAGATAGCAACAGAACTGCGAGCCGTGCTAACAGCCAGAGCGGGTCTGGGATCAACTGAGCTAACAGCCGAGGAACAGGGTCGCCTGGAGTCTTGGACCTCGGTCTTCAGGCAGAATCTCAAGGCTGTGAACGTAACGAGCTTTCCCGTTGATGAGGTTGTGCTGCCAATAACAGGCAAGCCAGGTGTTGATGGATACGACGATGTCGGATTCCAGGCATCGGCGAGCGATGTGATCCGACTGAGGTGGTCCTACGCTCTGTCGTTGATGCGTACTTCGCAAGCGATCAATGGTCCACATCCCAGTTTGCTCATGATGGACAAGCCCCGTCAGCAGGAGGTCGAGAGCTTCAGAGAGTTTCTGAGGCTCGCTGCAGCCCAGTCAGGGCAGATCATCCTTATGACAAGTGAGCCAGTAGATGTGATCGAGAGTGCGGTTGGTGATGCCGAAGTGCAGATCATTCGGCTGGAGGATCTCCTTCTCCAGGCTCAGTAGATCTGCGCGCGGCCAGATCGCATGACAGGTTCGAGAGGTAGTTCCTCATCGGAAGTTGTTGAGACTCAGCAGGTCGATGGTCTTGGTGGCCGGGTCGGCTCCAATTATTGCAGGAGGTGGTTGCCCGAAGCCTTGGCCGTAGAACTCGGCGAGGACTAGATAGGAGTCGGTCTGCCAGTTACCCGTCCCAGCGACTCTGATGCCAACCTCCTTCGTGGTCGCATTTGCTGGGAACATTGGAGGGGCGATAAATGGGCCGACTACTGGCCTCAAACTGACAACCGGGTCGGGTAGCAGATCGTGTGCAACAACGCAGATCTCCCAGTTGGCTGGGTAGAGCCGCCCGCCGACGAACTCATAGGCGAGCCTGACCACTTCCGTGATCCATTCAGTTACGGCGAATCGGTTGAGCGGAAGTCCCACGTCCTGAGTTGAGGCGCCCCACATAAAGCTGCGGGTTCGAAGCGAGGTCGCGACAGTGACAATGCCATCTCTGGACATAAGCAGAGCGGCTTCATCGTCGGACGCCACGAAGCGGTTTCCGCTTAGCTGTGGTGCGTGCCACTGGAGGCTCCATCCGAACCCCGCTGATCGGAGGGGGGCCCACTGACGAAGGTCCATAGCGTCTCGACCGAAGAAGTCAGCAAACGCGCCAGACGATTCTTGTGGCACGAGCTGTACCGACAATCGGGGCGTCGGTGGTTCTACTCCGGAGGCCGCCCACGCAGCTTCCATTTCGACGTCGGCTGCATTGCTCTCGTCATTCTGGAGGGCCAGCTGCTCGCCGAACCTGTGACCGGTCGCGATGAGCTGCTGGATCCTCTCTTTCGGATGCCAGAAGGTACTGTCTCCGGAGCGCTCCGGCCATCCGATCGCATGGCTGATCCTGTGGTCGTCGTCGTTAACGAGTCGGTCGACAATGAACGGTTTGTCCCTGTCTGGTTGGGCGGGGATCTCGATGACTGTCACTACTGATGCGGCTCCATCGTTTGAGCCGGCGTCGAAGGTCCGGAATCGCACGTCCCGTACCAATGGGGTGATCCGGTCGTGTAAGACCTTGCGGTACTGCTCCTCCGACACAGCTCCGAGTTGGTGGCCCTCAAAGCTGACGGCCATCTCGACCCGCTCTGCGGGAGCCTCGGCCGTTTCAACGCCGAGTACCAGGATTCCGCCCCGAGCGTTGGCGAAAGCCGCGACGTCAGCCACGAGATCTTGCTTGTCCTTGTCCCGTGACAGTTCGTACGAGCGCGATTTGAAGTCGACCTGATCGGTCTCTTGCGCTCCTACCAGGTCGTGGTGTCGACCTTCGCTGAGAGTGACGACCACGTCCGTGGGTAAAAGCCGCTTTGGTTGCGGGAGATCAGCAGCGCCCGTCCCGCTCACGTTGCCATCGGCCCTGAGTCGCCCTGCTTGGTACACGTCATTAGAAGCCGTCGTCTATTCGGACTCTGAGTCATCATTTGTTGCCAGCGAAAGCTCTTCTCTAAGTGCGTCGACGGCAGTCACTACGCGTGCTCGGATGATCGTCCAAGCCGAGGCCCAGTCGGCGGGCGGGTAGCCGATGCCGAGGTATCCCCAGGAACGGAGCTTCTCTTCGCTGACGGTGGAGTGCTGGCCGGTGTGGCGGATGTCCTGAGCTGCCCTCAACGTGTCGATGGCTGCTGTCACCTGTTCGTGAGCCCAGACCTCCGGAAGTAGCCAGTTGCAAACAGGACAAGCTCACGCTGCTTGTGCTAGTCGATAGATGAGCGCTCGGCGATCGCCGATGAGGTAAACCGAGATGCCGTTGTTGAACTCTTCGACTAGCATCTCGAGAGCGCGGGCAACCCGGGGGGAGTCCGGACGATCGAGGGTTACGGTGATCGCCTTGCGCTCATAGGAGAACGATCCGGGAAGGTGCAGGAGGTTCCTCATGATCGCCCGGTGCTCGTCGGGATCGCTCAGGTAGGCGTTGAAGTGCTCGGCGAGCCACGCCTCGGCGTTGAAGGCCAACAACCGGCAGACCATCTGGAGTCCCCTGCGCTCGATGCGCAGCTTGGCCTGCTTGACCGAGGGATCCAGCTCGGTGGCGAGTACCTTCGCCGGGACGCCCTTTAGGATCTGGCGAGCCTCGTCGAGCTGGTCCTTGGCGATCGTGACGTCGTCACGCAGGGTTCGCATCGCCGTCAGGTGCTCGTCCATGTCACTCACCCAAGCATCGGACTGTCGCCCAAGGGCTCGCTCGGCTGCCGCCAGGGTCGACTCAGCGCTGCGGACGTCAGTGTGGAGCTTTCTGCGTTCAGGGTTGTTGACTCGGCGCTCGTCGGGACCGATGTCCATGAGATAGCTCGCAATCGAGTCGATCCCGTTGTGCTCGGAGGCGTACTTGAAGAGGTTCTCGATGCTCCACCGGCCACGCAACCACGCCAAGAGCGCAGCCCCTCAAGCCGACTCCCTGGGGTTTTGCCGAACATCGGCAAACGTACAACCCAGCAATCACAATGGTTTCGCGTTTGACGGAAAGTGACGGACGTTCCGGGACGCGCGATAAACGCGCGATAATCCGGGACCTGAAGTCGGAACTCAACTGATCGAATCTGTTTGGTTGCTATACCACCTGGGGGTATCAGTGTCGCCTCCGCGCTAGAACGATCGATATCCCGCATTCGCTAACCAGTCCTCCCCACTGAAGGGGGTTACGCCGCTGCCCCGGCTTCTGACGGCCAGTCACTGCACCCTTCGTCGGCGTCACGGAAACGACTCGTGTCAGCGTCTTGCGACTCATAGACGAACCTCTTGCCTTCGCGGACAGCCGCGTCACTCCTACGTGCCATACAGCATTCTAAGGTGTATGGCCTATACTACCTACACATG
This sequence comes from Actinomycetes bacterium, assembly GCA_021838305.1. Taxonomy (GTDB): domain Bacteria; phylum Actinomycetota; class Acidimicrobiia; order Acidimicrobiales; family Palsa-688; genus JAJZAM01. The sequence continues at coordinate 1,402 of JAKCEB010000151.1, read as the reverse complement.
CGGCAGGAGGGAAGCGATCTGACGACATTCCGAGACCCACACGGCGGTCCCGTCGCCGCCCGGCACCTTCGAGACTATCTTCTCTCCCGTGGCAGCCACACCGTCGACGTTACCGACGTCACAACGCTGACAGGCCTACCCGAACGCCAAGCGACCGCAACCATGACCCGACTCCGCCGGGCAGGACAGTTCTTCTCCCCCACGCCCGGGCTGTATGTCGCCATTCCCCCGGAATACGCCTCTTGGGGCGCGATACCCGCCATGGACTTCATCGCGCAGCTGATGCACAAACTCAACCGGAGGTATTACATAGGACTGTTATCGGCAGCCGAACTGCACGGCGCTGCACACCAACGACCCCAAGTGTTCCAGGTCATGGTCGACAAACAAGTAACCGACCGCGACTTCGGCCGGGTGAGGCTGCGCTTCTACAGCCGGGCGAAGCTCGACAGGTTCCCTACAGTGCTGCGCAACTCGGCCACCGGCCAGGTACGAGTCGCAACCCCCGAAACCACGGCCTTAGACCTCGCGTCACGTCCACAAGACGCCGGAGGCCTCGACAACGTCGCGACAGTCCTCGGCGAACTCGTATCCGATCAGCGCCTGACTCCCGCCGGCCTTGACACCGCAGCCCCCCTGTACCACCGCTCCGTGCTACGCCGGCTCGGCTGGCTACTCGACCGGATCACAGACGATGCCGACACAGCCGCCCTCGCCCTGCCCCTCGAACAACTCCTAACAGAACGCGGCCCCCGTAAACGGCCGACGGACCTGCTCGACCCCGCTGGGCGTCGCCGCGGCACAACCTCAAACCGTTGGGGCCTGATAGAAAACGTCGAAATAGAACCTGACCTGTGATCCCCAAGGCCGCCATCACCGCATGGGCCGTCTCCCGGCCGTGGCCGAGCCCCCAGGCGATCGAACAGGACCTTCTCCTCGCACGAATGATCGTCGAGATCTACAACGATCCCCTCCTCGCAGACGAACTCGTATTCAGGGGCGGCACCTGCATCCACCAGGTCATGCTGGCCACCCCGCTCCGCTACAGCGAAGACCTCGACTTCGTGCGATCCACTAACAGCGCTATCGGCCCGCTATTCGACGCGCTCCGCAAGCTAGCCTCACGGATCGGCCTGCACGTGACCGGCACCCAATTGGGTGAGCAGCCGAAGATACGAATGACAGCCATGAGCGAAGACGACCCCCACATCCCGCTACGAATCAAAATCGAAATCAACACTCGCGAGACCTCACCCGCGCAGCCCGCAATCACCCGCAACTTCGACGTCGACTCCACCTGGTTCACCGCCACGGCACAAGTGAGGACCTTCACCGACGCAGAGACCATGTCCAGCAAGATCCGTGCGTTGTACCAACGCAAGAAAGGCCGCGACCTTTTCGA
>JAKCEB010000011.1 GCA_021838305.1 Actinomycetes bacterium | reverse complement strand
GCCGGCATCAGTGCTGGAACTGCCTTTCCCCGGTGAAGACCATGACGAGTCCGTGCTCGTCTGCTGCAGAGATCACCTTGTCGTCGCTCACCGATCCTCCCGGCTGGATCACTGCGGCGACACCGGCAGACGCGCACGCGTCGAGGCCGTCACGGAACGGGAAGAAGGCGTCGCTTGCGGCTGCGCCCCCCTTTGCCCTTCCGGCGGCGCGTGTTGATGCGATCTCGCCGGGCGTCACCCTGTTCTGCTGGCCTCCCCCGATTCCGACCGCCATGCCGTCGGCGGCGAGCACGATCGCGTTGGATTTCACCTGCGCGCACACCCTCCAGGCGAGTTGCATGTCGCGCCAGTTCTCGTCGGTTGGCTGCGCCTTCGTCACGACGCGCCATTCGGCGGGCGTCGAATCGAAGCGGTACTGGTCTTGGACCAGCCAGCCGCCGCTCATCTGGCGGAGATGCAAAGGCTCGTCGCTCGGAGGCGGAGCCGAGAGGACCCTCATGTTCTTACGCTTCGCAGCAAACAGCGCGAGGGCCTCTGGTTCGAATCCTGGCGCTATCAGAACGTCTGCCTTCGCGTTCGTGACCATCTCTGCGGCGACCTCTTCGCTGACGAGGCCGCCGAGGGCGACGATACCTCCGAACGCCGACATCGGGTCGCACTCGAACGCCCGGTTGTAGGCAGTGAGGGCATCTGGGGCGACTGCCGCGCCGCATGGGTTCGCGTGTTTGACGACTACCGCCGCTGCGGGCCCGAGGTCCGCGAGCTGGTGGACAAGGCGCCACGCGGCGTCCGCGTCGTAGAGGTTGAGATAAGACAGCGCCATGCCGCCGTGCTGGACGACGCCGTCCCACCAGCTGGGTTCACCGACCTTGCGGTAGCGGGCGCCGCGTTGATGGGGATTCTCTCCGTAGCGCAGATCCTCAACTCGCTCCAACGACAAGTGCAGCGTTGCGGGCAGGGAGCCGCTGGTGCCAACCTCACCGCCGCTGTTCGCGTCGGTTGCGCTGGTATCGCTAGCCGCGAACCAGTTTGCTATCGCCGAATCGTAGGCGGCGGTATGCGCAAAAGCCTTCGCGGCGAGGCGACGTCTCATGCCGGCACTGAGCGAGCCTGACTCACGCAGCTCCCCGAGCACTTCGCCGTAGTCGGCCGGATCGACAAGAGAGCCCACATGCGCCCAGTTCTTCGCCGCTGCGCGCACCATGGTGGGGCCGCCCACATCGATCAGCTCTATCGAAGGGTTTGAGCGGAAAGGGTAGAGGTTGCAGACCACGAGCCCTATCGGATCGATCGACTCGCCTTCCAAATCGGCCCGATGCGATGGATTGGACAGGTCGGCGAGGATGCCGCCGTGGATCCGGGGGTGGAGAGTCTTCACCCGTCCGCTCAACATCTCGGGTGCGCCGGTAACCGACTCGACGTTGCTGTGGGCGACACCCGCCTGTTCGAGGGCGCTTGCCGTGCCCCCACTCGCTATCAGTTCGTGTCCGAGCTCGGCGAGAGATCGTGCGAAGTCTTCGAGGCCGGTCTTGTCGTAGACCGAGAGCAGGACCCTCATCGGTCGTCTCCTTTGCGTGTCGGGGTGGGTCTGGGTTAGGCCCCCAAGAAAATCACGGATCGTCTCAGGGTAGAGCCGGCGCTCCACCTCCTTGATCCTCTCGTGGAGGCTGGCTTCGGTGTCGTCGTCTAGAACTACGACAGCCTCTTGGGCGAGGATAGGCCCAGCGTCGACGTCCTCGGTTGCCACATGGACGGTGGTCCCGGTCACCCGGACGCCCGCGGCGAGAGCATCGCGTACTGCGTGCCAGCCCTTGAACGCCGGCAGAAGCGCCGGGTGGGTGTTCAGGACCCGCCCCGGGTATCGCTCGAACATCGCCGCGGCGAGGACTGTACCGAAGCCCGCCATCGCCACCACGTCAACGCGATGCGCCGCGAGCGTCTCGCACACCCGGGCTGTGTAGGCGACACGATCGAAGCCTGCGGCGAAATTGCTGCGCTCGACCACCACGGCTGGCACTCCCGCGCCGGCTGCCAGGTCGAGCGCAGCGCAGGGCCGGTCCACGAGCACCAACGAAACCGGCAGGCCGGAAGCGAGAATCGCGGATAGGACGGTGCCTGTTCCGGACGCAAGGACGCCGAGTCGAGGCGCGGGTAAATCCACGCAACAAGGCTACTAGGCGCCGGAACACTGCCTATTCTGTGGAAATGGCACGTATAGGTGACCTGCTAGCCGCAGGGCGTACCTTTTCCTTCGAGTTCTTCCCTCCACGCGACGACGCCGAACACGCGGTGCTAGTCGACACGCTCATGGAGCTGCAACCACTTCGACCATCTTTTGTCTCGGTCACCTACCGGGGTGGGCGCATATCGCGCCGACGTACCTACGACCTGGTTGTCGCGATGCTGGCGACCACGTCTCTCACCCCGATGGCCCACCTCGTGTGCGCAGCGCACAGCCGCCTGGAGCTCGCCGAGATCCTCGTCGATCTGCGAAAGGCCGGTGTCGAGAACCTGATGGCCTTGGGCGGCGACCCTCCCGACGACCCGGCGATGGGGGAGGGCGAGTTGCGATTCGCGCACGAACTGGTGGAGCTCGCCCGAGCCATCGGGGGCTTCTCGATCGGCGTCGCCGCACACCCCGCCGGGCACCCGCGGTCCTTGGATCTGGAATCGGACCGGAGCCGTCTTGTCGAGAAGCTGGCGTTCGCGGATTTCGCCGTGACGCAGTTTTTCTTCCGGGCCGAGGAATACCTGAACCTGGTGGAGGACCTTGAAAAGCGGGGAGTGGATAAGCCGATACTCCCCGGGATCATGCCGGTCACGAGCCTTTCGGCTATACCGCGTCGGGCGCAGATGGGGGCAGCCGTGCCCGACGACATGGTCGCTGCCCTTCATGCCGCCGGAAGTCCGCGTGAGGTAAGGAGAGTCGGAATCGAGCTCGCGACCGAGCTTTGCCAGGACCTGCTCGACGCTGGCGCTCCCGGATTGCACTTCTACACGCTGAACCGCTCGAAGGCAACGATCGAGATTTACGACAGCCTTGGGCTTTCGAAGCCAGTGGGGCGCTCCGGGCCACGTCGGATAGAGTCTGGTGTGTATGGCTGACAAGATCACGATGCAATCCGACGGCACCCTCGCAGTTTCCGACGAGCCGATAATTCCCTACATCGAAGGTGACGGTACGGGCGTCGATATCTGGCCTGCAGCTCAGACCGTGCTCGACGCTGCGGCAGCCAAGTACGCCAAGCGGATCGCGTGGAAAGAAGTGCTCGCCGGCGAGAAGGCCTTCAACGAGGTCGGCGACTGGCTTCCCCAGGAGACGGTCGATGTCTTCCGCGAGTATCTGATCGGTATCAAAGGTCCTCTCACCACACCAGTCGGAGGTGGGTTCCGCTCGCTCAATGTGGCGCTGCGCCAGCTTCTCGACCTGTATGTGTGCCTGCGCCCCGTGCGGTGGTTCGAGGGGGTCCCGTCGCCGGTAAAGCGGCCGGATCTTGTCGATATGGTCATCTTCCGGGAGAACACCGAAGACATCTACGCAGGACTCGAAGTCCAGGAAGGCACCGCCGAAGCGAAGCGGCTCATCAGCGTGCTCCACGACGAGTTCGGCTGGGACATCCGCGCCGACAGCGGTGTCGGAATCAAGCCGGTGTCGGAAACCGGCTCGAAGCGCCTGGTCCGGGCGGCCGTCAACTATGCGGTGAGCCACGGTCGTAAGTCCGTGACCCTAGTGCACAAAGGGAACATCCAGAAGTTTACCGAGGGGGCTTTCCGCAACTGGGGCTACGAGGTCGTGCGTGACGAGTTCGCCGAGGTGGCCGTCGGGTGGGACGACTGCGCCGGCAAGCCTGGGGATCGCATCCTGGTAAAGGACGCGATCGCCGACATCACGCTTCAGCAGGTGCTGACCCGCCCGGACGAGTTCGATGTCATAGCGACCACCAACCTAAACGGCGACTACCTCTCAGATGCGCTGGCCGCGCAAGTCGGCGGGATCGGGATTGCTCCGGGCGCCAATATCAATTACGTGACCGGCCACGGCATCTTCGAGGCGACGCACGGCACAGCCCCGAAGTATGCGGGACTCGACAAGGTAAACCCTGGTTCGGTCCTGCTCTCAGGGGTCATGATGTTCGAGCATCTCGGGTGGCAGGAAGCCGCCGACGATATCGTCCGTGCGATGGAGGCCACCATCGCGGACAAGATCGTGACTTACGACTTCGCCCGTCAGATGGACGGCGCCACCGAGGTCAAGACGTCCGAGTTCGCTTCGGCGATCGTCGACCGCCTGTAGCTCGACCTCCTGTAGTTTACGCTCGGTCGCAATGCTTCAGGGTAGTAGCCCGAGGGAGCGCACGGCGTCGCGCTCCTCGGCGAGCTCCGCGACCGTGTTGTCGATCCGATCCTGAGAGAACTCGTCGATTGTCAGTCCCCGGACGATGCTGTACTGCCCGGCGCTTGTCGTGACCGGAAACGACGAGATGAGACCTTCGGGAACCCCGTAGGACCCGTCGGAGGGCACGCTCATCGACACCCAGTCGCCTTCGCTCGTGCCTGCCATCCAGTCGTGGACGTGATCTATAGCGGCGCTCGCAGCAGATGCGGCGCTCGACGCCCCGCGGGCTTCGATGATCGCAGCGCCCCGCTGCTGAACCACGGGAATGAACTCGCTGACCACCCAGTCGTGGTCGCCGATTACCTCTGGTGCGGGGGCGCCCCCGATGCGGGCATGGGTGATGTCGGGGTATTGCGTTGCCGAGTGATTGCCCCATATGGCCATGTTGGTGACGTCGCTGACAGTCCGGCCGGACTTCGCTGCGAGCTGCGCCTTGGCCCGGTTCTGATCGAGGCGTGTCATCGCTGTGAATCGCTCGGCAGGTATCGCCGGGGCGTTGTGCATTGCGATCAGCGCATTCGTGTTCGCAGGGTTGCCGACCACGAGAACTTTTATGTCCTTGGCAGCGTTGTCGGATAGGGCCTTTCCTGCCGCGGAAAAAATTGCCCCGTTCGCTTCAAGGAGGTCCTTGCGTTCCATCCCCTTGCTTCGCGGGCGGGCCCCTACGAGCAGCGCAATGTTCGCGTCGGCGAAGGCGACGTTCGGATCGTCGGTGGCGACCACATCCGCGAGAAGCGGGAAAGCGCAGTCGTCGAGTTCCATCACGACCCCACGAAGGGCGGAGAGCGCCGGCGTCACTTCTAGAAGTTGCAGGATGACCGGCTGATCCGGTCCCATGATCGCGCCGCTTGCAATACGGAACAGCAAGCTGTAGCCGATCTGCCCGGCGGCACCTGTCACAGCAACTCTAACTGGCGTGGCAGTCATATCTTGTTTCGAGCCTCCATCAAAAGCGCGGTTATCGCGGCGGTTGTCCGGTCACCGACGATAGGCCGTGTCCTATGCGCTCGGCCAACCAGGGGGAACGAACCCGACTGCCGGCGGCCCCGCTAGGAGCGGATCGTAGGCGGCGAGACCACCCCGAGCCGGTGAAGGTACCCGAGTTTCTGTTCGACTGCGTTGCGCCAGGCCGACAGATCTTTGTCGAAATGGTTCCTGTCCCCGTCTTCGAAGGCGTGTTCGAGTTCGTCGAAGGCCGCATCCTCCGCGTCGAGCAGCGCCCGATAGCGGGTGAGGAACTGGTCGTCGATTACTTCCGACAGCGTCACTTGCCCTACCTCCTGCGTCGTGGTTCGCCCAACATAGTCGCTCGGCCGTCCGCCCGCTCGGCCCCTCCCGTTCGTCGTTCTGGTAGGCGGGTCGGCCGGCAGAACTCCAGATCGGTTATCCGCATGGAGCGAAGTTCGTGATACGGCGGACCTCGGCGGGCAGCGGATCAGCAAACTCGGTTCCATCCGCCAAAAGGTTCGAAGAAGGGTTGCCGCGGACGCGAAGTTTGCCGTCCAGCAGAGCCTGGCCTGCAATCAGCCGCCCCGAGGCGATCTCCACTGCCGTGTCCCATTGACAGGTAACAGTCAAATCCGGATCAGGCGCGTCTGCGGGCACGGGCCACGCGACCCGGGAAATCCCAGCTGCTGCTTGCACTCTGTAGCGGACCGTCCCGTCCGGGGTGCCCTCGACGATCTGCTCCACTACGAATGTTTCGCCAGCCAGCTCGAGATCGACTCGGGCGCATTCCATGACTTTCTCGAACCATTTCTCGGAGAGGAACACCAGCATCGGCTCCTCCGGCGGCGAGGAGCGAGAGTCGGCATGGCCAGGCGTTTTTTCCGTCATCTCGACACCATCATCGGCCTGCGATCATCGCGGATCCAGTCACATGTTGACGGAGGCAAGGTAACGGTTAGATGCTCGTCCGCCGACCCAGCCGAGCGCTAGTTCGACCACGAGCCGGCCGGGAGCGGTGGACTGAGGAAGCGCGAATGACGGTTTCGCAATGAGCACGCACGAGTCGGCCGGAACTTCGCCTTCGAATCGCCAGCGCCGCTCACCGCCCGGATAGCGGATCACCGCCTCCACGGTGGCGCGTTCGACAGGCCGGCGCATGTCGTTGACGGCGTGCACGCTGAGAGACACCCGATCCCCGGGGCTATAGGTCGCCGAAAGCCGGTCTGCGCAGACGATCAGCGGCGCACAAGCCGCGCGGACAGCCCGGTAAGCGCTTTTGGGAAGTCGGTTGTGGTCGAACAGCGAAAACGAAACCGCCGGCTGCGCGTCGGCGAGCATCGAGACACAGAACCCACCTGAGGGGCGGTACTTGAGGCGGCGAAGTGTCTCGATCTGATAGCGGAGCAGGTTTGCCTGCAGTCGCTGGCTTGCGGCCCTCCACTCGTCGAAGGTCGCGAAATGCGAAGGCGGCAGTCTTTCTTGGAAGGTCTGCGTGTCCATCCCGAAGTGCGCGGCGAGTCCATCCCAGTCGAGGTCCGGCCAGCCGCGAGGGTCCATGAAGTCGGCGGAGTCGGGGACGGATTGTGCCCCGAAAGCTCCGACGAACCGGCCGGCGATCGGCAGCCGGGAAATCAGACCGGCCAGACCAGCCGCATCGCCGTAGGACCAGCCGAAGAACAGGTGACTGTCGGTCGCCCCACCCGGATGAGGAAGCGCTCCGGACCGGCCTATCACCGCGCGGGTGCCGTCCTCGGATTCCAAGGCTCGCCGCAAAGTGCGGTCCAAGAGGGCCGCATCCCAGTCGGGTCGGACCGAGGTTGCGGCCGAGCGAAGCGGTGTTTGTCGCCTCTGGAAGTCCGATGGGGCCGAGTCGACCCGAAACGCTTCGTTGTGGGCACACCAAGCGACGATGCTCGGATGATGACCGAGAACGCGCACCGCTCGACGCGCTTCGGTTGCGGCCCGGCGGCGGATCGCTGCGTAGCCCCATTTCAACGGCAGGTCCTGCCAGATAAGCATGCCCAAGCGGTCCGCTTCGGCGTAGAGCTCGGGGCGAGCGATGTGACCGTCCAGACGCATCAAGTCGAAACCGGCCTCCGATGCCAATCTCACGTCGCGGACCACCTCGGCTGGAGTCGCGGTGGCGATATCCCGCCGTGTTGGGGCGCAGTTGACGCCCTTTAAGTACATCCGCTCTCCGTTGAGTGTCGTAACGAAGCTGCGCAAGCGCGACTGTCGCAGACCTGTGACGACTTGACGTCGATCGCTCACGGCTGAATTGTCGGCTGGAGTGGGTCCGTCGGCTGGAGTGGGTCCGTCGGCTGGCGGGGTGGCGTCCGTGATTGCCGCGTCCACGTCGACTCCGTAGAGAGGTTGATTGCCTAGTGCTCTCGGCCACCATAAGTCGGGGGATTCCACCGCCACCGTCCAGCGGAGGCGATTCGTCCCGGCGGATAGGTTGTGCTCGGACTTCCTCACCGTCTCGCCCGTCAGTGCGGCGGCGGTATTAGGACCGGAACCGGCCGGTTGTTCGCGAGTCGCTGGCGGAAGCAGATTCGTCCTAGATACCCGTGTCCGCAACGTAGCCCCAAGCGGGCCAAGGCTGTCGACTTCAGCCTCCAAGTCGAGGGTCGCACGATCCGAGTTCGCTTCCTGACAGAGGACCTTTAACGACACGATCCGAAGCGGGCCGGTCTCGTCTATGTGGACTCGTCCCCATATACCCCCTGGATTCCATGCAGGATCGATATATGGCGAATGCTGGAAAACTCCCGTTACGTTGCGCTTCGCGGTCCAGTCAGTTGGAGGCGAACAACTTACTTCAAGCGCCAGAAGATGCTCGTCGCCGGCGGCGAGCTGTTGGGTGATCTCGAATGAATGCGGGTAGAAGTACCCCTCCGTGTCGCCGAGGTAGTGGCCGTCCATCCACACGCTCCCCTGGTAGAACAACCCGTCGAAGATGAGGAAGAAGCGCCGTGACGGAGTAGGGGAGCGGGTAGTGAAGCGCTTGCGATAGAGCACGGGTCCATCTGAATCGCTGAGGGTCGGGACTGATCGCCAGTGGCCGGGGACCATAGCGGGCTCCCACCCGCTGTCGTCGAAGCTTTCGTCAGTGAAGGACCGGCGCAGGTCCTCAGTCGACGCCGCGACGCGCCATGGTCCGCTCAGGTCCATATCTCCGACAAGCTAGCCCACCCATGCTCGAGAACGGCTGGCGATTGGTGCCCCGCCCGGACTGTGCGTGTAATTGTACCAAAATTGTATAAAAACGCTCACAGTCTTCCTGAGGACGCCTCCGGATGTTCCGGTGCGCATTATCTGGATGCCGATACCCTGTCAAGCGTGGAGAGCGCAAGTGTGGAGAGCGCGAGCGGGACAGCCGCATGCTGAGCGGCTCGTTGCTTGCTCTCGACCTGTGGAGCCCGCACGCCGGCCTGGCCCTCTGGACGGTGATGGCCACGGCACTGCTTCTCGGGATGGTCCACGGGGTAACTCCCGACGAGCACACGTGGCCGATCACGTTCTCCTATGCCGTCGGAGGGTATTCCAGTCGGGCAGGGATGCGCAACGCGCTGATCTATTCTCTTGCCTTCACCCTTCAGCGGTCGATCGCCAGCGAGCTCGCTTTCTTGGCGTTGGGGCAGTTCCTGACTCTCGGATCCCGAGGCGACTACGTCGTCTATGTCGTTGTCGGGGTGGCGATGTTCTGGGCAGCCCGCTACATCCGTGGCGGGAAACTGCCTTGGCATTTCGACCTGCATCTCCACGTGCTCAAACCCCGGGAAGCACCCGTCGCCCCCGACGAGGCACGCCAGGAACTGGCTCTGTCGGGTGAGGTTTCACCCAGGCACCCGACCGATCGCGAGCACGGCCCTATTCACGCTCACGTCCACGGAGGCGTTGACCTCGGGGCGGGACCGCACTGGGCACCAGACGGCTGCGAAGACTGCGGCGAACCGGACCTCGTCGACCCGCGGCCGTGGATGCCCGCGCTGCATGGATTCATTGCCGGCTGGGGCTTCGGTGCGTTCGCTCTGATCGTCTACACAGTTCTCGCCCCGTCGATGCCGTCGGCGCTATGGGGGTGGGTACCGGGGGCACTTTTCGGGCTCGGTACAACCATCGTGCAGGTGATGGTTGGGGGCCTTGTCGGATGGCTGGTGCGCCGCAAGGGTGCCTCACCGGAGGTCAGCCGCCGACTTGGTCTGGTCGTCGCGGCGAGAACTCTCGGTATCGGCGGCGTAGCGTTCGTGGTGGGCGGCGCTATCGGGATCGCCTTTCCGAGATTCGCGTCGCTCAGCGTGTCGACCGGAGTCCACGTGCACAACCTCGCGCATTTGGGCCTTCCCTTAGTGCTAGTCGTCGTGTCGGTGGGTGGCGTGGGGATCGGTTCGCTGGTAGGTGAACTCAGGCGGATACCCAATTCACGTAACGGTCTCGGCGATGCAGCGCGAGGCGCTCTCGACGGTAGGCACGGAAGTGGTGCGCCGGCGCGCTAGCCGCTCATTCCCGCTTCGACCATCTGCAGCGTCACGTTGGCGTTTCTCACGACCACGCGAAAAATATCTTGGCGCATCACTTGACAATCCGGCGTAGTCCGCTACGCTGTATACACAGTATCTAGTAGATATTGCGTTCATTCGCTCACCCGGGTCAGTCGGGGTTGTCTGGGGCGTGAGTGGCGTGGCTGTGTCAAGTTCAGCTCACAGGGAGGGTTACTCGGAACATGAAGATTAAAACGAAGCTGCACGTCACGCTTGTGACAGGGGCAGTACTCGCCGCTGCCTGCGGTAGCTCATCAAAGACAACGACCGCAACGACTGTGGCGCCCTCTGCCACTTCAGCGGCGGCCGGTGCGGCTGCAGGCCCGGCACCAGCGGCTATCACCGTAGGTACTCTTTACGCGGGGACCGGCAGCTTCGCCGTCTCGTCGCTTCCCGAATACGAGGGAATCAAGTTCTGGGTCCATGAAGTCGATGCGTCCGGGGGTGCCTACGTCAAGGCATACAACAAGAAGATTCCTATCAAGCTCGTGTCCTACAACGACCAGAGCTCCACATCGACAGCCGGGACTCTTTACACGCAGCTGATAACGCAGAACCACGTCAACATCCTGCTCTCGGACTTTGGGTCTGTCCTCACAGCTCCCGCTGTGACCATCGCCAAAGAGAACAAGCAGCTGCTCTTCGATGTCAGCGGCACCGGAACCACGTTCTTCCAAGCTTCGAACAACGATCCCTACATCGTGTTGACGTCACTGCCGGTCTCGTCGATCTGGCCTCAACCAGCGGTCGCCTTCATGAAGTCGGTCGGGATCAAGAACGTCGCGATCGTCTACGGAGCAAACGACTTCGACCAGGCGCAGGCGAACACCTACAAGCAGGGGCTGGCGGCGGAAGGCATCAATGTGAGCTTCTTCCAGTCTGTTCCGACCGCCACAACTTCATATACCACGCTGATCCAGGAGGTAGCCGCCAAGAAGCCGGACGCCTTCCTCGAACTCGGCTATGAAGCCAACGACATAGCTTTCCTCAAGCAACTGCACTCGTCGGGTACCAAATTCCCCTATGTGTTCACCGTGTTTCCTGGGCAAAACCACAGTCAAGTGGAAGCTGCAGTGGGCGCATCTGGACTCGCCTACACGTATACCTACGGTGCTCCTCCAGCGTTGGTTCATAACAACCCCAGCGTCGGCCTCGGCTTGTCCAGCTTCACGACGGCGTTCGAATCGTATGCGAGCAAGACGCACATCAACTTCGAGGACATCGCTGGCTACAACGCCGGGCTGGTCGTAGAGCAGGCTCTTGCCAACGCAACATCGCTCTCACAGACCGCACTACGAGCTGGAGTCCTTTCCCAGTCGGGTAAGTTCTCGACGCTGATAGGTCCGTTCAGTATGAACGCCCAAGGTGCGCAGACCGGTTTTCCGCTGCCCGTAGCGCAGCTTTTGCCCGCCAGCTCGGGAAGCGCTACAAAGGTTACGATCGTCTGGCCTAAGAGCAAGGCGACTGGGGCCGCCGTTTACCCAGCTCCGTAACCCAGCTCGACTGAGGACTCCTCGTCGACGCCGTGCGCCGAGCGCACTGTGGTGTTGTACCACTGGGCGACCGTCGCCGGCTCGACGAGGATCCGCGGAGGTGACCAAACATCGAAAGCAGGCGCCGTGGCTGAGGGGAAGGGAGAGGCAGTTAGTGCTACTTGAGTTTGCATTGATAGGCGGTGTGCTAACCGGCATGTTCTACGGGTTTCTGGCGGTTGGCTTGAACCTGGTCTTCGGTGTCCTTCGCTTCGTCAACCTCGCCCACGGCTCTGTAGTCGTCCTCGGGTCGTACCTGACCTGGGAGCTGTCAAACACCTGGCATTTGAATCCGCTTATTGCCGGCCTTATAGCTTTCCCGCCGTCGCTGGTTCTGGGTGCGGTGATCTTCTACGCCGTGACACCTAGATTGCAGCGTTCGTCGGATCCCGAAATGCTCTCGCTGATACTGTTCTTCGGGATCGCGCAGGCTATCGAAGCGGTTACAACCATTGTGTTCACCTCGAATCGCCGAGCGCTTCCCGAGTCGAGCCTCGGCGCCTCCTCGGTGAGCATCCTCGGGCAAAGATACCCCTTCTACTGGGTCCTTGGAGCCGCCATCGCGGTACCGGTGTTCGGCGCAATCTACATCTACCTGTACCGCACAAGGCTTGGCCTGGCGACGCGTGCGGTGATGAGCTCACCTGATGACGCTGCTTCAGTAGGAATCGACGTGAAGAGGGTGTCAGCAATCTGCCTAGGAGTCGGACTGTTTCTCGCGGCATCCGCCGGGTCACTCTCGATCTTCATCCGAGGCGGCACAGACCCAGCTCAGGGGGTCGCAGTGACCACCTTCGCGTTCACAGTGATCGTCATCGGGGGGCTTGGCAATCCGATCAGCTCCATCGCCGGCGGCGTCGTTTTGGGATGCGCATACAATCTCGCCCAGGCGTATGCGCCCTCATGGTCAGGAGTCATCCCATACGGGCTCCTCCTTGCGGTGATGCTGATACGGCCGAGTGGGCTATTCGGGAGCCAAGTCCGTGTTGCGTGACGACGGGACTGTGGTGGGCGAGCTTTCAGGAACGGCCTCGAAGGATCGTGTGATCCGGCTGTTCAGAAATCGGTCGTTAGTGGGCGACGCCGCTGTTGCCTTGGTCGTAATAGGAGTCTTCGCATTCGGCCGTAGCTTCGAAGCGAATACTCTTCTACTCGTAAACTTGATGGTGTACATGATCCTCGCACAGGGGATCAACGTCAGTTACGGCTTCACCGGCTACCTTCCGTTTGGTTTCGTAGGCTTCTTCGGTGCCGGCGCCTACGGCATGGCCGTCAGCACCTCGAAGTTCCATATGGGAGCCTACCCAGGCCTCGTGGCGGGTGTGGTGGTGTCAGTGGTGGTGGCGTTGGTGCTGTCGCCTCTCCTGCGACTACGCGGCTCGTACTTTGCAATCGCTAGTCTCGCTGCTGCGGAAGCCTTGGTTCTTCTCGTGTCGAATCCCTCTGCACAGGGGATTACCAACGGAGCGTACGGGGCGAACTTGTCATCTGTGTTCAACCCCGGCGCAAGCTACGTGAGCACGGTCGTCGCCTTAGGGTTGGTGACGGTTGCCGTCGTTTGGATAAAACATTCACCTTTTGGTCTGGCTCTTCGCGCGATCAAGGCGGACCGCTCGTCGGCATCCATGTCGGGAATCAACGTAGTGAAAGTCCGAACCTTTGCGTGGGTCATCTCTGCGGCGATGGCCGGTCTCGGTGGCGCATGCTATGCGTGGGTCATTTCGGTGTTCTATCCCGGTGACGTCTTTAGCCTGACGACGTCAGTTTTTGCAATCATATTTGCGCTCTTCGGAGGTATCGGAACTGTTGTAGGCCCGATCGTTGGGACGGTGGTGCTGTACGGTATCTACAACGCGATTGGAATAACCGTTCCGCAGTACTTCCAGCTGATCTATGGTCTCCTTATCGTGGTGATAGTCCTGTTCGTGCCTCGGGGCCTTGCTTCACTCGGAGCGTCCGTGCTCGGTCGAAGGTCCAAATGATTCCCCAAGCTCAGTCATCGACGGCTGTTGGCACTGCGGGACCAACGTCGGCGGGTGCGCGGCTGCTCGAAGTTCGATCCGTGAGCGTTCTGTTCGGCAATTTCATGGCCCTCGACGACGTGAGCGTCACCCTTGATACTGGACGAGCGCTCGGCCTCGTCGGACCGAACGGTTCGGGTAAGACGACTCTGATCAACGTCGTGACAGGTCTCGTGGCCGCTAAGCGTGGCAAAGTTCTGTTCGACCGGGAGGACGTCAGCGGTCGGGCGCCTCACCGCCTCGCCCACCTAGGTATCAATAGGACTTTTCAGATCCCCAAGCCGTTCACGGGTCTGACAGTGCGCCAGAACGTGGAGGTTGCAGCCCGCTACGGTAAGGGTCGCCGGTCGGTCGAAGAAATTCTTGCTCTTACACGACTTGACAGGGTCGCCTCGAGGCCGTCTGAGGAACTTACCGCCGCAGAGCAAAAGAAACTTGACCTCGCCAGAGCGCTTTCGACGGCGCCCCGGCTGCTATGTGTCGACGAGCTCGGAGCCGGACTTTCGGTGAGCGAACTGGATGAGGTTGCTGTAATGCTGAGAGAGATTGCCGAGCGCTGGGGGATCGCCCTCCTCGTCGTCGAGCACCTCATGGGTTTCTTGGAGAGGGTGACCGAGGATGTGGTGGTGCTGAACGCCGGGCAGGTTATCTTTGAAGGCTCCCTGGTTGACGCGTTACGCCAGCCTAACGTCATACAGGTGTTCCTCGGTGGCTGACGTCCAGGCTGCGAAGGCGGCCGCCGCGTCGATTCTTCAGCTGCGCCATGTCGAGGGTGGATACGCTCAGATGCAGGTCCTTTGGGACATCAACTTTCAAGTTCAAGAAGGCACTTGTGTAGTGCTCCTTGGCGCGAACGGAGCAGGGAAATCGACGACGCTCGCAACGATCATGGGTCTAATAGAACTTCGCGGAGGGGAGATCGACTTTCTTGGCGAACCACTCGGAACGATGCGAACAGACCAGCGGGTCGCCAGGGGAATCTCGTACATGACTGAAAAAGCCGTGTTCGCTGACATGTCAGTTCACGACAACCTTTCCCTCGGGGCCTACAGCTGCGGGAGGCGGGCTGCCAACGAAAGTATCGAAGCGATCTACTCCGCGTTCCCGGTCCTGGCGCAGCGTCGCAGGGCACCGGCTGGGAGTCTCTCCGGTGGTCAAAGAAAGCTCGTCGGAGTGGCAAAGGCCCTAGCCGCCAGTCCGAAGCTGATCGTCATGGACGAGCCATCCTCTGGGCTTTCACCGCTGGCGGTCAAAGAGGTCGTCGGTGCCTTAGCGAAAGTGCGCGCAGACCGGGGCGCGTCGATGCTCATAGCGGAGCAGAACATCGCCTTCACAGAAATCGCCGACCACGTCGTCGTCATCGAAGGCGGCAGGGTGGGTTTTGCCGGAACGGTGAGCGAACTCGAAGCCGACGATGCTCTTCGAAAAGCCTTCTTTGGTCTGGAGGGCTGATGGTGCCGACTAGTGCGGAAAGGGAGCAAAGAAGTTCCCAGCGCCGCGTGACACACCCGTAGCATGTAGCGATGCAGAGGCGCCCAAGACCTGACGAGATCGTTGACATGATGCGCAGGGCGATCAGGGAAAGGTTGCTGCTTCCGGGCGAAGCGCTCAACCAGGACGACCTGGCGCGCCGCTTCGGAGTCAGCAGGATTCCCCTTCGTGAAGCTCTGCGTACCTTGGTCGGCGAGGGCCTTGTAGTAATGCAGCCGGGCTCCGGCGCGATGGTCACCGAGCTGCACGTCCAGGAGCTAGACGAGCTGTTTGACCTCAGATCACAGCTCGAACCGTCCCTGACAGCGGCCGTGGTAGGACGTGTGAGCCCCGAGCAACTGGATCAACTGGACCGCCAGATTGACCAGTTGGATGCTCTGGACGGATCGGATCCTGAGGGTTGGGCAGCGCAGCACTACAGCTTCCACCGTCGTCTGCTCGAGATGTCAGGTCGACGCCACTCGCTGCGGCTATTGACTCAGGTCAACAATCTCCTGGAGCCCTACAACCGGCTGTACTCGACGTTGGTGGGACCTCAAGCCCACGCCTCCGGCGAGCACCGACTGCTTGTGGCGACGATCCGCGACGGGGATCGCGAAGCTGTAGAGCGTCAAGTAAGCGAAAGCATAGCGAGGGCCCGCAAGAATCTTGAGGCAGCCGTGTCGTCATCCGTCCAAGCAAAAGATCCACTGTCGGCCTTGCTCGTCGACCGCTAGCGGATTGCCTCGCCGTACTACGGACGCCTCATAGTCCCGAGGGTCCTGCCCATGACCGAGACATACTTCGCCGAGCAGTTCTAAACTCACGCTCGGTATGTCTTTTGTAGTCGGGGGAATCCTGGGCAGCGGTGGCGTTCTCGCCCTTGGCGCCTGCGGTTTCAGCCTGCTGTACTGGCTGACGGGAGTCGCGAACCTGGCGCAGGGTAGCCTCGTTATCGTAGGGGCCCTGTCGTCGTGGGAACTTCAGTCGGAGCTCCATTTCCCGGTGCTCCTTGCTGGCGCGATCGCAGTTTGCGCCGGCTTCGCTCTCGGTTACCTTCTTTGGCGTTACATCATCGGGCGCGCTGAGCTGAAGCTGCCACTGTTCCGCTTGATCGTCGGTTTTGCGTGCGGTCTCGGTCTAGCCGGCGGTCTAGCGCTTTTAGTGACTTCAAATTTCGTATGGATCCCGACCAAGACGGGAACCGACCAGGTCGCTCTCGCCAAGATGAACGTGCCACTTCCGGATGTCATCGCTGGTCTGGTCGGTGTCGCAGCAGCCCTGGCGATCTCGTGGACTATCCGCTCCACACGGATCGGCCTTGTTCTTCGTGCGATATCCGACGACCACGACGCCGCAAGGCTCCTCGGAGTTCGCTCAGTGCGCCTCGTATACCTTGTTGCGGGAATAGCAGGGGCGTTAGCAGCCCTAGGCGGCGTGTTTGCTGTATGGAGGGGGGCCGTCGCAACCTCAGAAATCAACCGATACACGATCGACGTGGCGGTGGCAGGAGTAGCCGGTCGGCTCGGTAGCCTTCGTGGCGCCGTCGCCGCCAGCTTTCTTCTCGCCGCGCTCTCTGCCGTAGTTGAGGAATGGTCGTCGCACCGGCTGATCGAGTTGTGCGCGCTGGGATTGGTCCTCGCAGGCGTCTGGCTGCTTCCAACGCGGAAGGTGACACCGTGACCAGGCCGAGGGCGGTGCTGCGTCTCGGGGTTGCCTCGTCGGTGTGGCGTGTCGTGTCGGCGGTTGCCCTGGCGCTCGGAGGAACCGCGGTAGTCGCTGCAAGCCCGTCAGAGTGGGGCACAGTCGGACTGGAAATAGCCCTGGCGCAGTCGTGGAACCTGATAGGCGGTTATGGGGGATACCCGAGCCTTGGTCAGGTCGCCCCCTACGGGGTCGGGGCCTACGCCCTTGGACTCTCCGTTGTGTACCTCCACCTCAATGTTTATTCGTCGTTAGCTTTGGCGGTAGCTGGGGGAGCGGTATTTTGCGCAGCGACCGGACTTTTGGCGCCGCGCCGACGGGCCGTGAACTTCGCCGTGGTCACCCTTGCTGTCGCCGCTGGTACCGAGGAGCTGTTCAGCCTGTGGGGTGCTGTCTCGCCGGGTGGCACCGGATTGACTGTCAGTACAGTCGGCTTGCATCGAGCCGGCGCCTACATAGGATCAGCCGACTTCGGTCTTGTTGCCGGGGCGGTAGCAGTGCTCGCGACGCTTGTCGTGGCGATCGTGAGCCGCAGTCGCATGGCTGCTGGAGCCACGCTCCAGCGAGCGGACCTCACGCTGTCGGAGGCCTGCGGCGTGGCGTCGCGCGTTATTCCGTTTGAAATCTTTCTCGTGTCTGGCGCTATCGCCGGGCTCGCAGGAGGGGTGGCTGCGATTCACGACGTGGTCCTCGAGCCCTCGACAATGTTCGACCCCGGACTCAGCGTCCTCGTCGTGGCTGCGGTCGTGCTCGGCGGTCGAGCCACCGTCGCGGGACCTGTCATCGGGGTTCTCGCCCTTTCGGGTCTCGAGGTGGCAGTAGGTTACGTGGTGCCCGGAGCTCACCAACTCGCATTGGCTGCGGTAACGGTGGCCGCTATCGTAATCGACCCGCGGGGTCTCGTCTCGTCCCGGGCCGCTAAGTGGTCAGCGCATCCCCGTGCCAACGCTGACACAATGGCGAGCGCAGAGGCGATGGCCCCCGCGCTTGGACGCCACGGTCGGATTCAGACGGGGACTCCGGCCGCCGGACAGACCAACGCCCGACAGGCCCACACCGGAAAGAGCCACGCCGTAAAGGGGCCGATCGTGGAAGTCAGCGGCCTCACCAAACGCTTCGGCGGTCGAGCCGTTCTTGTCGACGTGAATCTAGAGGTTCGCCCGGGTGAGGTGCTTGCGCTCATCGGGCCGAACGGAGCAGGCAAGACGACCCTCCTCGACTGCATCTCCGCGCTGGTCCGTCCTGACGGCGGCGAAGTTCTGATAGAAGGATGCTCTACTCGCGCGACTGGTCCGTCAAGGCTTGCCGGGATCGGCCTGGCAAGGAGTTTTCAGGTGCCGAGACCCGTCCACTGGTTGAGCGTTTCGGACCAAGTCGGTCTCGCAGCAGCATACGGGTCGACTCCACGACTAGGACGCAGTCAAGCGCAGGGAGCTGCATGGGATGCGCTCGACAAGCTGGGCTTGCTGGAACAGCGTCAATGCCGGCCGGGGCAGCTGTCGACAGGCGGCATCAGGAGACTTGAAATCGCCAGGGTTGTCGCAATGCGCCCGAAGATAGCGATCCTCGACGAGCCCCTTGCAGGTCTTTCGTCAGACGAGGTCGAAGTAGTCGTAGGCGCGGTGTGCAACCTCGCATCGAGCGGATCGACCGTCATAGTGGTCGAACACCTCGTGAGCGCCGTTTGGGCCATAGCCGACAGCGTTGCGTTCTTGGATGCAGGACGCGTAGTGCGCCACGGGACTAGTGAGGAGGTCCTCACGGATCCAGTGCTGCTGGAACCATATCTTGGCTCGAACAGACTTACCAGGCTGCGATTGTGAGCCGTCATGCGAGTGCCGCGACGATCCTCGGAGCGAGGTGAACCTCGTGTCGTATGCCGATCGTCTATCCGAAGCTAGCACCGTAGCGCTTGTAGAAGCCCGAAACCTTTGCGTCAAGCTTTCGGGAACCCCAATCATCAAAGGGGCAAGCCTTCGCATCGAACGATGCGAACTAGTTGCTCTGGTCGGGCGGAATGGTGCCGGCAAAACGACTCTTCTCAACACTTTGTCCGGGCTTCGAGCGATGTCGGAAGGGTCGGTCAGCATCCGTGGAGTCGACGTTAGCTCGCAGGGGCCTGAGGATCGTCGGAACTACGGATTGGTGCACGTCCCTGAGGGTCACCGAGTATTCCCGAGCCTGACGGTGCGAGAGAACCTGATTGTCGGCGGTTGGGGTCGCTCGAGCGTCTCCATCGACGACGTAATCGACCGGCTGCCGGCGCTTGGCGATATCCTCGGTTCTAGCGCCGGAACGTTGGCCTCCTCGGACCGACAGCTTTGCTGCCTCGGAAGAGCTCTCATGGCGGATCCCTGCGTTCTCCTCCTAGACGAGATCTTCGTCGGCCTGTCACCGTTGGCGGCTGACGAACTACTTGGCCAGTTCCCGGACCTCGTGTCTGGAGGGGTTTCGATGCTGCTGGTCGATCAAAACATCGGACGCAGCATGGCGATCGCTGACCGGGCGGTCGTCATTGATGCCGGGAGGATTGTCGCCGACGGCACGACCGGTGAGCTCCTTGCCAAGGGACTTGTACCAACCGGTCTTCCGTTCAGCGGCTCGCCCTCTGCGGGATAGTCGCACTGCGGTCGTGGTCGAGCGCTCACGGTGACGTCGGGGCGGCCACAGACACAGCGGTCTGGACAGGCAATGGGTACACGACATGCGCGGAGAGGTGCGTGGCGGTAGACCCTGAAATCCGTGCAACCGGCGGCAGGATTGCAACCTGCGCGCCAGCAGAGTTGATCCGCCAGGTCCCGAGGAGCGTGTGCAGGTTACCTGAATCCGAATTGAGGGCCTCGCGGATTCCGAGCTCGCTAGTAGACGTGGCGCTGGCAAGAGCGGACTGGATTATTACACCGGTATTGTATCCAGCCAGGTTCAAGAAATTGATCGAGACGTGCCCGTTAGACTCGAATATCGACTCGAACTGTCCCTCGAGCATTCCCGCGTTCACGGGCTGATAGGCGACTGTAGGTGGGAGAGCGTAGGTGTACGTGCCGTTCAGTGCTGCTGGCCCATCTGCTGCCAGAAGTTCGTTGCCTAGTTGTCCCGGATTCGCCGTGAAGACGACTCTCGGGCGTATCGGTGAGTGACGAATCGCTGGAAGAAAGGCTTGGTCGTTGAGTTGGTATCCCAACTCAACGATAGCGTCCGGTTTGAGTACGGCCAGACGCTTCAAGGTGGGGCCGTAAGCCGTCGTCGTCGTCGGAACGGATACGTTGGCAATTGGTGCGTCACCAGCTTTAGTCAGTGTCGATACGATCGTCTGATCCTGCGTGGCATCGAAACCGTTCAGGTCATAGACAACGGCAGTCCGTCTGAGATTCGCTGCGATCAAGAAGTGGGCGAGAGGTATCGGCCAAACCTGCGAGGCTGTCAGATCACAAAGCACGATGTATGGATTGGAGCCACCGAAGAACTCTGAAGCAGTTCCCGTTTGGTCGAACAGCAAGATCTGGTGTTCCTTGGCGACTGCGACGGCTGGTGAGGTGAGGACTGTCCCAAAGTCGCTGACGAGAAGCCGCACGGAACTGTTCGACAGCAGTTTGCCGTACAGGTTTGATGCTTGTGTGACCGAACTGTGGTCGTCATAGGCCAGCAGCTTGACGGGGATCCGCTTGTGGAGGGACCCTACCCACACACCACCCCGGGAGTTCTCGATGCGTACCCACGCCTGCAGCCCCGCAAACTCTGCCATCGAGGCTCCCGCAAACTGACCTGAGCTTGCGTACAGCGTTCCGACGGTGATCGACCCGTTGACTACCAGAGCGGGTCCTGACGATGCTGCTGCGAGCGACGTAACGAACGTGCCCAGCAAAGCGACGGCAAGTGACAGTCGAAGCGCCATTCGTCGCGCTCTGCTCGGTACCAGCCTGGTACGCTTCCACGAGTCCCAGAGCCTGACCGTGCTCACGCGACGGTTGTCCTGCGGGCTGATGTCGTGGCGGGCAAGCCAAAGACGTTTGTCATCCCAAGTTCGAGCTTCTCGGGTACTGGTCTGCAGGGTCCGTCAGGATGTTGAGCAGGTAAGGGACGCCAGACTGAAATGCGCGATCTAGGGCGGGGCCGATCTCGTCGGCCTTGTCCACTGTCTCGCCGCCCGCTCCTAAAGCTTGGGCGACAAGGTCGTAGCGAGTTCCGGGCTGAAGGTCGCAGGCAATGTCGTAGCCGTAAACGGCCTGCATCGGGTGCTTCTCGAGGCCCCAAATGCCGTTGTTGCCGACGATCAGCACGGCCGGCAGATTGTGACGCACGAGAGTGTCGATGTCGCTCAGAGCAAATCCGGCTGCTCCGTCGCCGAGAATGGCGACTACCTGAGAGTTCGGCTTCGCGAGGCGCGCTGCGACAGAGTATCCGATGCCGTTACCCAGGCAGCCGTACGGGCCCGTATCGAGCCAGCAGCCCGGCGTGAACGACGAAACGTATTTTCCTGCGTACGAAGCGAAGTCGCCCCCGTCGCAGATGACAACTGCGTCGCGCTCCATGCGCGCTGACAACTCGCCGAATATCCGGGTGGGTTTGATCGGATCAGAAGTTGCCGTCATCTTGTCGCGGTCTGCTGCGATCGATGCGTCCTCGGCATTCCGCAAACGGTCAACCCAATCGCGGTGGCTACGTCTCGGGCCCCCCCAGGCGGCGATCGCGTCGAGAATCAAGTCGAGGTCACCGGCGACGCTGGCAGCCGTGGTGGCCATAGGGGAGCGCACTTCGTCACTGTCGACGAGATGCACAACACGAGCGTCGCCGAAACGGCCGAATCCGAGACGGAAATCGAGCGGAGTGCCGACTACGACGACAAGGTCGGCTTCCCGGCTTAGAACGCCTCGGGTACGGCTGAATGCCAAGTGGTGGTCGGCGGGGAGGCAACCGCGGCCCATCCCGTTCGCGAAGCAGGGCACTTCCATCGCCTCGACCGCCCTGCGCAAAGAGTCCCACGCCCCGCCCCAGTAGACGTCGCTTCCAGCGATCAGAGCCGGGGCTTGTGCCGACGCGATCATCTCCGCGACGGTGCTGACCGCGCTTTCGTCCGGTGATATTGCTTCAACGGGGCGTAGGACCCGGCTTTCGACTTGCGACCCTGTCGGCAGGACCGGGTCCTGCGGGGAGAAGAGCACATCCATCGGAAAATCCATGAAGACTGGCCCACGGTGCGGTGTCGTGGCTGCCGTAAGACCTGAGCGAACCGTGTCAGCGACCTTCGCTGAGTCGTACGCCGTGGTCGCCATCTTGGTTATCGATTTGAGGATCGGAACGTGATCGAGCTCTTGCAAGGACCCCGAACCCCAGCGTCCCTGGGGGGCCCGCCCACCGAGGACGACGAGGGGAGACCCGTTGAAGTGTGCGGAGGTGATGGCGCTTACACCGTTGGTAACGCCAGGGCCGGCGGTGAGGACTGCGAGTCCGGCAGTCCTTGTCAGCTTTGCCCACGCTTCTGCTGCCCACGTCGCTGTCTGCTCGTGGCGCGTGTCGACGATGCGCATTCCGACTTTCAGCGCAGCATCGTAGAGCGGCCACACATGTCCTCCGTTTAGGGTGAACATCGTGTTCACTCCGAACTCGCTTAGCGGCTTCAATGCCAGGTCCCCTGTATGCAAGGCTTGTTCTTGACCCATGACGCCACGCTAGCGTCAGCCGCTCCGTGCCGTCCCGACCTGGTGGCTCACGCCGATCTTGTGACGCTGCGGAGCCCTATGGCGCCCACCGCTTTCTCGGGTGTACGCTAATGCCATGGGCTTGCGCAAATCGGGAGTTGTGGCCCTACCAATCGACTTCTCGAACCGATCAGCTACCAAGGCAGTTTCCCGTCTGGAGTAACACGAATGGTAGATGTGAGCACCGGAACATCGATATCAGGGATAGGACAAAGACAGTCCGAGGGACCACGAAGTCCTGACTTCGAAATCGTGCCGCGGAAGGGCCTGTTCGTCGTGGCAGCGGTGATCGCTGGATTAGTAGTGACGATCCTGACCAACAGCCTCTGGGCGATCGACTTCTACCACGTGATCGGTGGGGGGATGTGGACCGCCCTCGACCTCTTCCTTGGTTTCGTGCTCGGACCTATTCTAGGGCGGCTGTCGATCCCGGCGAGGACCGAGCTCACGATGCGGCTGATGCCGAGGATGGTTCTCATCATGCCAACGCTTGTTATTTCGACACTGGCGGGAGGTTGGCAGCTTGCCCGCCACCTCGGCTACCTCAACGCCACCTATTCGCACCACGGCTGGGTGGTCGCCTCCTTCGTAGTGGTCGCGGTCATGGCCGTGGTCGCACTCGGGGTCTTGGAACCTGCCAACGTGGCGGTGCTGTTCGAGCTGAAGAAGCCCCGACCGAACGGCGAGATCATCGCCCGGCTCATGCGCCGGTTCATCTACACAGCCGGTATCACCGGCGCTATGCAGATAGCGACGCTGGTGATTATGACCAGGATCGCCACCACATGAGCTCCGCGTCGAGTCCAGTGGAGCCAGCCGACGGGCGCGCGCCGACCGTTGCGACCGGAGCCGGAGCCGAGCGGCGGACGTCGGTGCTCGACCGCCGACTCCCTCCCGTAGCTGAACTGGCGGTGGCCTCGGTCGCCCTAATGATCTCGGGCGGTGTGTATCTCGCCGCACACCTGCCAAGACTCCCGCCGCTTGCTCCGGCCGTCGGCCTTCTTGCGGGCGGCGCAGTCCTCACGGTCGTCGCGATGGCCCTGCTCACTCGGATCCACCCCTTCGCCTGGCGGACCTTCTTCCTCGTCGTGCGTTGGGCGTTCGTCGCGTACCTCGTCATCGCCGGGTTGTTGGCTCTCGTGTTCATTTACGACGACACTCGCGGCGCGACCCTTGCTGTGTTAATGCTGACTTTGGTTGTCTTTGCTGTCGACGTGCCGATAATCGTCGCTTTCACTGTGGCGCGTTACGCAGATCCCGATGGCGCGGATGGCTCGGTGAAGGACGGTCAGTGAAGCGGCGCTGCCGGACGTGCCGGGATGAAGCGGAGGCTCGGGATCCGAGGTCGTCCGCGGCCAAGTGGTCAGCTGAAGGAGGTGGGCTCGCATTCGGCTCCACCGTTCACGCCGGGGAGACTTGATCCGGCGAATACGGGTCTGATCCAGACACTCGCTATCGGGGCACCACCGTGATGGAGGACTGGGTGCTTGGAGGGCGACCGACTAAGGCGAGCGTCTGCAGTCACAAGCGGGCAGTCGAGCAGCTCCGCAAGCGCTACGTAGCTGGCATCGTAGGCGGACAGGTTTGAGCATTGAGCAGCCCGGTTACCGCTGCTGATGCGTCAACGACGATCAACGGCTGGAGCGCTCTACGTCAAGTCCTCGATGATGGTGGTGGTCGCTACTGCAAAGTCTGATCTGGAAGCTGGCCCAGAAGCAAAGGGTTGTCAGCGCGGCGAGACACCTGAGCGAGTTCGCGCACTGCGACTGCGCTCACTGAGGTTGCATCCATATCGGTAGCCGTTGCAGGCGCTCCACAACCTTGTCAGGGACCTTACGCAAGTGAAGCGTCTTTATGTCGCAACGTGCTAGCAAATAGCAAGCTGTGAGCGCACGCATCCTGTGCTGACACCGACAGCTCGTCAAGCTGCCGAGCAGTCCCGCTTCGTCGTGGAAGAATGGTCGTCGTGCAGACTCCGGCTTTCGCCGCGGATCAGGCGACGGGTCTCTACTACGAGAAGCGGGCCGGCGAATACGACGAGTGGTACACGAGCAAAGGCCTGTTCGCCGCTCGAGACCGGCTGGGATGGGATAGCGAGGTAGCCCAGGTGGTTGAGCTGGTCGCGAATCTGCCCCCCGTCCGGACCCTCGACGTCGCCTGCGGCACCGGGTTCCTGACGCAGCACCTCCGAGGTTACGTCGTAGGGCTCGACCAGAGCCCGGCGATGGTCACGATTGCGCAGTCCCGTCTTCCGACTGGTTTAGCCGTCGTCGGGGACGCCTTGCATCTCCTAGTCGCCGACAGCGCATTCGATCGGGTGTTCACGGGGCACTTTTATGGCCACCTCCCGCCGAAAGACCGGGAGGCCTTTATGTCGGAGGCTCGTAGGGTTGCCAGCGAGTTGGTTGTCGTCGACTCTGCCTGCCGACCGGGGGTCGACTCCGAGCAATGGCAGGAACGGGTGCTTAATGACGGCTCCCGGCATAAGGTGTTCAAGCGGTATTTCACCGCCGACCAGTTGGCCGCCGAAGTGGAGGGCGAGACGCTGTTCGACGGCGACTGGTTCGTCGCCGCTAAGGTCCAGTTCCTAGTCGACTAAGTCCACGGCGATGCGCTAAAAACCGCCCTGATAGCCGAAGGCACTGACATTTTTTTCCACCGTAGAAACGTCAGTCGTGTTGCTGCCTCCGTTCGGGCCAGCCACATGAGCGCCGGTCTGCGAGCCGGCGGTTAGTCAGCGAGGGTGATATCTCCAGATACCGACAGCGTCGTGCTCATCCCGGGGGGATGCCGACGGTCTGATGGGCGCACCGGGAGTAATGAAGCGGCAGCGGACAGTGGATGCCCGAGCCAGGCGGTGATCGAGTGTAGCGAGAGGCGCACCCAGAGCTTCGGCGATAGCGACGTACCAACCTCGTAGGCGGTGACACATTCGCGTGGCTCCCCCACGCGTTCAGCGAACGGCCCATATGCCTGAGGAGCCTGCCGGTCGTCGTCGGCGTCGTCTGGCGTAAATGTTGCTCTTACCCACTGGGTCCTCGACTGTCCAACCTCCGAGTTCTACATTTTCAAGCAGTCCACGCATGTTTCTGTCGGACTGCTTGCGGCTAACCATGAGTCCTCTCCTAGCCAGGGGGTACTACTCATGTGGTGGATGTCTCAACCACGGTTAATTCGCTGGCGATCTGGGCTCGGCGATGTGCCATGAATAATGCGCTGGCTACCAGATTGGCCCCGAACACCTCCGGGACGGCTGCACCGTCGAACCCTCCGGTGCAAAACCCCTGGTCAGACTGGGTGGAGGCGAAGGGAATCGAACCCACGACCTCTTGCATGCCATGCAAGCGCTCTACCAACTGAGCTACGCCCCCAGAAGGTCTAGGGATCGTAGCATCCCCGGTGCGTCCGTGGCATACGTCGGGCGTAAGTACCCTGTTGGGCATGGCAGACGCTTACGATCCGCAGCACATTGAGGCAAAATGGCAGCGTCGCTGGGAGTCGGAGGGGGCCTACCGGGTGGACAACGACGACCCGCGGCCGCCGTATTACGTGCTGTGCATGTATCCCTACCCGAGCGGGCCAGCGCACCAGGGTCACGTCCGCAACTACACGTTCGGCGATCTTCTGGTCCGCCAGCGGACGATGCAGGGCTACGCGGTGCTGAGCCCGATCGGCTTCGACAGCTTCGGCCTGCCCGCCGAGAACGCAGCCATCAAGACGGGCGTACACCCGCGACCCTTCACGGACGCCCGAATTGAGGAGCTGAAATCAAGCTTGAAGCGCCTCGGGGCCAGCTACGACTGGCGCCGAGAGCTGCATAGTCACGATCCGCAGTACATGCGATGGAACCAGGTTATTTTTCAAAAATTCCTCGACGCGGGGCTCGCGTACCGGAGAAATGCTCCTGTCAACTGGTGTCCCGGTTGTCAGACGGTGCTCGCCAACGAGCAGGTGCTGCCCGACGGAACATGCGAGCGAAGCGGAGACCTGGTTACTAGGCGCGACCTCGAACAGTGGTTCTTCAAGATCACTACGTACGCCGACGAGATGCTCGAGGCGCTGG
Organism: Actinomycetes bacterium; assembly: GCA_021838305.1. Lineage (GTDB taxonomy): Bacteria > Actinomycetota > Acidimicrobiia > Acidimicrobiales > Palsa-688 > JAJZAM01. The sequence continues at coordinate 5,729 of JAKCEB010000011.1, read as the reverse complement.
ACAGCCTCGACTGGCCGGAGCGGGTCAAGGTGATGCAGCGCAACTGGATCGGCCGTTCCGAGGGAGCGCAGTTCGCTCTAGCAGTCGAAGGTGTCGATGGCGCAGAGATCGAAGTTTTTACCACGCGACCCGACACAGCGTTCGGCATGACGTTCGTCGTGCTCGCACCCGAGCACCCGCTCGTCGAGGTGATCACAACGCCGGAGCGCCGGGACGACGTCGACGCCTTCATCGAGCGCGTGCGGGGCGAGTCGGACATCGACCGCCAGTCGAGCGAGGGCCCGCTCGACAAGCGCGGCGTTTTTACCGGGGCGTACGCCGTGAACCCCTTCAATGGCGGCAGAGTTCCCGTCTACCTCGCCGACTATGTGCTGATGACGTACGGCACCGGCGCGATCATGGCGGTGCCCGCCGAGGACCAGCGCGACTGGGACTTTGCGAAAGCGCACGGCCTCGCCTATCTCCGGACGGTCGAGCCCCCGCCGGGATGGGAGGGGGAGGCCTACACGGGTGAGGGTCCGAGGATCAACAGCGAGTGGTTGGACGGGATTATCGACACCGCTGTGGCCAAGCAGAGCGCGATCGACTGGCTGGTCTCAAATCGTGTCGGCGAGCGCAAGGTGAACTACCGCCTGCGCGACTGGCTCCTCTCCCGCCAGCGCTATTGGGGGTGCCCGATTCCGGTTCTGTATTGCCCGACCGACGGAATCGTCAAGGTGCCCGAGGACGAGTTGCCGGTCCTTCTGCCTGACGACGTGGAATTCCGTCCGGGCGGCGATTCACCGCTGCGTCACCACCCTTCCTTCATGGAGGCGACGTGCCCGGTGTGCGGTGGTCCGGCGCAGCGCGAGACCGACACCATGGACACTTTCGTCGACTCCTCGTGGTACTTCCTGCGCTTCTGCGATCCCTGGGACGAAGGCGAACCCGTCAATGCTGACGCGGCGCTGCGCTGGATGGCGGTCGACCAGTACATAGGTGGGATCGAGCACGCCATACTTCACCTGCTCTACGCGCGCTTCTACACGCGTGCTCTGGGCGATCGAGGTCTAGCTCCGGGGGGGATCAGGGAGCCATTTGCCCGGCTTTTTACCCAAGGGATGATCACGATGGACGGCTCGAAGATGTCGAAGTCGAAGGGCAACCTGGTGTCGCCCGAGAAGTACTTCGACACGGTCGGAGCCGACTCGCTCAGGCTTTTCCATCTCTTCGTCGGTCCACCCGGAGACGACTTCGACTGGAGCGACCAGACAGACCACATGATCGACGGATGCCATCGCTTCCTCGGCCGTCTTTGGAGGATTGCCACCGGATCCGTGGATGAGGCGACGATCGCCGAGCGTCCTCCTACGGGGGGGGACGTCGAGATCGATCGGCAGGTGCACCGCCTGATAGCAAAGGTGGTGTCCGACTACGAGCGTTGGTCGTACAACACCGCAGTGGCAGCGTGCATGGAGATGCTGAACACCTTGTACCGCTATGCCCAGTCCGCTGAAGGGGCGAGTGGCGCGACGTTGGACTTCGCGGTGGACTCGATGTTGACCTTGCTGGCGCCGATGGTTCCACACATCACAGCCGAGCTTTGGGAGCGCCGCCATCCTGAGGCTGCACCCTTGCATTCGCAGCGCTGGCCGGAAGCCGATCCAGAGAAGGTCAAGGTCGAGCGGACGACCATGGTGGTACAGGTCAACGGTAAGGTCCGGGAGAGGTTGAGCGTCGGGAATGGCGTGACAGAGGCTGAAGCCGTGGAGCTTGCTCTTGGATCGGAGCGTGTCGTTGAGGTGCTGGCCGGGCGGATGCCGTTGAAGGTGATCGCTCGACCGCCCAAGCTGGTCAATATCGTGGTTTGAGCCGGGGTGCCGGGGTGCGCGAGTGCGAGGATGGGTGCGAGTGCGAGGGTTGAGGCTGCCTTCCAGGCCACCGCTGCCCATAGATTGGTACTTTATACAGCTATAGCCTGTATAAAGTACCAATCTATCCTGGAAAGGAACGAAGTCACACTGGGTTGGCATGCTTACTGAGTGGCCGGCGCCTTAGACTTAGCATCTCTTGACCGAGTCGCTCAGCGGCAGCACGGCTTGGTGACCGTAGCCCAGATGCACGCCCTTCATTTTGACCGTACGGCCATCGAACTGCTGGCAACGAGGGGCACCTTGCTCCGAGCGAGGCGCGGTGTCTATCGGCTGTGTGGAATGCCGCTGAGCTGGCACGGATCAGCCTTAGCCGCCGTGCTCGCAGCGGGCGGTCAGGCCGTTCTGTCGCATGGGAGCGCAGTTCGTCTTTGGGAACTGGGGGGCAGCGTGGGAACGGCTGAGGGCATCGAGATCACTTCTCCAGGGCATAACCGCCAACCCGGGGTCGTGGTTCACCGAGGTGCATTGACTCCCCGGGACTGCGTTTGGCAGATGGGGATTCCCGTGACATCCGTAGAGAGGACTCTGTTTGACGTGGCATCGGAGGTCGGCCCGGTCGAGATCGGGAAGATGATTGACGTTGCGCTTCGGCGAAAGTTGACGACCTCAGGCCGGCTCCAAGCTTCCTACGCAGCGAAATCAGGAAAAGGCCGCCCGGGGACTGCATCGATGCGCAAGGCACTGGCCGATCGCGATCTTGCTTACGACCCGGGCGCAAACGGATGGGAGCTTCGGATGGACAGGATGTGGGAGCAGTTAGGAATGCCCACGGCGCAGCGTCAGTACCGGATCCAGTGCGGAAATCGCACCTATCGACCGGACCGGGCGATCGTGGATCTCAAAATTGCAGTCGACTGGAACGGCTACGAGTACCACGGATCGCGCAGCACGTTCGACTACGACAGTGACCGGCGGGCGCGGATGTCGGCGGCTGGCTGGTACCCGCTCGATTTCACTTCTCGTTCCACCCCGGAACTGATTTGCGCAGCCGTGTTGAAAGTATGCGCCGAGAGGAGAGCGCTTGCGCTCGCATCGAGTTGAGACGACGACGACGACTTCAGAGGCGAGGAGTGGAGATCAGGCTTGTCGTCACGTTTCCCCGCGCAGGAAACGCTCGAGCTCCGCCGCCAGTTCCTCGCCGGAGGGGAGATCCCCGAAGTCCGTCGTCTGTGGCTCGAGCTCGCTGTCAGCTTGCTCTTCCAGCTGGCGCACCAAGGCAGTGTGCTCGTCGCTGCCGGCCAGAAGTTGCGCGATCTGCTGGGCGGTGACGCCAGCAGCTGTATAGAGCGCCTTCGGATCAACTTCAATCTCGGCGATCCGACCCAGGCCTTCAAGAAGCGCAGCCGACGCGGCCGGGTAGGGCATCGCCGCTACGTAGTGTGGAACCCTCGCCCACAGCCCGACGGACGGTATTGAAGCCTGCCCGAAGGCCACTTCGAGGGCTCCCTGGATTCCGGAAGGGACCTCGATGCTGGCGGGCAGGAAGCCCACCCGGGCAGCCAAGTCAGCGGCCGGCGAGGTGCCGACCAGCCGCACGGGGCGTGTATGGGGCACGGGCGCAGGGAAGGCTCCCAGGCCGACAACCAACTCGACTTCAAGACGGCTGGCGAGCGAGACAACCTCCGCTGTGAACCGCCTCCACTGCATGTCGGGCTCTGGACCTGACAACGTGAGAACGGTCCGTCCCGTACGGTTAGTAGCGGCCTGGATAGTTATCTCAGGCCAGCGAAGCTGTTCGTCGACGCCGTTGACGATCCTGAGGGTCGGCCGGCGGGCCCTGAAGTCGATGAGCTCATCGGAATCGAACGTCGCGACGAGAGTGCTTGGGATCGACTCGGTAAGGACGCCGAGAGCGCCTGCCGCTGCCGATCCTGCGTCTATCCACCCGTCCAGGCACATCACCAAGACCGGACGCTCGACGGCCGGCCATGCGTGGATCGTGGCCAATGGAGGTCGAGTATCGCTCATAGGAGTCCATTTTGGTGCATCGAGAGGTGCTTGCGTGACCGTCCACCATGCGAGGGCAACCCCCGACGGGTGGCCGAAGCGCACAGGAGACGAGGGCCAGCCCGGCCAAGCGTCCAGCCCCAAGGGCCACGGCAACGGCGCCAGCTGGCGCCTTGTGTTACAAGCCTGACTCGGCCGCCGCCATCTCCGATCGGGCTGCCAGCCACCTGATGGTCTCGGGATAGTTGCTGGAGTCGAAGCCGTCGTCGCCCATTGCGCCCCCCACGTAGCGGGCGTACACGCCTTCGAGGATGCACGCCAGCTTCCAATAGGCGAAGGCAACATAGAACCCGAGGGAACTCAAATCTGCCCCCGTCCTCTCGGCGTAGCGCTCCACCAGCTCCTGGCGGCGGGCGAAGCCCGGCATCGCGGTCGACGCATGGCCGAGAGCGGATCGCTCGCCGAGTTCCGTCCAGTAGGCAAGAAGCTGCCCGAGATCGGCAAGGGGGTCGCCGAGCGTGCAGAGCTCCCAGTCGAGCACGGCGAGAACCTCGCTACCGTCGGGGGAAACGACACAGTTGTCCAGCCGGTAGTCGCCGTGGACGATCGTCGAGCGGCCCTGATCCGGGATCGATTTCGACAGGCGCTCGTGGAGGGCGGTCATCGTCTGGAGCGCCGTGCCGCCACGGGCCTGGTTCGCCGCTAGATAGTTGGTGTACCAACGGTGCAGCTGACGGGCGATGTAGCCGTCCCGGCGGCCAAGGTCGCCGAGTCCAACCTCGTCGGGCGAGACGTTGTGGACGTCGGCGAGAGTGTCGACGAGGGCGAAACTAACCTGCCGGCGAGCGCCCTCGTCTAGATAGGCCGCCACGTCCTTCTCGTCGCGGGCGATGACGCCATCCACGAAGCCCATGACATAGAAAGGCGCGCCGTTGACGTCACTGTCCTCGCAGAGGCCGATCGCCGGCGGCACGGGAATCCCGGCCGGATCGAGGGCCGAGATGATCCGGTGCTCCCGGCTCATGTCGTGGGCTTTGGGCAGCAGATGCCCGGTGGGCGGTCGACGCAGCACGAAGCGAGTTCCCGCCACATCGGTTCCGACAAACGTGAGGTTGGAGCGCCCCCCGGCCACAAGTACGAACGACAGTGGGGTCTGCGCATTCGCGACGTGGCTTGCGAACCAGGCGTTCACCCGCTCGGCGTCGATTCCGCGCGGTGTTTCGGTACTCTGAGCGGAGTTCATGTAACCAAAGCTATTGCGGGGCGAAGTGCGCGTGCATCCCCACGCCGCCTCGCCGACATGGCGCGAGGTAAGGAAGAAAAAATGGCAGCAGTCACCGATGTCACAGACGCCACATTCGAAGCGGATGTCCTAACCCGGTCGACGACCGCGACGGTCGTCGTGGACCTCTGGGCTTCGTGGTGCGGGCCTTGCCGGGTACTCGGCCCGATCCTGGAGAAGGTCGTCGCCGAAACGGAAGGAGTCGAGCTCGTCAAGGTCGACGTCGACGCGAATCCTAGGACTGCGACCGCATTCCAGGTTCAGTCCATTCCGGCGGTGTACGCAATCAAAGATCGCAAAGTGCTCGACAGCTTCATAGGAGCGTTGGGCGAACCGGCGGTTCGATCCTGGATCGCAGGCCTGCAAGTCGCCCCGAGCGAAACGGACCTCCTGATCGAAAGCGGAGACGAGGCTTCCCTTCGTAAAGCCCTCGAGCTCGAGCCCGCCAACGAGCGAGCCCTGCTCGCCCTCTCCGCCCTGCTCGCAGCGGACCGCTCGGACCCGACCCGACGAGAGGAGGCCCTCCGCCTTCTCGCGAAGCTTCCCGAGTCAGCCGAATCACGGCGGATCGCCGCCGAGGCGCGCCT
>JAKCEB010000010.1 GCA_021838305.1 Actinomycetes bacterium | reverse complement strand
ATCGCACCGGTGCGGATGAGTTGATCCTGTCGACGCGGTTGCACAGTCTGGAGGAGAGAGTGCGCTCCCTCGAGCTCGTCGCTGGAGTGCGCCTCGTCGAAAGCGCATGCCTGTAACGGTCAGGCACGCTCAATCGGCGACTATTCCAGCCAGAGCGACAGCTCCCTCCAGCGACAGAAATAACGTCTATGTAATACAAAGTTGACTTTTACAAAGTCGAGTCAGTACTATGGCCGTGGTGCTCGACAGACCCGCAGACCTCTTTAACCGCGAGCACGAGTGGGCGACCCTATCGGAGTTCGTATCGGACCCGACTCCGGGCCTTCGTATCGGAATCGTGTACGGCCGCCGACGACAGGGCAAATCCTTCCCCCTTCGACGACTTGCCTCGGCCACCGGTGGTTTCTACTACCAGGCGCTCGAGCACGAAGCGTCCCAGACGCTCGCCGAACTAGGTGAAAGTATCGGAACCCATCTCGGATTCGGCCGCCTGGCCCTGGCAAGTTGGGAGGAGGTGATCTCCAGCCTGGGGCGACTCGCCCCAGCTAAAGCGGACGGGCCCCTCCTTGCCGGACTGCCGCAGAGCGGTGTCGCCACTTCGAGTGTCATGAAGCCGTCTGTGGCAATCCTTGACGAGTTTCCCTATCTGCTGGAGCGCTCGCCCGAACTGCCGTCACTCCTGCAGCGGTCAGTTGACAGGTCTCAGGAGGAGAACGGGCCTGCCATTCGCCTCATCCTTTGCGGCTCGGCGATTTCGGTGATGGCGAACCTCCTCGAGGGCCAAGGCGCACTTCGAGGGCGAGTGCATACCAACCTACTCGTTCGGCCATTCGGCTACGTCGAGTCAATGCGGTTCTGGGGTCTAGACGACCCGCGCCTTGCCTTCCGAGTCGATGCGATCGTCGGAGGGACGCCCGGTTACCGCGAGCTTGTGCGCTCAACACCGTCGTCTCTTGCGGACCTCGACTCCTGGGTCGTCGACGAGGTCTTAACCCCTGCGTCTGCTCTCTTTCGAGAGGACGAGTGGCTTCTCGGCGAGCAACGGGGCATGGAGAACCGGGCGCTCTATCTATCCGTGCTGGCTTCCGTGGCTTTGGGCAACTGCACTCAGACTTCAATCGCGAACCAACTCGGTCGCTCTCAGCAGAGCGTGCTGCATCCCCTTGATGCCCTTGTGCGCGCGAACTTTCTCGACAAGGACGACGACGTCGTCCGACAGCGCCGTCCCGTCTACAGGGTCGCGGATCCGATAATTCGCTTTCACCAAGTGGTCCGCCATCCTCGGAGCGCTCTCTTCGAAGACAGACGCGGAGTTGAGGCGTGGTCCGACGCGAAGCAAAGCTTCGAGTCGCTGGTGCTCGGTCCGCACTTCGAACGTCTCGCACGGGAGTACCTAGCCCGACGCGGCGTAGCACTTTTCGACGCACCAATCGTTACAGTGGGGACTACCGTCGTCAACGACAAGGACATGCGCGCCGCCCACCAACTCGACATTGTCGCGTTGAGCCCGGGCACCGGCACCCGAAACCGTGTAATCGAGGCTATCGGCGAAGCCAAACTTCGCTACCTCGACGGTCGGGACTTGGCCCGCCTAGATCGCATACGGACGTTGATGCCCGAGGCTAAAGGCGCCCGGTTGGTACTCGCATCGGCATCCGGTTTCTCCCAAGAACTGATCAGGGCGGCAGCAGCGAGATCGGACGTTCGACTTGTCGGGCTCGAGGAGCTGTATTCAGACGACCAATAATACTTGACATATTCCATTTTATGAGCTACTCTACTAACCGAGGATGATGCCAGTTGGAGAGAACAAGCGATGACTACAAGGCGCTTTTGCGCTCGGCGGGGCTAAGGGTGACGTCGACCCGGCTCGGCGCGCTCGAAGCGCTGGATCGACGCCCGCATTCCGACACCGAAACGATCATCGCGGAGGTGCGCGACAGCGTCGGATCGGTCTCCCACCAAGCGGTGTACAACGTGCTTGCGGCTCTGTGCGCTTCGGGTATCGCAAGGCGCATCGAACCGGCGGGCAGCCCTGCCCTCTACGAACTTCGCGTCGCAGATAACCACCACCACGTCGTCTGCCGGCGCTGCGGCGCGGTCGGCGACGTCGACTGTGCTGTCGGCGAGCGACCTTGCCTGACGCCCTCCGACGCCCACGGCTACGTCCTCGACGAAGCCGAAGTTACATATTGGGGGATCTGCCCCGCCTGCCAAGCCAGTGCCTCAAAGAAGTAATCAAACACAAAACGACCATGAGAAAGGGAACACGACGTGTCGGATGCCAGCAACGAAACCAGATGCCCGGTGCTTCATACCTCGGCGGGTAGCCGTCCGAACAGCCAGTGGTGGCCCGAGCAAGTCGACCTCGACCGCCTGTACCGCAACTCTGCGAAGGCGAACCCGATGGGCGAAGGCTTCGACTATGCATCCGAGTTCGCCTCCCTTGATCTGGACGAGGTCATTCGGGACATCGTCGACGTGATGACCGACTCGCAGGAGTGGTGGCCGGCGGACTTCGGCCATTACGGACCGCTCTTTATCCGGATGGCCTGGCACAGCGCTGGAACGTACCGGGTAGCTGATGGCCGAGGAGGAGCAGGTAGAGGCTATCAGCGCTTCGCTCCGCTCAACAGCTGGCCCGACAACGCCAACCTCGACAAGGCCCGACGGCTACTTTGGCCCGTCAAGGCCAAGTACGGGCGGAAGCTGTCTTGGGGGGACTTGATAATCCTCGCCGGAAACTGTGCGCTCGAATCGATGGGGTTCAAGACCTTCGGTTTCGGCGGTGGGCGAGCCGACGTTTGGGAACCAGACGACGACACCTACTGGGGTCCAGAGCAGACATGGCTCGGCGACGAGCGCTACAGCGGGGAGCGGCAGCTCGAGAACCCGCTCGGGGCGGTGCAGATGGGCCTGATATACGTCAACCCTGAGGGACCGAACGGAACCCCTGATCCCCTTGCAGCGGCGGTCGATATCCGTGAGACGTTTGCGAGGATGGCAATGGACGACACGGAGACGGTCGCCCTCATCGCCGGCGGGCATACCTTCGGCAAGTTCCATGGCGCGGTACCAGCCGACTATGTCGGACCTGAACCTGAGGGCGCACCGCTGGAACAGCAAGGCCTCGGCTGGCGCAACTCCTACGGCACGGGCAGTGGCGCGGATACCTGCACGAGCGGTCTCGAAGGCACATGGACTGCCAATCCGATCCGGTGGGACAACGGTTTCTTCGACAACCTGTTCCGCTACGAATGGGAGCTGACGACGAGCCCCGCCGGGGCGAAACAGTGGACCCCGAAGGATCCCGGCGCGCAAGACACCGTGCCTGACGCCCATGACCCCACCAAACGTCACGCTCCGACGATGCTGACGACGGATCTCGCTCTCAAAGCCGACCCTGAGTACCGAGCGATATCTGAGCGCTTCCATGCCCATCCCGACGAGTTCGCCGAAGCTTTTGCGAAAGCCTGGTTCAAGCTAACGCATCGCGACATGGGCCCACGATCGCGTTACCTCGGGCCTCTCGTGCCGTCCGAGCCGCAGATCTGGCAAGATCCTCTTCCCGAAGTGGACCACGATCTGGTTTCAAACGCCGACGTGGAGACGCTGGGGACTCAGATCCTCGCATCTGGACTTGCGCCCGAGGCGCTGATAGCTGCGGCGTGGGCGTCCGCGTCGACATTCCGAGCCACCGACATGCGCGGCGGCACGAACGGAGCGCGGGTCAGGCTCGAGCCGCAGAAGAACTGGGAAGTCAACAACCCGTCGCAGCTTGCGGACACCCTTGCCAGCTTGGAGTCCATCCAGATGAAGTTCAACGAGTCCCGCAGCGACGGCACACGAGTATCGCTCGCCGACCTCATCGTCCTCGGGGGCTGTCTCGCGATCCGCCAGGCCGCGGCGGCGGCCGGACAGCAGATCAACGTACCTTTTACCCCTGGGCGGACCGACGCTGTTGCCGAGATGACCGACGTCGATTCGTTCGCTTTGCTGGAACCTAGAGCAGACGGCTTCCGAAACTACTTGAGGGCGGCCGAGAAGCTCCCTCCCGAACATCTGCTCGTCGAGCGAGCGAACCTGCTCGGTTTGACAGCCCCTGAGATGACCGTGCTGGTCGGCGGGATGCGGTGCCTCGGAGTCAACTTCGAAGCGACCGAGCACGGGGTCCTGACGGACCGCCCAGGGGTGTTGAGCAACGACTTCTTCGTCAACTTGCTCGACATGGATACCGAGTGGACCGTGTCGCCAGATGAGGAGCATGTCTTCGTAGGCCGCAAGCGAGCCACGGGCGATCAGCGCTGGACAGCAACAGCCGTCGACCTGGTCTTCGGATCCAACTCGCAGCTTCGGGCAATTTCGGAGGTGTACGCATCCGACGACGGTGCAGCGAAGCTAGTATCCGACTTTGTCTCCGCTTGGGACAAGGTGATGATGGCCGACCGGCTTTGAGGAGGGGCCGCGAACGTACGAGTTGGCGAGCAGCGCTGGCGACTTGACGCCACCTAACATCGGAGAACATGGTCGAAAGACAGTTGCCGAGGCCAGCAGAGATCTTCGACCTCGTGAAGTTCAAGAGGCCGCAGTTAGACGCGACCAGACGCCGGCTGGACGCGTCGCTGACCATCGAGGACTTGCGGAAGCTCGCAAAGAAGCGCACGCCCCAAGCCCCTTTCGACTACGCCGACGGGGCGGCCGAGGAGGAGATTTCTCTACAGCGAGCCCGCCAGGCTTTCCGTGACGTCGAGTTCCATCCCCGGATACTGCGCGGGGCACCCGACAAGGTCGACACGTCGTGCGAGGTCTTCGGGGGCCCGTCCGCGTGGCCGTTCGCAGTGGCGCCTATCGGATTCACGCGGCTCATGCGAAGCGAGGGCGAGAGTGCCGGAGCCGGCGCTGCGGGGGCAGCGGGGATCCCTTTTAGCCTATCGACGCTCGGCACGACTTCGATCGAGGACGTGAGGGCGGCAAACCCGGCCGGGCGGAACTGGTTCCAGCTGTACGTCATGCGTAAACGCGAGATCTCCTACGAGCTGGTAAAGCGTGCGGCGGCGAGTGGTTTCGACACGCTGCTGTTCACGGTGGACACGCCAGTCGCGGGCGCGAGGCTGCGCGACAAACGCAACGGGTTCTCGATCCCGCCGCAGCTGACGGCCGCGACATTGCTCGATACCGCCCGCAAGCCGTCTTGGTGGTGGGACTTCCTCACCACCCCCAAGCTCGAGTTCGCATCGCTGCGCTCGACGGGCGGGACGGTCGGTGAGCTGCTCGACTCGGCGATGGACCCGACGATCAACGTGGAAGACCTCACGGTGATCCGCGAGATGTGGCCGGGGAAGCTCGTCGTCAAAGGCGTGCAACGGGTCGACGACGCCAGGACGCTAGTGGACCTTGGCGTGGACGGGATCGTCTTGTCCAACCACGGCGGACGCCAACTCGACCGGGCGCCGATCCCCTTTCATCTCCTCCCGCGAGTCGTACGCGAGGTAGGCTCGGACGTCGACATAGCGATCGACACAGGCATCATGTCCGGCGCCGACATAGTCGCGTCGATCGCGATGGGTGCCAAGTTCACCCTCGTCGGCCGGGCCTACCTCTACGGTTTGATGGCAGGCGGCCGCGCGGGGGCGGAGCGCAGCATCGAGATCTTGAGCGGCCAGATCGTGCGCACGATGAAGCTTCTCGGAGTGACGTCAATCCGCGAACTCGAACCCTCGCACGTCACCCAGCTTCGGCGTCTCGGGGGGCAGTAGACGACTTGCGCCAGCGGCGCTCAACATCACCACAGCGTGCGTGCCGACGCCCACGACGCTCGAAAGTTCCAGCGTCCCGCCCATCGCCTCGCTCAAACGACGGGCGAGCACCAATCCGAGCCCCGCACCTCCCTCGCGGCCTGCTTCCGCGCCGAGCCGATCAAACGGTACGAAAACTCTCGCCATGAGCTCCTCGGGGATCCCAGCACCCTGGTCGACAACATGCACCCGGCCGACTAGGTCATCGCCCTCCGTGTACACGCGGATGCGGGTGCCCGGCGCGGAGAAACGGACAGAGTTGGATAGCAGGTTGAGGATTACCTGTCGAAGTCGGCGCCGGTCAGCTCTGACGGAGAATGACGGCCCCGTGCAGCCGACGTGCAGACCGCGGCGCTCTGCGAGTGGCTCGATGAGGTCGAGCGACGCTTCGACTTCGTCCTTGACGTCTACGTCCTGCAGCTCTATCGGCATTGCCCCTGCTTCGACTCTCGCCAGGTCGAGGACGTCATCGACGATCGAGAGGATGTGCGCCGCGGCGCCGCCGATCCGCTCCAGAGCACCCTGGCGTTGATCGGGTGACAAGTCCAGGGTCTGAAGATTCTCGGTGAAGCTGGTTATCGACTGCAGCGGCGTGCGAAGTTCGTGGCTGAGCGCAGTAACGAACTGCGACTTGGCGTGGTTCGCGCGCTCTGCGCTCTGGCGGGCGAGCTCTGCTCGGTGTCTCGCTTCGCGTTCCGCGGTGGAGCGGTCGTGCTCGACCGCGAGAGACGTGAGGTGAGTGAAACGGCGGACCAGTTCACGGTCGCGTTCGTCAGGCTCGTACGGCGTTTGATGGTAGACCGCAAAGGTCCCGACCACCTCGCCGCGGGAGCGGATCGGGCTCGACCAGCACGCCCGCAAGCCGTAAAGGGCGGCCAGCTCACGAAAGGTCTCCCAGCGGTAGTCGGTCGAAACGTCTGAGCAGACCACCGCCTCGCCGAGATGCACCGCAGTTCCGCACGATCCTGCGGCCGGGCCGGGAACGAGACCGTCCACGCCTGCCGAGAAGCCAGCGGCGAGCGTCGGCGCCGAACGATTCCGAAGCCTCCCCTCTTCGTCTAGGAGAAGGACGGAGCACATGCTGCCCGCCATTAGCTCCTCGAGTGCGAGTGCTATCGAGTCGAGGACTTCGCCGAGCTGTGCACCGGACGCTACTTGCTCCATCACTGCGGTCTGACGGTCCAGGACTGCGGTGACCTCCTCGCCGCTCAGCAACTGTCACGCCTCCCAGCGGTAGCCGACAGAGCGTATGGTCCGCAACCGTTGCGGGCGGCTCGGATCAGCTTCGAGTTTCTGGCGGAGCCGGTAGACGTGCTCTGTGACCGTCGCTTCGGTTTGCCATCCGGCGTGACTAGACCACACGGCAGCGAGAAGCTCAGAGCGCGTGCACACCCGTTGCAGATGGTCGATGAAGTAGGCCAGCAGGTCGAACTCTTTGGCGGCCAGCTCGACCGGAGCACCGTCGAGCCAGACATGGCGGGATTCCCGGTCTATCTCGACGCCCACACCGGTCGGCTCGAACACACGAGCGCCCGTGTTGTAGACCGGACTTCGGCGCAGAACCGAGCGGGCGCGCGCCGCCAGCTCCCCCGGCGAGAAGGGCTTTACGAGATAGTCGTCTGCGCCGAGGTCGAGGCCGACGATGCGGTCCGTCTCGCCGTCTCGTCCCGACAGGACGATCACAGGCAAACTGCTCTGCGCCGTTTGGACGCCACCTGACCTGAGCCGGCGAAGAATATCGAGGCCTCCGACGCCGGGGAGTGAAAGGTCGAGCACGACCAGCGACGGAGGCGACGACTGGATCGAGTCGAGCGCGGCGATCCCGTTGTCCACTGCAGTCACTTCGAAGCCATCTGCCTCTAGCGCCCAGGTAACCCCGGTGCGGACCCCTTCGTCGTCGTCGACCACGAGCACATGCCGTCGGCAGGACACGGTCGCGACGTTACTCGCGCCCGTGCTCGTCTGACGATTCGAAGAAGTCGTTGATGAGAAGTTGATACCGCGTTGAAGCGCCACCGAGAGTCCACCTCTTATGTTGCTTGTGGGAATCCGTACGGCCCTCGCGGAGGCACGGATTCGTACGGCAGAACTCAACCGCCTGTCCAGCCGATTACCGACGAGGAGTCACGCATGAAGCTCGCCCTGTACCTACCGAACTTTCGCGACAAGGTGACGGTCACGGAACTCGAAGACCTCACCCGGCTCGCGGAGGAGTTGGACTTCGACTCCATCTGGACTCTCGACCGCATCGTCGTCCCCGAGGCGTCCGACCGGGGAGAGCTTCAGCACTCTTTCGGGATGATGACCGAGTTTCCCAAAGCCCTGCCGGTGTCCGCACGCGGCGAGTGGTTCCAAGGCTGGCCGCTCATTCCGTGGCTTGCTGCGAAGACTTCGAAATGCCGGATCGGCATGAGCATCACCGACACTCCGTACCGCTCGCCTGGCGTCCTTGCCGCGGAGCTGGCCACCGTCGACCATCTGTGCGGGGGTCGCCTCAACGTTGGCGTCGGAGCGGGCTGGATGCCGGAGGAGTTCGCTGCGGCAAGCGCTTCTCATATTTTTCCCAAACGCCACGCGCACGTGCGGGAAACGCTGGAGATCATGCAGGGAATCTGGACGAACGACCTGTTCGAGTACCACGGGGAGTTCGCCGACTTCGACCGCTGCGGGTTCGGGGTCAAGCCGCTGCAGCATCCGCATCCGCCGATCTACTTCAGTGGGCTCAAAGACCCCAAGCGCTCTGCGAACCGGATTGCCAAGTACAACCTGTCGGGCTGGATCGGCATACAGGACACTCCGGAGGAGCTTCGCGAGTGGCGCGGCCCGATCCAGCGCGAGCTCGACGCGCTCGGTAAGGCGGACGTACTCGACTCACTGGAGCTTTGCAGTATGTACTGGTTCGTGATCACCGACGAACCGTCCGACCAGACCCCGGCGGGCAAGGCCAGCAACATCCTTATCGGCACCGCGACTCAAATCACCGACAACCTCAAACGCCTTCGCGACTCCGGGCTTACGATGCCTCTCATCTGGCCGCCGTTCTCGGATGTCCCGGTCTCGAAGACACTCGACGACTTGAAGCGGCTCAACGAGGAGATCCTCCCGGCGGTCAACGCTGATTGAACGTTAGCGGCGCTCAGCTGGCCGACCACCCGGTGACCGCGACAACTCGCAGCAGAAGTATCGAGCTGAACGGTCTGTCGTGATACTGCGGAAAGACCTCCGACAAGCGCAACGCCAAAGCAGCCGCTCGCTCATGGCCGTCGGCACCGTGACCCTCCCAACGCACACCCGCCCGGACCCACCACAGCTTCGTCCAGTCTTCGAGGTCCCAATGCTCGATCAACAATGTTGCCCTCGGGTCGGCTTCGAGGTTCCGCTCACGTTGCAAGTACGACGACGTCTTCGCCTTGACCTGATCGACAGGAACGGCGACGAAACCGTCGTCGGCGACGTACACGGCCGGTACGGCGTCCACCCCCCTCCCGGGGTGAACGGTGCAGAGGACCCCGTGGTTGTGCGAGCGGAGCAACTCGCGGCACTCGCTCGAAGCTATCTTCACTTTTCGGGATCGAGGGATTCAGGCATGGTTCAGTCCCCAAAGGTATGCGTCATTCCCAGGTGGAGTGACGCCAGATCCGATGGTAGGTCGTGGACGGGCCGTCTTTGCTCGCCAGGGGCACGTCAGTGAACATTGCGGTGTGGGTCCAGAGGCAGGGCTTCCAGCGCCCTGACGATCCCGCCCTGGCGGAAGGCGAGCGCGTCCACGCCTCGTGGAGCGGCTTTGCCCGCACCGCGTCGGCAATAGCGGGAGGACTTCGAGGAAATCTCGGGCTGTCCCCAGGGGACCGGGTTGCCGTAGTCATGCGCAACCGACCTGAGTACTTGGAAGCGCTGTTCGCAATTTGGCACGCCGGCCTTGTGGCCGTGCCTGTCAACGCCCGGCTGCACAGGGACGAGGTCGCGTACATAGTCGATGACAGCGGGGCCCGAGTCGTGGTGACCGACGACGGTCACGCTGAGGAAACTGAGGCTCTCGTCGGCACGGTCACTTGCCTCCAAGCTGTCGTTGTCGTCGGCGGGCAGCGATGGAAACGACTCGTCACCTCACCGTCCTGCGTCCTCGCAGACGCGAATCCCGAGGACCCAGCGTGGATTTTCTACACGAGCGGGACCACCGGTCGACCCAAAGGCGCGACGCTCACTCACCGCAACTTGTTGGTCATGTCGCTGAGCTACACGGCGGACATCGACCCGATATCGCATCGCGACTGCATGCTGCACGCAGCGCCTCTCTCACACGGGTCCGGCCTTTACGGCCTACCCCACATAGCTCGCGGAGCGTTGAGCGTCATGGCGCAGTCAGGCGGCGTCGACGGCGAGGAGATAGCGTCGCTGATCCGACGTTGGCCGGGATTGTCTTTCTTCGCCGCCCCGACGATGGTGAAGCGCCTCGCTGAGAACCCTGCCCTCGCCGGGGCGGACCTGTCGAACCTCAAGACGATCATCTACGGTGGCGCGCCGATGTACCTCGCAGATCTCGAGCACGCTCTCGACGTCTTCGGACCCCGCCTGGCGCAGATCTACGGTCAGGGCGAGGCGCCTATGACGATCACCGCCCTCTCCAAAGAGGACCACACCGCACGGGAAGACCCGCGGTGGGAAGAGCGCGTGAGAAGCGTGGGTTCACCCCGGACCGACGTCGAAGTTCGGGTGGTCGACGACGAGGATCGTGAAATGCCGGTCGGCGAGGCAGGTGAGGTCGTGGTCCGTGGCGACGTCGTCATGGCGGGGTACTGGACCCAGCCAGGGGCGACCGCGGAGACGCTTCGCGGAGGATGGCTGCACACCGGCGACGTCGGCAGCTTCGATGTCGAAGGGTACTTGACGTTACGCGACCGGTCCAAGGACCTGATCATCAGCGGAGGGATGAACATCTACCCACGCGAGGTCGAGGAGACCCTGCTGCTCCATCCCGGCGTTCGCGCCGTCTCAGTCGTAGGTAAACCCGACCCGGAATGGGGAGAAGCCGTGACGGCGTTCGTCGTTGCCGCTGACATCGATAACCCGCCGAGTTTCGAGGAGCTAGACAGGGTCTGCCTCGACCACGTCGCCCGGTACAAACGGCCCAAGGAGTATCGGCTTCTCGACAGTCTCCCCACGAACAACTACGGCAAGGTTCTCAAACGCCAACTCAGAGACCAACTCGTCCAAGAAGCCGAACGCGTGGACCGGGACTCTGTTGACTGAACCGGATTGCTTCCGGTCTGGATCGCAGGTGACCGCGGAACTTCCGAGGATCGGCTTCGGTCTTCCCATCGCTGGTCCATGGGCCGCACCGGACGTCGTCGCCGACACCGCCAGGCTAGCGGAAACGCTCGGGTACTCCTCGCTGTGGACGTTTCAGCGCGTACTCTGCCCTGCCGGACGCGACCTGCAGCCGCCGCATCGAGCGGTGCACGACTCGATTGTGATGCTCTCCTACGTAGCCGGCCTGACCAGTAGCATCGGCTTGGGGACAGCGACGTTGTGCGCGCCCTTTGTCGCCCCGATACTCCTTGCGAAGGCTGTGACTACGCTCGACGTCATGTCAGGGGGCCGGCTCACAGTCGGTCTCGGAAGCGGCTGGCTAACCGAGGAGTTTGCAGCAGTCGGCGTTCCGTTTGAGCGCCGGGGCGCGCGACTAGACGAATACCTGCGCTGCCTCGACGTGATCTGGGCGGCAGACCCCGTGTCCTTCGAGGGTGACTTCTACACGCTGCCTGTCTCGGACTTCGGCCTGCGACCAGTGCAGAGACCGCATCCTCCTATCCTGCTCGGCGGAACCGCCCCGGCGGCGCTGCAACGAGCCGGAGGGGTCGCCCAAGGCTGGATCGGAAGTAGCGACCTCGATCTGGACCGCATCGGCCCTATCGTCGAGACGGTACGATCCGGTGCGCTCCTCGCTGGGCGCGACCCGGAGAGTCTTCGGATCGTCGTCCGCTGCGTTCCGGAGCTCGTCGATGCCAACCCGGGACGGCGACGGCGACCGATGCAAGGCACCCGAAGCCAGATACTCGATGACCTCGTGTCGCTACGAACTCTAGGCGTCACCGAGGTATTCTTCGACTTGAACCTGTCGCGCCGCGTTGGATTTCCGGACGTCGACGTCGGCGAGGCGGTGGATTACTCGCAACGGGTATTGCACGCGTTTGCTTGCGAACGCAGGAACTGAGCGTTATGGTCGGTCTGAGGGCAACGGAGCCTGGATCACCCGTGCGCTGTGTGTCTTGGCGTGTGTCGCTCCGTGCGACGCGAGGATGTTCGCAACCGCCAACGTCACACTGTTCGCGGTAGGCAGATCGAGGCATTCGTCGATCCCATGTGCGTTCGAGCCAGGTCCGAGCACCCCTGTAGCGAGGACGGCGATGCCGGGAAAGCGCCGCCCGAGGCCCGCCAGGAACGGTATCGTTCCTCCTTCGCTCGTCCATGCGGCCGGACGGCCGAATGCGGCCGAAGAAGCGTCGTCGACGGCTTCCGATAGCCAGGGTGGCAACTCGGGACAGATCCAGCCTGACGCGGGGGAATGGAAGCGCAACGAGACTCGGGCCCCGGAGGGGGGATCCGCCTCGAGGACTGTGGCCAGGGCGCGAACGGCTTCCTCCGCGTCGACAGCCGGTGGCAGTCTAAATGACAGATTCACGGCGGTCATCGGCCGCAGCACGTTGCCGCCCGACGCGACCGATGGAATGCCGTCCATGCCGACCACCGACATCGCCGGAGCCCACGCTTGGCGCAGCAGTCGCTCCGAGGCGCTCGCACCGGACAGTTGCAGGCCTGCGACTGCAGGCATCGCATCACCGACGAGATCGCCGAACTCAGCTGCCAAAGCCTCGTACCTGGCGCGGTGCAGGCTCGGCACCTCAGCGTGAAGCTCCGACACGAGCACGTCGCCTGTCGTCGAGTCCTCCAAGCGTTCGATCAGCCGACGCAACAGCCGGAACGAGGACGGAACCACTCCGGAAGCCGCCCCGGAATGGACCCCGCGCTCCAATACGCTGACTTCGACGGTGACCGTGACGTTGCCCCGCAGCGACTGGGTAAGCCATAGCCGGTCGTAGGTCGGCGAGCCGGAGTCGAGGCAGATGAGCAGCTCGACGTCCCCGAGACGGTCCGACAGCGCGTCGACATGCGCTTCGAGGTCCGGGCTGGCGCTCTCCTCGCTTCCTTCGATCAGGATCACGCAGCGTCGATGGTCGAGCCCCGCCCGCTGTACCGCCTCGACGGCCAGTAATGCCGAGAATATGGAGTAGCCGTCGTCGGCGCCTCCACGACCGTAGAGTCGGCTGCCCCTGAGCACCGGTCGGAAAGGGTCGAGTCCTTCGCTCCAAGTTCCAAGGGGCGGCTGCTTGTCGAAGTGGCCGTAAAGTAGAACCGTCCCGGTAGCGTGAGGGTCGCTCGCCGCCACCTCGCAGACCAGGACTGGAGTGCGACCCTCCAGGCGGTGCACGTCGACGGACAAGCCGCGGATAGGGCGGCTCGCGGCCCAGTTCGCCAGGTAGGTCACGGCGTGCTCCAGATGCCCTTGTGATTCCCAGTCGGCGTCGTAGGACGGGGACAGGCATGGGATCTCGAGGTAGATGGACAACGCTTCGAGCGCGTCGGAGGCAAAGTCCACTGTTATCGCTGTCTCAGGCATCCGTTAAACGCTACCCGCAGCGCGCTGACTGACGGAATCCCCGACGGACGAAAGTCGCGCGAGACGAGTCGAAGCGGACGCTTTGTTGACACTGCGTCATTTTCTTGGCACACTGTACCCGGCCGACTTGACCGGCATGGAGCCCCGCATGGAGGTAACGCCCGTGGACCTGACTTCCGGAAGACCCGGGCCCTCCGTACAGGACGTTTTGGCGACCGACGTCAACCCCGCTCCCGCAGTGATGCGAAGCGAGTCGCCGGCCGTCGACCAGGCGCGTGCGGACCTGTCGATAGAGCGCTACTTCTCCAAGGATTGGCACGACCGTGAGGTCGCCAATGTCTGGAGGAAGTGCTGGCAGATGGCTTGCCGGGTGGAGGAGATCCCCAATGTGGGCGACCACGTCGTCTACGACATCGTCCACGACTCCCTGATCGTGGTGCGTACAGGGCCCGACAAGATCCGTGCGTACATCAACTCGTGCCTGCATCGCGGGACGATGCTGCGCACCTCGGGTGGCTGCGTGCAACGGCTTCGATGCCCGTTTCACGGGTGGACCTGGAAGCTGGACGGGACTTTGCTGCACATCCCGCAGCAGTGGGACCTGCCCCATGTCGATCCGGCAAAGACGTCGCTCCCCGAGGCAAAAGTCGGGACGTGGGGCGGCTACGTGTTCGTCAACTTCGACCTCGAGTGCGAGCCGCTCGACAGCTACCTGGAGAACCTTCCGGAGCACTTCGCTTCGTTCGACCTCGAGAACCGCTACAAGGCGGCGCACGTCGCAAAGGTAATGCCCTGCAACTGGAAGCTCGCGATGGAGGCGTTCGTGGAGGCTTACCACGTAGCCGTCGCGCATCCACAGGTGCTCGCCTATTACGGCGACTCGAACACGCAGTATGACGTGTGGCCGGGCATACGCCACGTGAGCCGGATGATCAGCGTGCAGGGGGTGCCGAGCCCGTCGATGCGAGGCATCCCGGCGGAGCGGACCGTCGAGGAGATGCGCCGCGACGTGCCGTTCTTTGCGGGAGAGCCGATCGAAGTGGGTGAAGGCGAGACAGCGCGCGCCAAGTTGGCGCTGCGGGCCAGGGAGAAGATCTCCCGTTCGACCCAGCTCGACATGTCGTCGCTGTCGGACACCGAGTCGCTTGATCTCATCGAGTACATGCTGTTTCCCAACATGGTCCCGTGGGGCGGTCAGGCATTGCCGATCACATACCGGTTCCGGCCGAACGGCGATGATCCGGAGAGCTCGATCATGGAGATCATGTTCCTTTTTTCCAAATCCCCCGACGGCAGCCATCCTGCACCGGCGACGATGACGATGCTCGGTGCGGACGACCGGTGGGCCGACGCTCCCGAGCTCGGTTCGGCCGCTATGGTCGCAGATCAGGACACGGACAACCTGATGCGTATCCAGCGGGGACTGCGGACTTCCCGCAAACCGGGCGTCACGCTCGCCAGATACCAGGAGAGCCGCATCAGGCATTTCCATTCCACCCTCGACGCGTACATGTGCCCCGACGAACGGTCGGCTAAGGGTGCACGGCAATGAGCGTGGAGGGCGGATTCGCCGTCGATAACCTGGCGAGGCCGACGCAGTGTGCGACCGACGGAGCTGGTGTTGCAGTCGTCGACGGCGACCGGACTGTCACATATGATGAGCTGGACGATGGTGCAAACCGGGTCGCTAACGGCCTGCGCAAGCTGGGCTTGAAGCCTGGTGACCGAGTGGCGTTCGTCGGGCGGACGTGCCTGGCTTGCGTGGAGTTGATGCTCGGAGCTGCCCGGGCCGGTGTCGTCATGACCATGGTCAACTGGCGACTTCATCAACAGGAGATGGCGTACGTGCTCGGCGACAGCTCTCCGCGTGTGATAGTCACCACGGTCGAGTTCGCTGCCTCGATGGCACAGCTGGCAGAGACCGACTCGGCGATGGTCATCGTTGTAGGCGGCGCCGACACCGGTGACAGCGAATGCGAATGGGGGCACGACTGGGACTCCTGGCGCCGTGACCAATCTCCGGACTGTGCGCAAATGGCTGCCGCCGCCGACAACACGGTTCTCCAGCTCTACACGTCGGGGACGACGGGGAAGCCGAAAGGGGCGATGCTCACCCACAGGTCCCTCGCTGCGTGCATACCTGACACGGTAGGCGTGTGGCGACTCGATCGGACGTCTGTCGTGTTGTCAGTCCTCCCTATGTTCCACATCGCCGGTGCAGGGACGGTAATCGGTGCGCTTTGGTCACGCTCCCGTCTAATCATCGACAACGATCCGAGCGCAAACAACATGCTTCGGGTCATCGAGTCGGAGGGCGTCACAAACCTCGTACTTGCGTCGGTGATGCTCCAGGCGCTTGTCGAATCGGCCGCCGCCGCAACCACCGACCTCTCGTCGCTTCGCACGGTCGCCTACGGGGCCGCGCCGATCAGCGCGAAGGTCCTTCAGGCGGCCATCGAAGCAATGAAGTGCCGGTTCGTCCAGGCGTACGGACTGACAGAGACCGCCGGCGTCCTCTGCGTCCTCGACCCAGAAGACCACTGTTTCGATCCAAACGGGCCGCCGCACATCGTAGCCACCGCCGTCGAACGGCTCCGGTCATGCGGTCGGGCTCGCCCAGGCGTCGAACTGCGCATCATCGATATACGCACCGGCGGCTCCCAGCCAGCGGGTGAGGCCGGAGAGGTACAGGCGCGTACCGCCCGCATGATGAAAGGATACTGGCGAAAGCCGGAGGCGACAGCCGAGGTCCTCAGCCCCGACGGCTGGTTTCGCACTGGAGACGTGGGGGAGCTCGATTCCGACGGATACCTCTACCTTCGAGACCGCCTGAAGGACATGATCATTTCCGGAGGGGAAAACATTTACCCGGCTGAAGTCGAAGACACCCTGGCCTGGCACCCCGAGGTAGCCGAGGTGGCGGTTATTGGTGTGCCCGACGACGAGTGGGGGGAGACACCTCGCGGCGTCGTCGTTCGAACAGCAGGCTCAATGCTTTCGCCAGACGATCTCATCCGCTTCGCCAGGGACCGCCTCGCGCACTACAAGTGCCCGACCTCAATCGAGTTCGTCGACGCACTCCCGCGCAACGCCACAGGGAAAGTCCTTCGCCGTGAGCTTCGCGAAGTCCACTGGGCTGGCCGCGAACGCCGAATCAACTAGGACCGGAAGGGACCCACCGATGGAACAAACTTCTGGCGTCGACCAGCCGGCGGCCGTGCATCCGCTCACCGGCATCGACCCGCTCGCTTCGTTTAAGCTTCGAGACAAGGTCGTCGTACTCACTGGGGCTAGCTCCGGCCTCGGCGAACGCTTCGCCCGAGTCATCGACGCGCTAGGCGCGACCAGCGTGCTTGCTGCGCGCCGAAGGGACCGATTAGACACGCTTGTCAGCGAACTGAGCCGGGCCGAAGCCGTTGCCTGTGACGTCGGTGAGGACGGAGCGAACGAAGCCCTCATCCAAGGCGTGCTGGATCGACACGGCAGGGTGGACGTGGTCATAGCAAACGCCGGGATAACCAATCCCATGCCTGCAGCAAAAGAAGAGGTATCCGACTACCGCAAGGTGATGGAGATCGATCTGGTAGCACCTTTCGCACTTGCGAAGGCCGCGCAGCCGGCAATGCGCTCCCAGAAGGCTGGGTCGATCGTGATGGTGGCTTCGGTCGCAGGGTTGCGGAGTATGTCGCTTCTGCCGCAGGCAAGCTACGTTGCCGCCAAATCGGGATTGATCGGCTTGACGCGCGAGCTGGCGTTGCAATGGGCGCGACACGGGATCCGTGTGAACGCGCTCTGCCCTGGCATGTTCCCGAGCGAGATGACGAGCGATGTAACCGACCATAGCTCTATCAAGGAGATGTTCGAAGGGGCAATCCCGCTACGACGGCTCGGCAGGAGCGACGAACTCGACGGTGCTATCGCCTTTCTGGCTTCTGACGCCAGCAGCTACATGACCGGCCAGACACTGGTGATGGATGGTGGCGTCTCATGTTGAGATACCCGCTCCGCGCGGGGCGAGGACAGTGAAAGGAACTCCATGCCTTCAAAGATGAGCGACAGCGAACGGGAAGCGTTTGTATCGCGACCGCACCTCGGATACCTCGGGATTACCCGCGTCAACAAGGGACCGCTCTTAGCGCCGATCTGGTATTCGTACGAGCCCGCCACGGGCATCCGCATCAACATCGGCGCCACGTCTGCGAAGGCTCGGCGGCTGCAGGCGGAAGGGAGGGCCAGCATGCTCGTCGTGGACGTGGCGAACGGGATGTACCGCTCTGCGCTGGCAGAGGGACCGGTCACGATAGAGCCACTAGGAGACGACACGGAAGCCGCCATCCTTGCGATGTCCACGAGGTACCTCGGCTCGGCGGGAGGGAAGCGTTACACCACGGACTTCATGCGCAAGCTGTCCGTCAATGAATTTCCGGACGGTCACGGAGACAGGGAGGTCGTCGTAACCATTACGCCCGAGAGCTGGCGGACCGAGATCCTGCCCTAGGCCGCCTTAAACCTGAGCGAAAGGCCTACCATTACTGAGCCTTGACAATTCTTGGCTATTGTTGACCCGATGCTCGTCTGTCCATCCTCCGTAGTAGTTGAGAGGCCGGCGCGCCGTCCGAGCCGATCGGCGTCATACATATGCCTCTAATGTTTCTGAACGGCACTGCCATGTCAGGCCAAAAGGACCACGGCGCCCATGCCGGCTCCCGATTTCTTGGCCCAGCGCGCACAGCCGCTCGATACCGGTTCGTCGCCGTGCGCGACGAGTTTCCCGGCCTTTTCGAGGTGCCCAAGGGTGGCCGCCCGATCGACGGTGAGCTATACGACATTCCTGACGAAGTCCTTCACGGGAAGCTGCTTCCGTCCGAGCCAGCGGAGTTGGAGTTAGGAACCATCGAGCTTGCAGACGGCGAGTCGGTCCACGCAATGTTGCTATGCCCCGATCGACTCGATCCTGAGGACCAGATCGTCGACATCTCCGAACTCGGAGGATTCCGCAGCTACCAACGTCATTTGGCAGCGAATCGCCGGCTATCGGAAGTACTGCGACTCCCGCTCTCTTGATCGCCCGAAGGCGCCCTCGGATCAACGGTGACCGGCTCCTGCGCCGCATTGACCTCCTGGCGGGCGTCGGTGCGGATGCGCAAGGCTCGCTGACCCGGGTCGCCTGGTCACTCCCCGATCGCGAGGCCGTTGCCCTTGTCGGCTCATGGGCCGCCGAAGCCGGAGCGAAGGTCCGAACTGATCCAGTCGGCTCTCTCATAGCGGAATTCGCTGGGCATGCAGCCGGCCTCCTGCCACTTGCCATGGGCAGTCACCTTGACACAGTGGTCGGCGCCGGTCGCCTGGACGGCGCCTTCGGGGTCGTCGCCGGCGTCGAAATCCTCGACGCGCTTAGCGCCTCAGGTCTTACGCTTCGGCATCCGCTACGCCTCGCAGCCTTCGTCAACGAGGAAGGCGTGGTCGCGTCTCCCTTCACTGGCAGTCGAGCCGCTGCTGGCCATGACCTTAGCGGCGAGCTGGACGTGATCGGCGGAGATGGCGTTAGCCTCCGACAGCGCATGAGCAATGCGGGCAGCCACCCTGACCGTGCCGGCGATGCGGCGTGGGGTGCAGTCGCCGGCTATCTCGAGATCCATATCGAGCAAGGGCCGGTGCTTCACGCCAACAACTGTCCGGTCGCAGTGGTCACTGCTGTCACTGGGCAGATCCGCCTCCAAGTCGATTGGCAAGGCCGGGCGAACCACGCCGGGACCACACCGATGGATATGAGGCGGGACGCTCTGGTGGCAGCGTCCAAGGGGGTTATTGCCGTGGCGCAGTTGGCGGCGGGAGGCACCGTAACCGTCGCCACTGTAGGACGGCTCGATGTCGAACCGAACGTCTCGAACGTGATACCCGGTTCGGTCCGCTTCAGTGTCGACCTGCGAAGCGTCGACGATGCCGAGGCCGCCGAAGCGGTGTCAGTCCTACGCAGGACCTTCGATGACATCGCCCGGACCACTACCACCACCGTAGCCGTATCGGTTACTTCGTCGTCGTCGGCCGTGCCGACGGATATCAGGTGGCGGCGGATCCTGCACGAATCCTGCAGACGAGCCGGAACGGTTGCCCTGGATCTGGCTAGTGGAGCTGGCCACGACGCGCAGCACATTGCCGAGCTCGGGCCAATCGGGATGCTGTTCGTGCCGAGCATCGACGGGGTTAGTCACCATCCCGGCGAGAACACCGCTGGACCTGACTTGGTTCGCGGCGTCGAAATCGCACTCGACGCGTTGCTCGCAGCCGACGAGGACTTCGATGGCTGAAGCTCGCGACTTTGTCGGTTACGGCGGTCACCCGCCCGATCCGAAGTGGCCTAACGGCGCGTCGATTGCTATTCAGTTCGTCCTCAACTACGAAGAGGGCGGGGAGCGCTCCGTACTCGACGGCGATCCCGTGTCCGAGACGTTTCTCTCGGAGATCGCTGGTGCCGAAGCCTTCGCCGATCGGCATATGAGCATGGAGTCGCTCTATGAGTACGGCAGCAGGGCAGGGTGCTGGCGCGTCCTGCACCTCTTCGATCGTTACAGCCTGCCACTGTCGGTGTTCGCAGTGGCCCAGGCACTCGAGCGCAACCCGGCTTTCACGAAAGCGGTCGTGGGCGCTGGTCACGAGATCGTAGGACATGGCTTGCGGTGGCTCAGCTACCAGAAGATAGACGAAACCACAGAGGCGGCACATCTCAGGTCCGCCGTGGAGGTCCTGACCCGTCTGACCGGATCGGCTCCGCTCGGATGGTATACCGGGCGCGATTCCCCCGCCACTCGACGCTTGGTGGTCGAGCACGGCGGGTTCCTCTATGACAGCGATTCATACGCCGACGATCTACCGTACTGGACCGCTGTCCATGGCCGACCTCACCTCGTGGTCCCCTACACTCTCGACACAAACGACATGCGCCTAGCTGCCGGCGGGGGATTCGCGAGCGGCGTGGACTTTGAGAACCACCTACGTGACTCCTTCGACGTGCTTTGGCGCGAGGGGGAGGACGGAAGCCCGAAGATGCTTTCCGTCGGCTTGCACGCCCGCCTGATCGGACGCCCAGGCCGATTGGCAGCCCTCGAACGCTTCGTCGATCATGTCCTTTCGCACAACCGAGTTTGGATCTGTCGACGAGTGGACATCGCCCGCCACTGGGCTGGTAACTTCCCCCCCGGTACACTCTCCTTCTAATGTCTGATTCCTAATCGTGCCTGACCCTGCGAAGGAATTGAGCGGTGCGCTCCTGCTCGGGTGCATTGATCATCTTGCCAGGACTGCCCGACTCCACGACGACGCCCCCTTCGAGGAAGCACACCTTGTCGGCTACGTCCATCACAAAACGAATCTCGTGGCTGACGATGAGCATCGTCATACCGGTCGACGACAGCTTCGAGATGACGCCGAGGACTTCATCGACCAACTCAGGGTCCAATGCGCTGGTCGGCTCGTCGAAAAGCATGACTTTCGGCTTCATTGCTATCGCCCTGGCAATGGCTACTCTTTGTTGCTGACCACCCGATAACGAGTTGGGCCAGGAATCCTTCTTCGCCTCGAGACCGACGAGTGCGAGAGCCTCCTGGGCCTGTGCCCGCGCCACATTTCCGGGCAGGCCCTTGACGGTACGTAGTCCGATGGCCACGTTCTCCAGAACGCTCAGATGGGGAAAAAGATTGAACTGCTGAAACACCATCCCGAACTTCCGCCGCTGCGCCATGACCTCATGAGGGCGCAGCCATTCCAACCCTCTCTTCGTCTCTCGGACCCCGATCCGCTCGCCGTCGAGCAGTACCACGCCGTCGTCGAAACGTTCGAGTTGATTGAGGCAGCGAAGCAGCGAGCTCTTTCCGCCCCCCGACGGGCCGACGATGCACACCGTCTCGGAGCTGTCTACGTCGAGCGAGAGCCCTCGTAGCACTGTCGTCTCGCCGTAGGACAGGTAGAGATCCTTGATCTCGAGGAGCACCGTTTAGACCTCAGCTGGAACTGTCAGAGATGGACTGACTGTTTGCGTTGCAGGTGGTGCAAGCAGGCGCCGGTCGTTGCTGAAGTGACGTTCGATAGCCCGCTGTGCGAGCGAGGCCACCGAGACCAGGAGTAAGTACCACACCGTTACCACCATGAGGAGGCCTACTACCTGAAAATTCTGCGAGTAGATGTACTGCGCTCGTGTGAGGAGATCCCCACCACCGATCACCGAGACAAGGGCCGTAGCTTTGAGCAATCCGACGAACTGATTTCCCATCGCCGGAATTGTCACCCTCAGTACCTGGGGGCGGATAACGTAGCGGTTGGCTTGTCTATTAGACATCCCAATCGCGAGAGCAGCCATTCTCTGGCCAACTGGAACGGACAGAATTCCACCTCTGATGATCTCAGCCATGAAGGCTCCCTCGTGTAGGGCCAGGCCCAAGAGCGCGGCTACGAAGCCGCTTATCACTGAGTTAGTCGGGACACTCCACAGCGAGCCGAGACCGGGAAGGCTGATCCCGATGCTCGGGAAGAGCAATGCTATGTTGAACCAGAAGATCAACTGGACCAGCAGCGGGACGCTTCTGAAAATCCACGTGTACAGGTCCCCTAGCGTCGTTACTACAGGACTTCGGCTGACTCTTGCGGCCGCTACCCCGGCACCAATTACCACCGCGACAACCTGGCATATCAAAGCCAGCTCAAGGGTAGTTTCGACTCCTTGGAGAAGCGGTTTACTGAAAAAATAGTTTGGGAAGGCAGACCATCCCATATGACGGTCACCGGCTAGCCGAATGGTGGCCAAGGCGACCAGGACTATGACGACTCCGCCCAGCACATATTGCATCGGCTGAGGGGGCTCACGGATCCTACTGACAGGCTTTCCCAGCTTCAAACCCGAAGGGCCTGGGAGCACGCCTCTCCGGCGTACTACTCGTCTCCGACGGGCTACGCCGAGTAAGCTAGACATCGACTTCTCTTGACAACACATGGCGTACAGCGTCGACAGCCACGTATTCGCTTATCCTGTGAATCCGTGGGTCTGCCAGTTGACGATTATCTGGGTGGCTCCGTCCTGTTGTAGCGAGATCCCGTACCGGCTCAAGATCGTCTTGTATTGGCCGTCGTCTACTAAGTGTTGGAGGGCGATCTGGGTTGCGTTGATCAGCTGAGTGTTGCTCGGAAGGATAGCTTCGCCCGTTACGAAGTTTGCGCTGTAGCCAGTTGTGACTGGCACGGCGGTAAGCGCATCGTGAGACTGCTGCTGCTCATAGGGCGCACCTGGAAAGGTCTCCATCTGCGCTACCACTTGGCCGGACTCGAGCGCAGTAAGGGTTGTTCCGGCATCCGGGAATTCCTTTTGGATTATGGCAGGCTTTCCGAGCGACTTGCATGTGGCGCTCTCGTCGTTTACGACAGTGACTGAGACGCTTCCGATAACGTCGCCAACCGCCTGCCCGCAGAGGTCGTTGAAGGTGGTGAACTTCGCCTTGTCCGCTGTCTTGATGACGAAGCCATTGTGAGCTACGAGATCGTCGACCAGCGAGACGATCTTCTCCCGAACAGGCGTATCCTCCAAGCCCGACATTGCGATCTGGTCGCGTCCTGATTGTACGGCAGGTATGAGCCCGGCGAACGCCATGTTGTTGAAGACGACCTTCAGACCCATCTCCTGGGCGATTGCTCGAGCGAAGTCAGCTTCGTATCCCACGATGGTAGTAGTCCCCGGTTGCACAAAAGCGTAAGGAGGAAATGTTCCGTCGGTTGCCACATCGAGTACCCCACTCGCCTTCAGGCTCGCAGGAAGCGCCGCGCGCGCAGGCGCGTAAACGCCAGAGGCGACCGAGGAGGTGCTCGCCGAGGAGGTCGTCGAGGAAGCCGTCGAAGGAGTCGCCGTGGTCGCAGTCGCAGCGGAGGTACTGGACGAACCACAAGCCGCTACTCCGAGCGAAAACGCACCTAGTAGCGCAAACGTGGTGGTAGTCCTACGTCGCCCGCGTCGCGTTCTGACGGGGCTGCCTACTGGGCTCATATTGTTGTCCTCGTGGTGTAGTCGGGTCGGTGACGTTCAAAACGAACCATCGACATCATGTATACGTGAGCAATATGTCGGGCAGATTAAGGGAAGGTCTCTTCTGTGTTACAGGCCTTGACAAAAGGGTAAAATCTTGAACTCAGGCGACCCGTACCGTCGGCACTGTGTATACGTAACTGAACATTGTGTGACCTGTCTCGCCGCCTCCGAAGGAAGTCCAAGCCCTAGACCACGTTATAGTTTGGCGGCACGCTCGCTTCACGAGAGGTGTCGTCAGCCGTCCATGGGAGTGCCAAGTGATGCCACGCGATGAAACTCGAACCACCGCTCCCGTCTCACACGGCGAGGCTGTGTACCGACGCCTCAAGACCGAGTTGGTCCACCAAGACATCCCGCCAGGCGCGCGGATACTCGAGATCGAGATTGCTGCACGCATGGACGTCTCGCGTACGCCGGTCCGCGAGGCGCTTCGCCGACTCGAAAGTGACGGTTTCGTGCAGCGCATCGGCAAAGGCCGATTGGTGGCGACGCCTGCCGGTCCTGACGATCTCGGAGACATAGGCCTGCTTCGCGTCGAGCTCGACGGCTTGGCGGCGAGACTAATGGCCCGTCGCGCGACCCTACGAGACTGGGCTGAGCTGGAAAACCTTGCAACTCGCATCGGCGAGTCTGACCACAGCGTGAGCGAAGCCCACATCCAGTTCCACCGGGGAATCTATGCCGTAGGGTTCGGGCCCCGCATGTCGATCTTCGTCGACAACCACATCCTGCCGTTTCTCGACGTTGCGGTCAATCCAGGCAACGGGGAAACAGACGCCATCGCAAGTTGCGACACCCACCGGAAGCTGCTCGCAGCCCTGTCACGTGGCGACGCCGACCGGGCGGCCGCCGCTGCACGAAGTCACGCCGTAAGCGGGCTCAAAGCTGCTCGGAAACTCCGATCGTAGCGGCCACCTCGAGCTGAGCGGCCGTAAGGGATTCGATGTCCGCCTCCGACCAGGCACGCGGCGCTCCTTGGTAATGAACCGATATCGTCGCGATCATTGCGTCGTCCAACGTGACTGGTGCCAACATCTGGGCTCTCACGTCGAAGTCCTCGACCAAAGATCGAGGAGGCGCAACCGGGTCGGCCAAGCAGTCCTCTTGGATCAGAAATCTCCGGTGCTCCAACAAATATAGATACGTTGGAGCTTCGGCTACACCTCGCAGCGAGGAGTCTCTCATCGAGGAAACTCCAGGAGCACACACTTCGGCGATAAGCACTGGCCCCGAATCTCGATTAGCCCATCTGAGGGTTGTCCTGCTTGCACCGGTCCTGTCCAGCAACAAAGCCAGGATCTCGTGCAACTTGGTCACGTCGATCTCCTCTGCGACTCTGCCGACTACTGATGCGGTCGAATTTTCCGACCTCACATTCACTCCTCGTCCTCGTAGCTCTGCCTTCGACGCAGGCTACTACGGCCGTCTCACGCTCGAAATGTACGCCACAACGGGAGCGGACTAAGGTGGTCGGCAGCGAGTTGCATCGGCCGACTCGCGCGCCAACGTAGGATGGGCCGCCTCGGGATCGATGATCCAATCGCAGGGCGCATCCGACCCGAGCCTTTGGAGTTCCTGAAGGTGCAACTTAGATAACGCTTCCAGTCGTCTCGCGCCGTCGTCGGTCAGCGCCAATCGGACTATCCGGTGGTCATCGGAGTCACGAACCCGTACGACGAGGCCAGCGGAGTCGGCGCGATCCACGAGTTCCACGGCGCTGTGGTGGCGTAGGACCAGATAGTCAGCGACCTCGCCGATTGTCGGCCCGCGGGGATCGCCGTGACCTCGTACAGCGAGCAGAAGCTGGTGCTGCGCCGGGGTCAAGCCTGCTTCCTGCGCTTGCTGTTCACTCCAGCGTTCGAAGCGACGCATTGCGGTCCGGAGCGCAAGCAGTCGTGCATAGACATTTTCCGGAAGGGGCATGGCGTCCACGATAATATCGTGTCACGATGTATTTTTCCAGGAAGGCTCAGCAACCACCAGAGTCGGACGTCGATGGCGACTACTTGGGCGTGGACAGCCGGCCGAAGGCGACCCCCGAACGGGCCTTGGGCGACTTCACAACGACGAACAAGATCCTTCCCCTCGTCCCTCTCGCGCTTGTGGTGGGCGCGCTAGGTGCAGGGATATCTCTGGCGCTGCTCGACATGATCGGGTTCTTCACCAACTTGTTCTACTACGGACGCGTCAGCGTGGCCCTGGTTTCGCCCAACGCCAACACCCTCGGTGCCCTCGCAGCCGTAATACCGATAGCAGGCGGCCTGATCGTGGGACTCATCGCCCGGTTCGGGTCCGAGCAGATCCGGGGGCACGGAATACCGGAGGCCATGGAGCGGATCCTCATCAACGGGAGCCGTGTTGCGCCGCGCCTCGCGATCCTCAAGCCGATCTCGAGCGCGATCAGCATCGGCACCGGCGGCCCGTTCGGCGCTGAAGGCCCGATAATCCTCACCGGCGGAGCGATCGGGTCGATCGTAGGGCAGCTTTTCAGGCTCACGGCAGCCGAGCGGCGCAGTCTGCTTGTGGCAGGGGCGGCGGCGGGAATGAGCGCCGTATTCGGCACGCCCGTCGCTGCCACCCTGTTCGGCGTCGAGTTGCTCGCCTTCGAATTCAAGCCGCGTTCAATGGTGCTCATCGGTATCGCCTCGGCGACAGCGGACGGGCTGCGAATGGTCATGGCCACCGCAGGTCTGGTCGCCCCCCAGCCTCTCTTCCCCGTCCCTGCTCACCTTCCCCTCGGCGGGATCACCCTCCTCGGAGCCGCAGCTGTCGGAGTTATCACCGGCCTCGGAGCGTGGGTGATGACCCAGGCCGTCTACGGTTTCGAGGACCTCTTCGGACGTCTGCGGGGCCGTCTGCATTGGATGTGGTGGCCGCTCATCGGCGGTGCGATCATCGGTCTCGGTGGCCTTGTCGACCCCAGGGCGCTCGGCGTCGGCTACAACACCATCCACTCAGAGCTGCTCGGTCGACTGAGTCTCGGCGCGCTCGCGCTCCTATTCGTCGTCAAGCTTGTCATTTGGTCTGGCGGTCTGGGCGGCGGCACCAGCGGGGGGATCCTGGCTCCGATCCTGATGATGGGCGCTGCTCTCGGTGGGATCGCCGGTCACGTCCTACCCGGCGCCACCACCGGCGTTTGGGCGCTGATCGGCCTCGCCGGGTCGCTTGCGGGCGTGACTCGCTCGCCGTTTACCGCGATCGTGTTCGCTTTCGAGCTCACCCACGACCAGAACAGTCTTCTTCCCCTCCTTGTAGCCGCGACGGTCTCCCACCTTGTGAGCGTCCTCATCTTGAAGCGGTCCATTCTGACTGAAAAAGTCGCCCGCCGCGGCTTCCACGTCATGCGCGAGTACAGCGTCGACCCGCTCGAAGCCACCTTCGTACGCGAAGTCATGGACACCGAAATCTACACACTGGACGCCGACAAGACGCTCGCCGACGTCTATCGTGAGATCGGCGAGGGATCGCCCGCACGACGCCAGCGCCTCTACCCCGTCCTCGACGGCACCGATCGGACCATCGGGATCCTGCCGTGGTCGACGGTCCTTGGAGGTAAGGACGACGCGACCAGCCAGGTCGCCGACGCCATGATCACGCCGGTCGCAGTGGCATACCCCGACGAGATTCTCCGTGGGGTCGCAGACCGTATGGCCAGCCACAACATCGGGGTGATCCCGGTTGTCGACCGTCGCGACCCTGACCAATTGCGCGGGCTCATCACCCAGTTCGACCTCCTGTCAGCACGCCAGAAGCTCCTGGAGGAAGAACGCCACGCTGAGCGGGTGCTCAGCCTTCGCCGCTCAACCCGGCCGCCACGATAATCCGGGGGGCACCCTTACAGTTTGTCGCCGGCGGGTTAGGGGAAGGTTCAACTCGATGCGGTTTTCGCGACAGACAACAGGGGCCTCGACGACAAGGAACCTTCTCGGCTCCGCTGCGGGTAGTTTCCCCAGTCGGGCATTGCACGATGTACAAACCGGGCGCTTTGAACGAACGTTGGCCGGACTGGCAGCTGCGGGAGCGATAGTCACCACCGGGGAGATTTACACCTCGCATGACGGTGCCAGCTTCGGAAACAAGATGATGTGGTGGCCGATCGTGATCGTACCTACGTTGCTGCCAGCGGGCGTCGCCGCTGTGTTCAGTCGCCGCGCGGCCAAAACCGTGCTGCCGGCGGCCTCACTCCTCGTGATCGCCAACGGGATGCAGGGCACCTTCTTCCACTTCCGTGGTATCAGCCGCAAGCCTGGCGGTTGGAGGAACCTTCGATACAACCTAGAGATGGGACCCCCAGCGTTCGCGCCCGCACTCGCCAGCCTCGTCGGTGGAATGGGGCTGCTGGCGTCGCTCCTGCGGCGCGAAGGGGACTGAGTTGCCGTTCCGTCCGCCGGACGCTCGTGCAATCACGCCGGGCGGCAAAGGTCGATTCCCGGGTTTCGACGTCCTCGACGGCGTGGAGCACTGGGATGACGTGACCGCCGGCGTTGTCCTCGCCCGACTCGACCCGCAGCCGGATATCTCCTTCTTCACAGCGGCCGAGCAGGCTACAGCCGAGGCACTCTTCGACCAGCTGCTCGGCCAGGAGGCTGAACCGAAGGTCCCGGTGCTGGAGTTGGTGGACCGCCGACTGGCGCTCGGTCAGACCGACGGATGGCGATACGAGGAAATGCCAGAGGACAGCGCTGCGTGGCAGCAGACGCTCGCGGCATTGGATATGGACGCGAAAGCCTTCCATGACAAGCGCTTCCATGAGCTGTCGTGGAGCCAGCAGGGGACGCTGGTTCAAGCGGTGCACGACGCAGAGGTTTGGCACAGCCTTCCAGGTTCGCAGGTGTGGAGTCTCTGGACGCGCTACGCGAGCACCGCGTTCTACTCGCACCCCTGGGCATGGAACGAGATCGGTTTCGGGGGCCCCGCTTACCCACGCGGCTACAAGGCGCTCGGGGTAGACAAACGCGAAGGATGGGAGGTTGCAGACCATCACAGTGTGGACCCGGTGACCTTCGCTGGGCGGGTGGAGCGCGCGAAGCGTCGCCATGCGAACACCACTGGTGCGATGCACCAAAGCCCGCAGGGGAAACGATGATCCGAGTAGGCCGACATCTATGACACGCTTCAGCGACAAGAAGATTAGGGCGAGGAACGCGTCAGCGTGGCTCGTCCCCGACGGCGATAACCGCACTGATCACCGTTTGCGGGGAGACATGCGCCGCTTCGCTGACGACGACGAGGTCGACATTGTGATCGTCGGCTGCGGGGCGGGGGGCGCTACTTTGATGCAGCGTTTGGCTCGCGCCGGGTGGAGCGTCGTCGCTCTTGACGCCGGACCGTTTTGGGATCCTGACGCCGATTGGGTCAGCGACGAAGCCGCTTCCCACCGTCTCTACTGGACCGAGCCGCGCGTCATAACCGGCGACGATCCGGTGCCTCTCGGTTCGAACAACTCCGGTCGTGGGGTTGGCGGCTCGATGGTCCATTACGCCGGCTATACGCCCCGCTTCCATCCCTCCGACTTCGAGACTGCGAGCCTCGACGGCGTCGGCGCCGACTGGCCGATCAGCTACCAGGACCTCAAACCGTACTACGAGGCGATCGAAGAGGAGCTCCCAGTATCCGGTCAGGACTGGCCTTGGGGCGACCCTCACTCATACCGCTATTCGCCACATCCGGTGAGCGGTAACGGGGAGATATTCCTGCGAGGTGCGGCGGCGATCGGTCTGAACGCTCGAGTCGGTCCGGTGGCGATTGCGAATGGTCGCTTCGGGAACAGACCGCACTGCATCTACCGCGGTTTCTGTCTTCAGGGATGCAAGGTGAACGCGAAGGCATCTCCGCTGATCACCCATGTCCCCGACGCCCTCGCGCAAGGCGCTGAGATCCGGGCGAACTGCATGGTCAGCAGTATCGAAGTCGGCGACAACGGTCTCGCCAAGGGTGTCACGTATTTCACCGGCGGCGTCGAGCATTTCCAGCGCGCCCGGATGGTTGCTGTCGCCGGCTACTCGATAGAAACACCGCGCCTCCTGCTGCTGTCGGCGAGCAAACGATTCCCCGACGGGCTCTGCAACGACGAAGGACAGGTCGGCCACTACATCATGGTCCAGGGCGCCCCGCAGACCGCAGGACGCTTCGCCCAAGAGATACGTATGTTCAAGGCCCCTCCTCCCGAGGTCAGCTCCGAGCAGTATTACGAGACGGACCCGACCAAGGACTACAAGCGGGGATTCTCAATCCAGACTGTCTCGCCTCTGCCGATCACATGGGCGGAACACGTCGCTGCCCAGGGGCACTGGGGGGAGGTGTTGCGCGAATACATGCGCGACTACGTGCACTGGTCCACCCTCGGAGCTTTGTGCGAGTTCCTCCCGCGTTATCGCAATTCCGTCACCCTGGCTGACGAGAAGGACCGCCACGGGCTTCCTGTGGCCCGCTTCTCCTACAGTCAATCCGACAACGACACAGCGCTCATGAAAGCAGCGCAGCGGGTCATGGAAGACATTCTCAAAGGTGCCGGCGCAGAAGAAGTTATGACCATCGACCGCTTCGCCCATCTCGTCGGCGGCTGTCGAATGGCCGCCTCGCCTAGTGACGGGGTTGTCGACGCTACCCAGCGCAGCTTCGCTGTTCCGAATCTCTACATCACCGACGGCAGCGTCCTTCCCACCCAGGGATCCGCCAACCCGGCGCTCACCATCATGGCTTTAGCTGCTCGCTGCGCGGATCACCTTATCGCGGGGTCCCGTAGGGGACTACGCCCCGAGTTGATCCGGCAGTGACTGTAACCGAGGTCTCCGCTTGCGCTTACAAGATTCCCACCGACAGACCTGAGGCCGATGGGACCTTGGCGTGGGACGCCACGATCATGGTCGTCGTCACTGTCGGAGACGGCCATGACCTGGGGCTCGGATGGACCTACGCGGGCGCCGGTGCTGTTGCGGTAATCACCGACCTGCTGGCGCCGGCCGTGATCGGCACTGACACTTCAGAGATCCCACGGTCGGCTGAGACGATGGCGAGAGCATGCCGCAATCTTGGCCGCCCCGGCCTGGTGGCGTCCGCCATCTCGGCAGTCGACGTGGCTCTATGGGATCTGCGGGCCCGCCAGCTTGGAGTCGCGCTGGTTGACCTGTTCGGCCGAGCCCGCGACACTGTGCCGGTATACGGAAGCGGGGGTTTCACCACCTACGACGACTCCACGACCGAGACCCAGCTTGCCACGTGGGTGGATGACTGGTCCATACCGAGAGTCAAGATAAAGATCGGCGAGTCGTGGGGAGCAGAGCCTGCCCGGGACCTTCACCGGGTCGCGTTGGCCCGCCGTGTGATCGGCGAAGCAGAGCTGTACGTCGATGCAAATGGTGGTTACACAGCGAAAGAGGCGCTGCGGCTCGGAAGGGCAATGAGCGACGATCACGACGTCAGATGGTTCGAGGAGCCCGTATCATCAGACGACCTTGCGGGCCTGGCGCGAGTTCGGAGCGGCTTTCGGGCGGACGTCGCGGCCGGCGAGTACGGCTACACGCTCGACTACTTCTCGAAAATG
The DNA here is from genome assembly GCA_021838305.1 of Actinomycetes bacterium. GTDB lineage: Bacteria > Actinomycetota > Acidimicrobiia > Acidimicrobiales > Palsa-688 > JAJZAM01. The sequence continues at coordinate 1,037 of JAKCEB010000010.1, read as the reverse complement.
CTGGATGCGGGAGCTGTCGATTGTCTCCAAGCTGACGTCACGCGATGCGGTGGCTATAGCGTATGGCGAGAGGTTGCTGCCCTCGCCGACGCAAACCACCTGCAGATCTCAGGGCATTGCGCGCCCAATATCCACGCCCACGTAGCAGCGTCGGTCCCCAACCTGCGCCACGTCGAGTACTTCCACGACCATCACCGAATCGAGACGATGCTCTTCGACGGAACTCTGCCACCCAACGGGGGCGCCATGATCCCCGACCGAACGCGACCTGGTCACGGCATGAGTTTCCGGGTGACCGTCGCAGAACCGTATCGAATCGCTTGACGTGTCGGATCCGCGGCCAGTCAACTCGACCGACCCTTCCACGCGCACCGAGATGGCGTCGGGCCTTTCGCGAATCACGCTACGGCCCATAGGCAGCCCTCTACCTCTGGGCTTCATTGCTCTCGGGGCGGCTACCGTCTCGCTGAGCGGTATACAACTCGGCTGGCTCCCCGCGGCAGACGGGAAGCAGGTTGCACTCGTGCTCATGCTATTCACCGCTCCGCTGCAGGCGCTCAGCTCCGCCTTCGGGTTTTTGGCCCGTGACTCCGTCGGCGGCACCGGCCTCGGCACCCTCGCCGGTGCCTGGCTCGTCACAGGCGCTGTGACCGCAACATCACCGGCCGGATCGACGAGCAAAGCGCTCGGCTTGTTCATGCTCGTCGTGGCAGCAGCGCTGATCGTCCCGACTGTCGCCGCTTCATTAGGCAAGGTCCTGGCCGCTTTGGTGATGGGTGGGGCTGCCGTGCGTTTCTCCATCACCGGCATCTACGAGCTGACTGGTCAGAGCGGCTGGGAGCACGTCGCTGGATGGTGGGGAATCGCTCTCGGCGCAATCGCGTTGTACGCTGCGCTGGCTTTCGAGATCGAAGACACCCTGCGTCGTACGTTGCTACCCGTGGGACGCCGCGGCGTCGGTCGGCGGGCTATGGAAGGCACCATCGTCGACGACCTGGGGCGGATCAGCCACGAGGCCGGCGTCCGTGAGCAACTTT